>NZ_JAGGMS010000001.1:8531833-8832500 GCF_017875555.1 Amycolatopsis magusensis | reverse complement strand
CAGGAACTGACATTTCTGGCGTGATGCTGCATGGTTAGTGGAACCACCTGGGATGGTGGACCGGAGTGGGTGAGAGTCCCGTACGCGAAAACTGTGTGGGTGTTGCGTGGTGGTGTTCCCGAGTAGCAGCGAGCTCGTGGAATTTGCTGTGAATCTGCCGGGACCACCCGGTAAGCCTAAATACTTCCTGATGACCGATAGCGGACTAGTACCGTGAGGGAAAGATGAAAAGTACCCCGGGAGGGGAGTGAAAGAGTACCTGAAACCGTGTGCTTACAAGCCGTCAGAGCCTTTCGGGGTGATGGCGTGCCTTTTGAAGAATGAGCCTGCGAGTTAGTGCTGCGTGGCGAGGTTAACCCGTGTGGGGTAGCCGTAGCGAAAGCGAGTCTGAATAGGGCGTTTCTAGTCGCGTGGTCTAGACCCGAAGCGGAGTGATCTACCCATGGCCAGGGTGAAGCGCCGGTAAGACGGTGTGGAGGCCCGAACCCACTTAGGTTGAAAACTGAGGGGATGAGCTGTGGGTAGGGGTGAAAGGCCAATCAAACTCCGTGATAGCTGGTTCTCCCCGAAATGCATTTAGGTGCAGCGTCGTATGTTTCCCATCCGGGGTAGAGCTACTGGATGGCCTAGGGGCCTTACCGGGTTACCGAAGTCAACCAAACTCCGAATACGGGTGGGTGAGAGTGCGGCAGTGAGACGGCGGGGGATAAGCTTCGTCGTCGAGAGGGAAACAGCCCAGAACACCAGCTAAGGCCCCTAAGTGTGTGCTCAGTGGGAAAGGATGTGGGATTGCCCAGACAACCAGGAGGTTGGCTTAGAAGCAGCCACCCTTGAAAGAGTGCGTAATAGCTCACTGGTCAAGTGGTCCTGCGCCGACAATGTAGCGGGGCTTAAGCACACCGCCGAAGCTGTGTCATTGACACAATAGATCGGTGCTTGTTTTCGGATGAGCATCTAGTCGTGTTGATGGGTAGGGGAGCGTCCTGCATCCAGGGAAGCCGCGGTGTAAACCAGCGGTGGAGGGTGTGGGAGTGAGAATGCAGGCATGAGTAGCGAATGCAGAGTGAGAAACTCTGCCGCCGGATGACCAAGGGTTCCTGGGCCAGGCTAATCCGCCCAGGGTAAGTCGGGACCTAAGGCGAGGCCGACAGGCGTAGTCGATGGACAACGGGTTGATATTCCCGTACCCGAGCACGTGCGTCCCTGATGAGGCAGTTGATACTAACCACCCAAAGCGCATGGTGAAGTCTTCGGATGGATCTGTGTTGTGGAGCGTGGGGCCTGATTCTGTAGTAGTCAAGTGATGGGGTGACGCAGGAAGGTAGCTCCGCCAGTGAATGGTAGTACTGGTGTAAGCGTGTAGGCCGTCATGTAGGTAAATCCGCATGGCATGTAGGCTGAGACGTGATGCGTAGCCGATTGAGGTGAAGTAGAGTGATCCTATGCTGCCGAGAAAAGCCTCTAGCGAGTGCGTGCACGGCCCGTACCCCAAACCAACACAGGTGGTCAGGTAGAGAATACCAAGGCGATCGGGTGAACTGTGGTTAAGGAACTCGGCAAAATGCCCCCGTAACTTCGGGAGAAGGGGGGCCAAACATCCTGAAGTCCTTTACGGGCTAGGGGTGGGTGGCCGCAGAGACCAGCGGAAAGCGACTGTTTACTAAAAACACAGGTCCGTGCGAAGAAGTAATTCGATGTATACGGACTGACGCCTGCCCGGTGCTGGAACGTTAAGAGGACCGGTTAATCCCTTCGGGGGTGAAGCTGAGAATTTAAGCGCCAGTAAACGGCGGTGGTAACTATAACCATCCTAAGGTAGCGAAATTCCTTGTCGGGTAAGTTCCGACCTGCACGAATGGCGTAACGACTTTCCGGCTGTCTCAACCACAGGCCCGGCGAAATTGCATTACGAGTAAAGATGCTCGTTACGCGCGGCAGGACGGAAAGACCCCGGGACCTTTACTATAGTTTGGTATTGGTTTTCGGTTCGGTTTGTGTAGGATAGGTGGGAGACTGTGAAGCGCTCACGCTAGTGGGTGTGGAGTCGTTGTTGAAATACCACTCTGGCCGGATTGGGAATCTGAACCTACGCCCATGATCTGGGTGAGGGACAGTGCCTGATGGGTAGTTTAACTGGGGCGGTTGCCTCCCAAAGAGTAACGGAGGCGCCCAAAGGTTCCCTCAGCCTGGTTGGCAATCAGGTGTTGAGTGTAAGTGCACAAGGGAGCTTGACTGTGAGACTGACAGGTCGAGCAGGGACGAAAGTCGGGACTAGTGATCCGGCACCACCTGGTGGAAGGGGTGTCGCTCAACGGATAAAAGGTACCCCGGGGATAACAGGCTGATCTTGCCCAAGAGTCCATATCGACGGCATGGTTTGGCACCTCGATGTCGGCTCGTCGCATCCTGGGGCCGGAGTAGGTCCCAAGGGTTGGGCTGTTCGCCCATTAAAGCGGCACGCGAGCTGGGTTTAGAACGTCGTGAGACAGTTCGGTCCCTATCCGCCGCGCGCGTAGGATACTTGCGGAAGGCTGTCCCTAGTACGAGAGGACCGGGACGGACGAACCTCTGGTATGCCAGTTGTCACGCCAGTGGCATGGCTGGTTAGCTACGTTCGGAAGGGATAACCGCTGAAGGCATCTAAGCGGGAAGCCTGTTCCTAGATGAGGTATCCCACCCCTTTGTGGGTTAAGGCCCCCAAAAGACGATTGGGTTGATAGGCCAGAAATGGAAGCGCAGTAATGTGTGGAGTTGACTGGTACTAATAGGCCGAGGACTTGCCTACAAAGACGCTTCGCATCCACTCTACGGCTCTGAAACACCACATCAGAGACGTCAACATGCACTTGTGTGTTTGTTTCGTAGTGTTTCGGTGGTTATAGCGGCGGGGAAACGCCCGGTCCCATTCCGAACCCGGAAGCTAAGCCTGCCAGCGCCGATGGTACTGCACTCGAAGGGGTGTGGGAGAGTAGGACGCCGCCGAACTTAACGTGTTAGACAGAGCGGGGCTCTGGACCAGAGATGGTCCGGGGCCCCGCTCTTGTGCGTGCCCGGTAGGCCGAACGGCCCTGCCCCGCGGGCGCGTCCGCCCGCCGCGGCGGCCACCTTGCACCGGGATGACAATTCCGCTCTCCACATTTGTGTGGATTTGAGCAAAGAATAGTGGTCGCAATTGTCGTGTCTTGTATCGCGGACCTCGGCAGAACTAGCATACTCGTCAGTAAGTTGCACTTCCGCCGACCCCCGAACAGAGGAATTGCGATGTCGAGAATGTTGACCAGGTTGCGCAGACCCGCCGCGGTGATGGCGATGACCGCCGCCGTTTTCGGTGCCGGGGTGCTCGCGGCGGCGCCGGCTTCGGCGGCGACGATCAAGGTGCAGTACCCGGTCTCCGGCGAGTCGGTGGTGAAGAAGACCGGTAGCGCGCTCAAGCTGGGCCCAGGCACCCTGAACACCACCGTGACCACCAAGCCCGGCGGCGGGGACGTCTCCGGCGTGCTGAGCATCCCGCCCGCCAAGGCCTCCTTCAACGTCCTGGGCTTCATCCCGGTCAAGGCCACCGTCACGGTCATCCCGACCGGCCCGGTCTCCGGTGAGCTCAAGCAGGGCGTCATCACCACCCACGCCGACGCCTACATCCAGCTCAGCGACATCTGGATCGCCGGCATCTTCTACACCCCGGTCGGGAACGAGTGCAAGACGCAGAACCCGGTCGGCATGGACCTCAAGTCCGAGGGCGACTTCACCATTTTCAACGGCGGCACGGTTTCCGGTAGCTACACCATTCCGGAGTTCAAGAACTGCACCATTTTCTCCGGGTTGCTCAGTTCACTGGTTTCCGGTCCGGACAACACCATCAAGCTGGTGCTCGGCAAGGCGTCTTCCCTGCCCTGATCCGCACACCGCGAAAAGGCCCGCTCCCCCGGTTCCGGGAGGGCGGGCCTTCTCTCGTGCCGCTACTTGCCGACGGTCTTGAGCACCAGGGTCACCTGGTTGCCGTTCCCGGAGATCAGCCCGGTGAGGATCGGCGAGATGTCCTCGGTCACCCCGCACCCGGTGAACGGCGGGATGGTGAAGCCCCGCTGCTCCGGGAGCGGCGCGTCCGGGTGCGTGCCGATGGTGCCACCGGCGGTCACCAGGTACTGGCCCCACAGGTGCAGCGAGATGTCGCCGGTGCGGCAGTCCGGGCCGACGTCGTACGGCACACCGTTCAGCTCGACGTCGCTGATCCGCAGGAAGACCTCGGTGTGCGCGAACAGCATGCTGTCCGGTTTCGGGAAGGTGCCCTCGGTGAAGGTGAGCTTGCCGCCTTCGTCGTTCGCGGGCAGGAACTCCGCCAGCCCGGTCACCGGGAGGAAGTCGAAGGCGTAGAACGGCGTCTTCGCCTTCGGCAGGGCCACGTCACCGCGGATGCCCGGCGGGTTGATGTACTGCCCGCCGTTGATCATCAGCCCCGGCCCGAGCACGACCTTCGCGCCGGTCTTCGCGACCGTCGACTCGCCGTTGATGTACTGCGCGGTGAGCGGGAACAGCGGCGCGGCCATGATGCCCGGGCCCGCCTCGGCGGCCTGCGCGCCAGGTGCGGACGGCATGCCCGGCAGCACCCCGCCGGGACCGGGCATGCCAGGCAGCGGGGCCGTCCCCTGCGGTGACACGGGCTGGCCGGGCAGCAGGACCGCCACCGAGCCCAGCAGGAAGTCCTGCTCGGGAGCCGGTTCGCAGACCGACTCGACCGGTGCCTCGCCGAGCTGGGTGCCGTCGGTCGCGTGCGGGGTCAGCACGATCGACGGCGGGCCGACGGAGACGGTCAGCGAGCCCGCCTCGGAGGTCTGCCACGCGGGGATCGTGCCGGTGGTCTTCACAGTCAGCGCGCCCGTTTCCGGCACCGGCGTCGACACCACCGGCAGCTCGGCGCTCACCGCCTCGGGCTTCTCGCCCTGGACGCCGAGCAGGTTCGCGGTGACCGTGCCTTCGACCGAGGCCGGTGCGCCCAGCGCGGGCCAGAGCGTCTCGGGGAGCACGAGTTCGGCGTTGAGCGGGCCGGGGGTGACCGGTTCGCCGACGAGCACCGAGCCGGGGAGCGTGGTGTCGATGGTGATGTTCACCGCCTGCGGCTCGCTCGCGCCGAACACGCAGTCGTAGGTCAGTGCCAGCGACACCGGGGTGCTCTCCACCGGAGCTTCGGGTGCCTCGGGGGCGGCCGAGCCCGCCCCGGTCAGCCCGCTGGTCAAACCGGCGGCGAGCAGCGCGACGGCCGCTCCGGTGCCGAGCCGTTCCCGGAGTTCTTTCTGTGCCATCCGCGTTCCTTCGCCGGAAAGCCGGAAGCTCCGGCCACGCGTCGGGGGCGTGGCCGGAGCACCGGGGTTAGCTAGTGGGGCACTGCAGATCAGCCGATGGTCAGCGACGGCGAGAACGCCGCGTTCTGCCCTTCGTTGAGCGTGCAGTCGAAGGCTTCCGGACCCTGCCACTCGGGGGTGGCGTTGGTGTAGTGGAAGTCCAGCGACGCCGAGAAGGTCTCGCCGAGCGCGGCGGTCAGCACCTGGCCGGTGGAACCGGCGGTGATGGCCGGGACCACGGAGCTGGAGGTCTGGGCCGCGTTGACCGGAAAGGCCGCGTCCGGGTCGGGGACGAACTGCTCGCCCACCCCGAGGTCGGACACGTTCACCGTGGCCGGGCTCCCGTTCGTCACGGCGACGCTGGCGTCGGCGCTGCCGCGGACACCGTCGATGCCGCCGAGGTAGTACAGCGCGCTGACCACGTCCGCGGGCACGGTGGCCACGGCCGTCACGCCGTAGGCCTGGAAGGTGCCGCCACCGGTGACCGAGCTGGGGCCCTGGAAGCTGGCCTGCACCTCGAGGAGGTTCTCACCGATCAGGGGGTAGTTGCAGGTGTAGGTCAGCGTGGGGCTGGTGTACGCCTGGTCGGCGAGTGCGGTGCCGGCACCGGCCACGGTCAGGCCGAGCACCATGCTCACGGTCGCCGTACCGGCGAAGAGTCTGCCGAATCGTCGTGACATTTGCGATAATCTCCTCAATCGTTCTGCTGTTCCGCGTTAAACGGACACGGCGGGCGCTCGCCGATTCTTCGGCGGCCGAGTAAAGTGGAGATCGATCCCGGGTAGAGCTGATGCCGGACGGCAGAGTCCCCCTTTTATACCGTCCGTTCTCGGGTTACCCGCTAGTAGATTACGAGCGCGTGTCCTGGTGAATCAAGGGCTGACCTGGAATCCAGGGCAAACTCGGCAGCTGTATCGGTGAATTTGTCACCCGCGCCGGATCGGCAATCCCGGCTTTGTCACCAGCGTATGAAAAACGGCGTCCGCGCTCGCGACCGTCCGTGTTCGGCGTTGCTCTGCCGTAAAGTCGGACCGTCTTCTACCCAGGCGGCGTTCGGCCGAACGGCCGCAGGTGATGGTCCGGAGGAACAATGCGGAAATCGGCTTCGCTCGTGGTGGGCGCGCTCGGCGCGGGCCTGTTGCTGGCCGGCGCGCTGACCGCGGTGTCGGTGGAACCGGGCCCCACCGCGCCGCCGCCGGCCACCGCGCCTGTCCCCTCCGCGCCGCCGGTCGAGGCCGCCGCGGCGGCGGACGGCACGGGCGGGGTGATCGGCTGGGGCAACGGCCTGTGGCAGCAGCGGCCGGTGCCCGCCGGGCTGACCACGGGCGTCGCCGAAGTGCGGGTCGGTGGCCTGCACGCGCTCGCGCGCAAGGCGGACGGCACCGTCGTCGCCTGGGGCAACAACGTCTACGGGCAGACCGTCGTGCCCGCGGCCGCGCAGGGCGCGACCGCGCTCGCCGCCGGTTGGGCGCACAGCCTCGCGCTGAAGAACGGTGGTGTCGTCGGCTGGGGCAACGACTGGTTCGGCCAGCTGAAGATCCCCGACGCGGCCAAGTCCGGCGTCACCGCCATCTCGTCCTACGGCTACCACAACCTCGCGCTGAAGCAGGGCGGGCAGGTGATCAGCTGGGGCATGCGCGACGACGTGCCCCCGGAGGCGCAGTCCGGGGTGACCGCGATCTCCGTCGGTGGTGACCACAACCTGGCGTTGAAGAACGGCGGCGTCATCGCCTGGGGCGCCAATGAGTGGGGACAGCTCAACGTGCCCGCCGCGGCGAAGTCCGGGGTCACCGCGATCTCGGCCGGCTGGGACCACAGCCTCGCGCTGAAGTCCGACGGCACGGTGATCGCCTGGGGCAACGACGAGTACAAGCAGAGCACCGTGCCGGCCACGGCCACCGGCGTCACCGCGATCGCGGCGGGCTGGACGCACAGCGTCGTGCTGCTGTCCACCGGCAAGGTGATCGCCTGGGGCTGGAGCAACAGCAGCGCGATCGCGGTGCCGGCGACGGCGGGATCGGGTGTGTTCGCGATCGCCGCCGCCGACCGGTTCAACCTCGCGCTGAAGTGACCAGTTCGTAGGAGCGCTTCCGGTCCTCGTCGCCGTGGACCATGGTGGTGATCATCAGCTCGTCCGCGTCGGTTTCCTCGAGCAGCGCTTCGAGGCCCTTGCGCACGGTCTCGGGCGAGCCGAGCACGGTGGTGCTGAGCCGTTCCTCGACGAACATGGTGTCGATGTCGCTGTACTCGTACGCGGCGGCTTCTTCGGGCGTCGGCAACGGGATCGGCCTGCCGCGGCGCAGGCTCAGGAAGGTCAGCGCGCTGGGACCGGCCAGGTAGCGCGCGTGCTCGTCGGTGTCCGCGGCGAGCACCGAGACGCCGAGCATCACGTACGGCTCGTCGAGCACCTCGGACGGCTGGAACGCCTCGCGGTACAGGCGCACGGCGGGGACGGTGTTCTGCGCGCTGAAGTGGTGGGCGAAGCTGAACGGGAGGCCGAGCGCGCCGGCGAGCTGGGCGCTGAACCCGCTCGAGCCGAGCAGCCACACCGGGACCTTGAAGCCCTCGGCGGGGAACGCGCGCACGGCACGGCCTTCGCCGGGCTCGAAGTAGGAGCGCAGCTCCTGGAGCTTCTGCGGGAAGTCCTCCGCGGACAACCCGGCGGCGCCACGCAGGGCGAGCGCCGTGCGCTGGTCGGTGCCCGGCGCGCGGCCGATGCCGAGGTCGATCCGGCCGGGGTGGAACGCCTCGAGCATGCCGAACTGCTCGGCGATGACCAGTGGGGCGTGGTTGGGCAACATGATGCCCCCGGAGCCGACGCGGATGCGGTCGGTGGCCGTGGCGATGTGGCTCATCAGCACCGAGGTGGCCGAGCTGGCGATGCCCGGCATGTTGTGGTGCTCGGCCACCCAGTAGCGGTGGTAGCCGAGGCTCTCGGTGTACTTGGCCAGCTCGACGCTGCTCCGCAACGCGGCCCGCGCGTCCGACCCGCTGACGATCGGCGCCAGGTCGAGCACGGACAGGGGCACTTCAGACAAGGAACTCACACCAGGACCAACGCCGCAGCCGACTCAATCCTTCCCGCGCGGGCTCCCGAGGGACACAAATGTGGCTTTCGGGGCCGAATCCGCCCCCAAAGCCACATTCGTGACATCGCCAAGCCCACCACCGCGCAACCGCCCCACCACCACCAACACAACCGAGACCCGGGCACCACACCAGAGGACCCGCCCAGACCCCACCCTGCCCCGGTCCACAGCCAAAAACACGGCGGAGATGACCTTGTCAAGGCATCCTTCCCGCCTTGACAAGGTCATCTCCGCCGTAGTCACAATCAAGACCCGGGGCGGACCCCGCCCAGCCAAGAACTAAGGCAGCCAGCTCGGATCAGAAGCCAGCACAGTCAACTGCTGCGTAGCCCGAGTCAGAGCCACGTACAGCACCCGCCGTCCCGTAGACGACTCCGTGATCAACTCCGCCGGTTCGACCAGTACGACAGCGTCGTACTCCAGGCCCTTCGAGTCGAGGCTGCCGACGACCTTGAGCCGTTCGTCCGCCTGTCCCGACAGCCAGCGCTCCACTTCGGGCACCCGGTCCATGGCGCAGATCACGCCGACCGTGCCCTCGACCGCGCCCATCAGTTCCTTGGCCGCGGCCTGCACCGAGCTTTCCCACGCGGCCGGGTCGACCGGGCGTACCTCGGGTTCCAGTCCGGTGGTGCGCACGGCCTTGGGCAGCTCGTCGGCCTCGGCCTGGTTCGCCACCACCTTCGCCGCCAGGTCGAAGATCTCCGCGGAGTTCCGGTAGTTCGTCCGCAGGGTGAACCGCCGGTGCGCGGTGCCGCGGCCGAACGCCTGCTCCCTGGCCTGCGCGGCCTCCGGCGGGTCCGGCCACGAGCTCTGCACCGGGTCGCCGACCACGGTCCAGCTCGCGTACTTGCCGCGCCGCCCGACCATGCGCCACTGCATCGGCGAGAGGTCCTGCGACTCGTCGACCACGATGTGCGAGTACTCGTCGTAGTGCTCGGGCCGCTGCGGGCCGGTGCCGGTGGTGCCGCGCTGGATCGGCGCGGCGTCCAGCTCGATCGACTGGGCGCGGCGGCGGCGCTTGGGCTGCGGGCCGATCAGCACGCGCAGCTCGTCGAGCAGCGCGATGTCGGCCACCGACCAGCCGTTGCTGCGGTCGGCCAGCGAACCGGCGAGCAGGGTGATCTCCTCGCGGTTCAGCAGGCCCTTGCCCACCTTGGCGAGTCGCTTTTCGTCGGCGAGCCAGCGCAGCACCTCGGCCGGGTGCAGGATCGGCCACCACACCACCAGGAAGCGGTGGAACTCGATGCGCTCACCGAGTTCGGTGATCAGCTCGGCGCGGTCGGAGCTGCGGCCGTCGGCCTTGGCGTGCTCGTCGGCCTTGTCGGCGAGGGCTTCGAGCAGGGTCTCCGCGGCGCGCACGCGTGACCGGTTCGGCGGCCCGCCCTGGCTGTGCACCTTGCGCCGGACCTTCTCCAGTTCCTTCGCGTCGAGCTTGAGCACCTCGCCCTTGTAGACGATGCGCATCTCGGTCTGCGCGTCCGGCGGGGTCTCCCGCATGGCGCGCGCAAGGAGCTTGCGCATCCGCGAGGAGCCCTTGATCGCGGCGAGCCGGGCGGGGTCCTGGTGCGTGCCGGTGGCGCCGTCGAGCAGTTCGCCGAGCGCACGCAGTTCGACGTTCGTCTCACCCATCGCGGGGAGCACGCGCGAGATGTAGTTGGTGAACACCCCGGACGGGCCGACCACCAGCACGCCGGCGCCGCCGAGCTGGCGGCGGTGGCGGTAGAGCAGGTAGGCGGCGCGGTGCAGGGCGACCGCGGTCTTGCCGGTGCCAGGGCCGCCGGTGATCTCGGTGACCCCGCGCCACGGCGCGCGGATGACCTCGTCCTGTTCGCGCTGGATGGTGGCGACGATGTCACGCATCTTCTCGCCGCGGGACCGGCCGAGCGCGGCCATCAGCGCGCCCTCGCCGACGACCTGCATGTTCTCCGGCACGGCTTCGGCCATCAGCACGTCGTCGTCCACGTCGAGCACGGTCTGCCCGGAGCAGCGGATCACCCGGCGGCGCACCACGTCCATCGGTTCCTCGGCGGTGGCCTGGTAGAACGCGGCGGCGGCCGGGGCACGCCAGTCGGTGACCAGGTTGTCGAACTCCGCGTCGCGGATGCCGAGGCGGCCGACGTAGATCGGCTCGTCGTCCGAGGCGTGGTCGAGCCTGCCGAAGACCAGGCCCTCGTACTCGGCGTCGAGCGTCTGCAGGGTCTGGTTGGCGTGGTAGACCATCATGTCCCGCTCGAAGAGCATGGACGCCTGCTCGAACACGGCTTCGCGCTGGGCGCCGTGCCCGAGTTCGTAGCCCTTGGCGCGCATCGCCTCGGCTTGGGTCCGCAGTTCCGCGAGACGGGTGTAGACCCGATCGACGTGGGTCTGTTCGATGGCGATCTCGGCCCGTCTGACCCGAGGTTCCGACACGCAGCGCTCCTACAGCTCACTCGCCGGGAAGGGGAAGAACGACAATACGCGTCCCCGTCGCGGGGTACAGCCAGTCCTGCCCAAAAACACAGGTGCGACCATTCCGGGGTGACCAGGATCGTGGCGGGGACCGCCGGTGGCCGGAAGCTGAAGGTGCCGCCGAAGGGGACCAGGCCGACGTCCGAGCGGGTGCGCGAAGCCCTGTTCAACGCCCTGGAAGTGGCCGGTGAGCTGGACGGGGCGCGGGTGCTCGACCTCTACGCGGGCACCGGGGCGCTGGGGCTGGAGGCCCTTTCGCGGGGTGCGCGGGAGGCGGTGTTCGTCGAGGCCGACAAACGCGCGGCCGACGTGCTCCGCGGCAATGTGACCACACTCGCACTCGGTGGCGCGGTGCGGCACGGAAAGGCCGAAACGGTGCTCGCCGTCGGTGCCGAAGCGCCGTTCGACCTGGTGCTCGCGGATCCGCCGTACGACCTGGGCGCCGCGCAGCTGGCCACGGTGCTTTCCGCGCTGGTCACCGGGGGCTGGCTGGCCGATGGCGGGCTGGTGGTCGTCGAGCGGGCGCTGCGCGACGGCGAACCGTCCTGGCCGGACGGTCTGGAGCCGTTGCGCACCAAGCGCTACGGCGACACGGCGCTGCACTGGGCCGAATTCACCGGGAGTTGGTAGCGTCCGCGTCATGCGGCGCGCGGTCTGTCCCGGCTCCTACGACCCGGTCACCCTTGGGCACATCGACGTCTTCGAGCGGGCGGCCAAGCTGTTCGACGAGGTCGTGGTCACGGTGATGGTGAACCCGAAGAAGCACGGCCTGTTCTCCATCGACGAGCGGATGGACCTGATCACCTCGTCGGTGACCGGCATCCCGAATGTGCGGGTGGACTCGTGGCAGGGCCTGCTCGTCGACTACTGCCGCGAGCACGACATCGTGGCCATCACGAAGGGCCTGCGCGCGGTCAGCGACTTCGACTACGAGCTGCAGATGGCGCAGATGAACCACCGCCTGACCGGGGTGGAGACGCTGTTCATGCCGACGAACCCGGAGTACAGCTTCCTGTCCAGCTCGCTGGTCAAGGAGGTGGCGACCTACGGCGGCGACGTCTCGCACCTGCTGCCGGACGTGGTGCACGACCGGCTGGTCGCGCGACTCGCGGCCAAAAGCTAGTCCGTTCGGCCCAGTCGCACCCCCGAATGGTTCCGTTCGCTCGGACCGAGTTCACGCCGGCGTCTCCCGATGATCACGTGATCGGGCTACGGTTCGAAAATGATTAACCAAAAGTCGCGTCTTGCAGGCGTTCTGCTGGCCATTCTGGTCGCCGTCTTCGGTGGGGCCACCACCGTTTCGGCGACTCCGGCCACTCCGGTGACCGTCCAGGCCGAGTGCGGGGACACTTCCGGCTTCGACGAGGCCGCGCTGGGGTCGCTGCCGCCGGAGGCGAGCGAGACCTACGACCTCATCCAGCAGGGCGGCCCCTACCCGTACCCGCAGGACGACACCGTCTTCCAGAACCGCGAGCAGCTGCTCCCGCTGTGCGACTCCGGCTACTACCACGAGTACACCGTGGAAACGCCGGGCAGCTCCGACCGCGGGGCCCGGCGCATCGTCAAGGGCGAGGGCGACGAGTACTTCTACACCGCGGACCACTACGAGAGCTTCGTACTGGTCACCGTCTGACGGCCGGTGGGGTCACCCGGTCGTGGCGGACACGCCGGGTGACCCTCCTTCACGCGGATCCACCCGGCCGGCGGGCAGACTGGGAGCTGGCGAAGTGGGAAGTTCTGCCGTGAGGGGAGTTGCCGTGTACCGGGTGTTCGAGGCCCTAGACGAACTGGTCACCATCGTGGAAGAGGCCCGCGGTGTGCCGATGACGGCCAGCTGCGTGGTCCCGCGTGGTGATGTCCTCGAACTGCTCGACGACGTCCGTGACGCGCTGCCCGGCGAGGTCGACGACGCCCAGGACGTGCTGGACAAGCGGGACGAGCTGATCACCAAGGCCCGCCACGAGGCGGAGACCACGGTCACCGGCGCGAACGCCGAGGCCGAGCGCACCATCTCCGACGCCGCCGCCGAGGCGGACCGGCTGGTCGCCGAGGCCCGCGCCCGCGCCGAGCAGATGCTCGCCGACGCGCACAACGAGGCCGACCGCACGGTCGCCGCGGGCCAGGCCGAGTACCAGAACCTGACCGAGCGCTCCCGCGCCGAGTCCGAGCGGATGATCCAGGCCGGGCGCGACGCCTACGACCGGGCCATCGACGAGGGCCGCGCCGAGCAGGCGCGCCTGGTCGCCCAGACCGAGGTGGTCCAGGCAGCGCACGCCGAGGCCGCCCGCATCGTCGACGAGGCGCACGGCGAGGCCGACCGCCAGCGCGCCGACTGCGATGCCTACGTCGACGGCAAGCTCGCCGAGTTCTCCGAACTGCTCGCCACCACGCTGCGCACGGTCGACTCCGGCCGCAACCACCTGCGGGCCCCGACCAGCCTCGGGCGCAACACCGTCTACGACTACCAGGCGTGATGCCGGCGCCCGGCGTCGCGTACAGTGGTGAGGTTGCGCACTCCGGTTCCGAGTGCTGCCCCAAAACCTCGTAGCAGAGAGAGCGATGTCTGAAGACAAGAGCGCGCCGCACGTCGACGCGCGCAGTCCCTGGGTGCTCGACACCCGCGAACTCGGCCGCCGCGCCGGGCTCAGCCGCCCCGTGCAGCGGGACGTCGAAGTCACCAAACCGCTCGGCGTGCCCGACGTGATCGTGGTGCCCGAAGGCGCGAAGGTGGCGCTGGACCTGCTGCTCGAATCGGTGGTCGAAGGCGTGCTGGTCACCGGCACCGCGACGGCCCCGGTCACCGGGCACTGCTCGCGCTGCCTCGACCCGATCTCCGACGAGGTCGAGGTCGACCTGACCGAGCTGTACGCCTACCCGCACTCGACCACCGAGGAAACCACCGACGAGGACGAGATCATGCGCCTGGTCGACGACCGGATCGACCTCGAGCCCGCGGTGCGGGACGCGGTGGTGCTCGCGCTGCCGCTGGCCCCGCTGTGCACCGAGGACTGCGCTGGTCTGTGCAGCGGGTGCGGGGTGAAGTGGGCCGATCTCGAGCCCGGACACGGGCATGAGACCATAGACCCTCGGTGGGCCGCGCTGGTCGAGCGTTTCGACGACGACCCGGCGTCCGGCCCGGACAAGCAAGCCTGACGAGCGCCAGCTCGTAGACCGCAAGCATGCCCGCGCACGCGGGCAGATCGTGATTGAGGAGATCCAGTCGTGGCCGTCCCCAAGCGGAAGATGTCGCGTTCCAACACCCGCTCGCGCCGCGCCCAGTGGAAGGCCGCCCCGGTGCAGCTGGTGCCCTGCCAGAACCGTGCCTGCAAGGCCCCGAAGCCGCAGCACATCGCCTGCCCGACCTGCGGCCAGTACGGCGGTCGTCAGGTCGTCGAGCCAGCCTGATCGAGGTAGCCCAGACATGGGGGGAAAGTCGCCCACCGGTCAGGCCAGCGATCCGACGCCCTTGCTCGAGGCGCTCGGCGTCACCCTGGACGCCGAGCTGCTTCGGCTTTCACTGACCCACCGCTCCTACGCGTACGAGAACGGCGGCTTGCTGCCGAACGAGCGGCTGGAGTTCCTCGGGGACGCGGTGCTCGGCCTGGTCGTCACCGACCACCTGTACAACGAGCACCCGGACCTGCCCGAAGGCCAGCTGGCGAAGCTGCGCGCGAGCGTGGTCAACATGCACGCGCTGGCCGGGGTCGCCCGCGGGCTCGGTGAAGGCGGGCTCGGTGCGCACCTGCTGCTCGGCAAGGGCGAGGAGCTGACCGGCGGACGGGACAAGGCGAGCATCCTCGCCGACGGCCTCGAAGCCGTCATCGGAGCCACCTACCTGGCGCACGGCATCGAAACCGCGCGCAAGCTGGTGCACCACCTCTTCGACAGCCTGCTGGCCGAGGTCCCGCTGCGCGGGGCCGGCCTGGACTGGAAGACCAGCCTGCAGGAGCAGACCGCGTCGGCCGGGCTCGGCGTGCCCGAGTACCAGGTCGAGGACACCGGTCCGGACCACCGCAAGGAGTTCAGCGCCAAGGTGATCATCGCCGGGCGCACCCTGGGGCACGGGGTCGGCAGCACGAAGAAGGAAGCCGAGCAGAAGGCCGCCGAGGCGGCTTGGCGCACCCTCAACGAAGAACTCAACCAGCAGGGCGATGCCGGAACTCCCTGAGGTCGAGGTCGTCCGGGCCGGGCTCGAGAAGCACGTCTCCGGACGCACCATCGCCGAGGTCACCGTCCTGCACCCGCGCGCGATCCGGCGGCACGTGGCCGGCGCGGCGGACTTCTCCGGCAGGCTCGCGGGGGAGCGGGTGGTCGCCGCCCGCCGCCGCGGCAAGTACCTGTGGCTCGAGCTGTCGGGCCAGGACGCCGTGCTCGCCCACCTGGGCATGAGCGGGCAGATGCTGGTGCAGCCCGACGGCGCGCCGGACGAGAAGCACCTGCGCGTCCGGGTGCGCTTCGACGACGACGGACCCGAACTGCGGTTCGTCGACCAGCGCACGTTCGGCGGGCTGGCGCTCGCCGAACTCGTGGACGCCGACGGCACGCTGCTGCCGAGCACGATCGCGCACATCGCCCGTGACCCGATGGACCCGGCGTTCGACCCGGTCCTCGGGGTGAAGGCGCTGCGGTCCCGCCGCACCGAGGTCAAACGCGCGCTGCTGGACCAGACCCTGGTCTCCGGGGTCGGCAACATCTACGCCGACGAGGCGCTGTGGCGGGCGCGCCTGCACTGGGCGCGACCGGCCGACAAGCTCACCACCAAGCAGGGCGCGGCCCTGCTCCAGGCCGCCACCGACGTGATGAACGAGGCGCTGCTGGCCGGTGGCACCTCGTTCGACGCGTTGTACGTCAACGTCAACGGCCAGTCCGGCTACTTCGACCGGTCGCTGGACGCCTACGGGCAGGAAGGCCGGGCCTGCCGCCGCTGCGGCACGCCGATCCGGCGCGACCCGTTCATGAACCGGTCGTCGTTCTCCTGCCCGCGTTGCCAGCCCAAACCGCGGTTGACCAGGGCCTGAGCAAAAACCTACCGCCGAATGGCGCCCTCTTGTGCACACTACTGCGCAATGCGTGCTAGTGTTCGCGGCGCAGGACTGGAGGGAACCGGTGGAGATCAGTCAGTTACTCAAAGGGGTGCTCGATCTCGCGGTGCTCGCGGTGCTCCGCGGGCACGACGGTTACGGCTACGACGTCCTCCGCCGGTTGAGACAGGCCGGGCTGGAGGAGGTCGGCGACGCGTCGGTGTACGGCACGCTGCGGCGGCTGTACAAGGCGGGGTTGCTGACGTCGTACGTCGTACCGAGTGAAGAAGGACCCCACCGCAAGTACTACAGCTTGAACGAGTCGGGACGCCAGCGGCTGGCGGAGTCCGGGAAGACCTGGACCACCTTCGCCAAGACGATGGACAGCCTGTTGGGAGAGGCAGCATGAGCACCCAGACTCCCGCCGTCGTGCGGGACTACCTGGCCAGGGTCCGGACCGCGCTCGCGGACCTGCCGCAGGCCGAGGTCGACGAGATACTGGAGGACGTCCGCCCGCACCTGCTCGAGATCGGTGCCGAACTGGGGGAGGGCGCCACGGTCGCGGCGATGACCGAGCAACTCGGCTCGCCGGAGAGCTACGCCGCCGAACTGCGGGCGGCGGGGGACTACCCGGCGCCGGACCAGGGCGAGGGCGGCCGGGAGAACACCCACCTCGGCGCGCGGCTGGCGGTGTGGAGCCTGGCCGCGATGGTCCTCGTCCTGGTGCCGTTCGGGGCGCTGGTGGCCGCGAGCCTGGCCTCCGCACCCCTGACCCTGCTGATCCCGGCGGCGGCGGTGCTGGTCACGGGCGGCTGGTACCTGGCGCGCCACGGGGACGGTGTGCTCGGCAGGCTGCCCGAACTGAAGCCGGTGCGGTCCGCGTTGGGGCGCGACTCGAAGGCACTGGAGTACCTGAGGTCGTTGCGCCCGGCGTGGTGGCTGCTGTGCGCGGCGGTGCTGGTCCTGTTCGGCCTGCTGCTGTTCGTGTTCGACGGCCGCGAGGGGATCCTGGCGCTGCTGGCGCTGGCCGTGGTCGCCGGGATCATCGTCTGGTTCGGGCCCAGGTCGGTGACCGACCGGAAGTGGCTGTGGCTCAGCCTGCCGGTGTCGGCGCTGGTGGTGGGGGTGGTGCTGGGCCTGGTCACCGAGGGCATCTTCAAGGTGGCGAACGGGCGGTACGGGCGGTACTACGAGGGGGCGTACCCGTCGTCGAACATGGCGGAAGGGCTGCCGGTGCTGAGCTACGGCAACGAGCAGGTGGACAACATCTACGCGTTCGACGCCCAGGGCAAGCCGCTGACCGACGTGTACCTGTTCGACCAGGCAGGCAAACCGCTCACGCTGCCGAGGTACGGCTGCGAACCGGAGTCCGGCGCACGTCAGCGCAGGGGGGCGGACAACCAGTACCCGCGGCCGGACATCGACCAGTACGGCTACGACGACCAGGGCAACTACAACGGGTACAACGCCTACCGGCCGGGGTGCCGGGAGGTGGTGGGCGTGCCGTTCAGCGCGGCGATCCCGAAGCAGGTGCCCGCTCCCGGTCTGCCGTCCGCTCCGGCGCCGGCCCCGGCACCGCCGTCACCTCCGGTGGCACCGAGCACCGCACCGACGCCCACGGGCTGAGGGTGCGCGCGCGAAGCGAGGAGCGGGGGTCGGGGCCCGCTCCTCGCTTCACCTATGTCCTATGAGGACGGTCTGATTCAGAGCGACTGGTGGCTGAACGCGAGCTTGCTGAGCAGCTCGCGGCCCTTCTCCGCGTTGCGCGGCTGGGAAAGCACGTCGTAGCGGCGGGCCACCAGCTGGCTGCTGGAGACGAAGTCGCGCTTGCCGCGGGTGGCGCCGTAGCTGATCGCCGAGAACACCATGCCGAAGCCGACACCGGAGAGCAGGCCGATCAGGATCGGCGCGAACCCCGCCCCGGCGGTGAACATGCTCAGCAGCAGCCCGACGAACAGACCGAACCAGGCGCCCGACAGCGCCCCGCTGGTCAGCACCTTCCCCCAGCTCAACCGCCCGGCGACGCGCTCGACCAGCATCGGCTCCACCCCGACGATGGTCACGTCCTGGACCGGGAACTTGCTGTCGGCCAGGTGGTCGACAGCGCGCTGGGCTTCGGCGTAGGAGTCGTAGGAGCCGATCGGCCAGCCGCTGGGCATGGTCGGCAGTTGCGGCGTGCCCGCGGTACGGGTGAACGTGGTCTGCGAGAAAGCTGTGGTCATTGTTCTCACCTCTCTGCTCCGCACAACGCGCCTACCCGTCAGGACATGCCCGAAAACCACCAGTTCACAGCCACTTCTCAGACTGTGACCCCCGTCGCCCACCCGAGTGCGCAGTTCGGCTGCCCGAACGTAGAACTCGGCTGCCTGAGTGTGGGGTTCAGGTGCCTGAGTGTGGGGTTCGGCTGCGCGAACGTGGGGTTCGGCTTCCTGGGTGTGGGGTTCGGGTGCGCGAGTGTGGGGTTCGGGGCATGGCGAGTTCTACGTTCAGGTAGCCGAACCCCACACTCAGGTAGCCGAAGTACACGTTCAGGTAGCCGAACCTCGCACTCGGGTAGGCGAGTTCAGCGTTCGGGCGGGCGAACCTCACACTCGGGACGGGGTCAGACGGCGGTGGCGAGGAGTTCGGGGCGGCCGGCGGGGGAGCCGTCCGGGAGCCAGCGGGCGAAGAAGTCCGGGTCGAAGAGCTCGTCCAGGACCATGTGCGCGGCCCCGATGAGGCCGCCTTCCTCGCCGAGGCGCGCCTTGTCGATGCGAAGCTCCCTTGTGGACAGTGGGAGCGAGCGGCGGTAGATGGTTTCCCGGATGGTGGCGAGGAAGAGGTCCCCGGCGCCGGCGATCTTGCCGCCGAGCAGGATGGTCGACGGGTTGTAGAAGTTCACCATGGTCGCCAGCATCGAGCCGATCCGCTTGCCCGCCGCGACGAGCAGTCGGACGGCCTGGTGGTCACCCGAGCGCGCGGCGGCGGTGACGTCGGCGGCGGTGATCCGGCCCGTTTCGGCCAGTACCCGCGCCAGCGTTTCGCTCTGCCCCGTGCGTGCCAGCTCCTCGCCGTCCCGCGCCAGTGCCGAACCGCCCGCGAGGGCTTCCAGGCACCCGGTTTTCCCGCAGCGGCAGACGACCTCGCCCGCCGGGCCCTCGTCGGCGACCGCGGCGTGGCCGATGTCGCCCGCGCAGCCCTGCGCCCCGCGGTGCAGCGAACCACCGTTGCTGATGCCCGCGCCGATGCCCGTGCCGATCTTGACGTAGAGCAGGTCGCCACCGTGCTCGTGCCCGCGCGCGGCCGGGTCCCGCAGTTCGCCGAGGCACAGCAGGTTCACCTCGTTGTCGACCCACACCGGCGCGCGGTACTTGGCGCCGAGCCGGTCGCGCACCGGGTAGTTGTTCCACCCGGGCATGATCGGCGGCTCCGACGGCCGCCCGGTGGCGAACTCGACCGGCCCCGGCAGGCCGAGGCCGACGCCCCAGATGCCGAGCGACTCCTCACCGTGCTCGGCCCACAGCTTGTCGAGCTGGGATTCCACCTCTTCGAGCACGATCTCCGGCCCGGCCGCGATGTCGCAGTCGCAGTGCGCGACGGCGAGCACGGTACCGGCGAGGTCGGTGATGCCCGCGGTGAAACTGGTGGCCCCCAGCTCCGCGGTCAGGATGCGCCCGGCGTCCTTGCGGAACCGCAGCGTCCGCGCCTGGCGGCCGCCGGTGGAGGGGTTGAGGTCCCCCTCCTCCAGCAGCCCGGCGTTCAGCAGGGTGGTGATGCGCTGGGTGACCGCGGTCCGGCCGAGCCCCGTCCATTCGGACAGGGCCGGCCGGGTCTGCGCCTGCCCACTGCGGACCAGCCGCAGTAGCTTGCCGTAACTCGCGACCAGCTCGGAGTTCGGCGTTTCGCCTCCGGGCGGCTCTCCCATGGGATCCCCTTCTGCGTGACTCCTTTCATCATATACGCATGGGCGTCACACTTCTGTATGGGAAAGACATTTCGCCCGGTAGGCAACGGCGAAAGGTTAGCCGAGCGTAAGAGTTGGGCGATATTCCTCGAACCAGGTCTGCAGTTCCAGCACCCGGTCCAGGCCGTGCCGTACCTCGGGGGTCACCGCTGCCGAGTCCGACTCCGCCGCCTTGGTCACCCATTCCCGGTCCGCCAGCTGGAACACCCCGGCGTCGCGGTCGGCCACCAGTTCCCGCGCCTGCTTCTGCAAGGCTTCGGCGTAGTGCGGGTCCTGCGTCGACGGGTACGGGCTCTTCACCCGCGAAGCCACCGACTCCGGCAGCACGTGCTTGGTCGCGTGCCGCAGCAGGCTCTTTTCCCGGCCGTCGAAGGTCTTCAACGACCACGGTGTGTTGTAGACGTATTCGACCAGCCGGTGATCGCAGAACGGTACGCGCACCTCCAGGCCGACCGCCATCGAGGCGCGATCCTTCCGGTCGAGCAGCGAGCGCACGAACCGGGTCAGGTGCAGGTGGCAGATCGTGCGCATCTTGCGCTCCAGCTCGCTTTCGCCGTCCAGGTGGTCGACCTGGGCGAGCGCGGTGCGGTACTGGTCGTCGATGTAGTTCTCCAGCTGCAGCCCGTCGGTGACCTCCTGGCGCAGCATCGCCGTCCGGCTGCCGGTCAGCTCGCTGTAGGCCAGCCACGGGAAGGTGTCCGCGTCACGCGCGGCCGGGTCGTGGAACCACAGGTAACCGCCGAACACCTCGTCCGCCGATTCCCCGGACAGCGCCACGGTCGACTGCTCGCGGATCGCTTTGAACAGCAGGTACAGCGAGGTGTCCATGTCACCCATGCCGCCCGGCATGTCGCGCGCCCGCACGACGGCCCGACGCACTTCCGGGTCGCTCAGCGTGGACGAATCGAGAACCACGTTCTGGTGCGCCGAGCCGACCAGGTCCGCCACGTCGCGGATGTACGGCGAATCGGGGGTGGTGCGGATCCGGTCGGGCTGGAAGTTCTCCTCCTGCCCGGTGAAGTCGACGGAGAACGTCCGCAGTTGTTCGCCTTCGTTCCGCACATAGGGCGCCGCCAAGCCGGTGACCGCGCTGGAATCGAGCCCGCCGGAAAGCAGTACGCACCGCGGCACGTCGGCCACGAGTTGCCGGTGCACGATGTCGGTCATCAGCTCGCGGACCTTCGCCACGGTTTCTTCCCGCGAATCCGTGTGCTCGGTGGCGTTGAGCTTCCAGTACGTGCGGCCGCGGATGCCGCGGTCGTCGACGGTGACCGTGCTGCCCGGCTCGACCTCGTGCATGTCCTTCCACAGCGACCACCCTGGCGTCTTGGTGAACGCCATCAGCCCGCGCAGGCCGTCGAGGTCGACCTCCCGCTTGGCCAGCGGATTGGCCAGGATCGCCTTCGGCTCGGAGCCGAAGAGCACGCCGTCGCGGGTGGGGTAGTAGTACAGCGGCTTGATGCCC
Organism: Amycolatopsis magusensis; assembly: GCF_017875555.1. GTDB lineage: Bacteria > Actinomycetota > Actinomycetes > Mycobacteriales > Pseudonocardiaceae > Amycolatopsis > Amycolatopsis magusensis. The sequence continues at coordinate 8,811,198 of NZ_JAGGMS010000001.1, read as the reverse complement.
ATCCGGTCGCGCACCAGCAGCAGTTTGCGCGTGCGCTCGTCCCAGACGGCGAACGCGTACATACCGTTCAGGTGCTCGGGCACGCCTTCGCCCCATTCCAGGTAGGCGTGCAGCACGACCTCGGTGTCGCTGCTGGTGGTGAACCGGTGTCCCTTGGCCGCCAGTTCCTCGCGCAGTTCGGCGAAGTTGTACGCCTCACCGCTGTAGACCAGCACCACCTCGCCGGACGGGGTGCGCTCGGTCATCGGCTGGCGCCCGCCGGGCAGGTCGATGATGGCCAGCCGCCGGTGCCCGAGCGCCGCGTGCTCGCCCAGCCAGGTGCCGGAGTCGTCCGGACCGCGGCACGACATGGTCGCGGTCATCGCGTCCACCACGTCGTTTCTCGTCCGCAGATCCGATTCGTAGGAGATCCAGCCGGTGATACCGCACATGAGCCCGCCTCCTCGGTTACTTAGCTATGCGAAATATCCGTAACACCGTTGTAACGCCCGACGGCGGAAATGTCTGCCCGGTATGCCTGCTGCGCCCGAAGCGTCACCGCGGTTGTGGCCGGTCTCACCGCGCGTCAAAAAGCCGTAAATGGCCAGGGAAACGGCATCAAGGACCCGTTAGCCGGCCGTGGCCACGGTCCGTCACCGGCGCAAGGTCGAAGCCGTCACCGAAACGGGTGGTGGATCGATCGAGAGGTGCGAATTGGCCGACTTGCTCTACGCCGTGCTGCTGATCGGCGTCTTCGTGGTGCTGGCGCTCACCCTGCGCGGGCTGGAAAAGCTGTGAGCGGCACGGTCGCCAACGTCGTCGGCGGGGTGCTGGCGCTCGGGCTGCTCGGCTACCTGTTCGCCGCCCTGATCAAGCCGGAGAAGTTCTGATGTCCGACACCACGGCCGGTCTGCTGCAGACCGGCCTGCTCCTCCTCGCGCTGGCGGTGGCGTACAAACCGCTGGGCGACCACATCGCCGGGGTGTATTCCAGCGAAAGGCACCTCAAAGGCGAACTCGTGCTCTACCGCCTCTTCCGGGTGAATCCGGAATCGTCGCAGCGCTGGAGCACCTACGCGCTCAGCGTGCTGGCGTTCTCCCTGGTTTCGGTGGTTTTCCTGTACCTGCTCCAGCGGTTGCAGCCGTTGTTGCCGTGGGACCTGGGCCGCGGCTCGGTCGACCCCGGCACCGCCTTCAACACCGCGGTCAGCTTCGTCACCAACACGAACTGGCAGTCCTACGTGCCCGAGGCCGTGATGGGACACGGCGTCCAGATGTTCGGGCTGACCGTGCAGAACTTCCTGTCCGGCGCGGTCGGGCTGGCGGTGGCGGTCGCGCTGGTCCGCGGGTTCACCCGGGCGAAGACCGACCGGCTCGGCAACTTCTGGGTGGACCTGACCCGCGGCACCGTGCGGATCCTGCTGCCGCTCGCCTTCGTCTTCGCGATCGTGCTGATCGCGCTCGGCGTGGTGCAGAGCCTGTCGGCGGGGATCGCGGTGACCAGCCCGGACGGCTCGTCGTCCACCCTCGCGCTGGCGCCGGCCGCCAGCCAGGAGGCGATCAAGGAACTGGGCACCAACGGCGGTGGGATCTTCAACGCCAACTCCGCGCACCCGTTCGAGAACCCGAACTCGTGGTCGAACCTGGTCGAGGTCTTCCTGCTGCTGGTCATCCCGGTGGCCATGCCGCGGGCCTTCGGCAAGCTGGTCGGCAGCCACAAGCAGGGGTACGTGCTGCTCTCGGTGATGGGCGCGCTGTGGGCGGCGATGCTGGCCGTGTCCTGGCTCGGCGAGACCCACCCGAACGGCCCGGCGGCGCTGCTGGCCGGGTCCGCCATGGAGGGCAAGGAGCAACGGTTCGGGTTGAGCCTGTCCTCGCTGTTCGCCACCAGCACCACCGGCACCTCCACCGGCGCGGTCAACGCGATGCACGACAGCTTCACCGGCCTGGGCGGCGGGGTCCCGCTGGTGCACATGCTCTTCGGCGAGGTGTCGCCGGGCGGGGTGGGCACCGGGCTCTACGGGATCCTGGTGATGGCGATCATCGCGATGTTCCTCGCCGGGCTGATGGTGGGCCGCACGCCGGAGTTCCTCGGCAAGAAGCTCGGGCGCCGCGAGGTCACCTGCGCGGCCGTGGCGATGCTGGCCATGCCGGCGGTGGTGCTGCTCGGCACCGGCGCCGCGCTGGTGGTGCCGGGTACCACGGACGCGATGACCAACAGCGGGCCGCACGGCCTCTCGGAGGTCCTCTACGCCTACGCCTCCACGGGCAACAACAACGGCAGCGCGTTCGGCGGGCTGACCGTGACCGGCGACTGGTTCCAGTCATCGCTCGGCGTGGCCATGCTGCTCGGGCGGTTCGTGCCGATCCTCGCGGTGCTGTGCCTGGCGGGTTCGCTCGCCGCGCAGCCGAAGGTGCCGGTGACCGCGGGCACGCTGCCCACCACCGGACTGCTGTTCGGTTCCCTGCTCGCCGGCACCGTCGTGCTGGTCGCGGCGCTCACCTTCGTCCCGGCACTCGCACTCGGACCCATCGCGGAGGCACTCGCATGAGCGCGTTCGGCCCACGGCAGCTGCTCACCTCGCTGCCCGTCGCGCTGCGGAAGCTCGACCCGCGCCACCAGCTGCGCAACCCGGTCATGTTCGTGGTCTGGGTGGGCTCGGTGCTGGTCACGGTGTTCGCCGTGGCCGAGCCGAGCGTGTTCACCGTGCTGATCGCGGTCTGGCTGTGGTTCACCGTGGTGTTCGCGAACCTCGCCGAAGCGGTGGCCGAGGGGCGCGGCAAGGCGCAGGCGGAGTCGTTGCGGCGCACCAAGAAGGAGACCGTGGCGCGGCGGCTGACCGCGGACGGCGCCGAGCAGGAGGTACCCGGTGCCGACCTGCGCGTCGGTGACCTGGTGGTGGTCGAAGCGGGCGGGGTGATCCCCGGCGACGGTGACGTGGTCGAAGGCATCGCGACCGTGGACGAATCGGCCATCACCGGCGAGTCGGCCCCGGTGATCCGAGAGTCCGGCGGCGACCGCTCGGCGGTCACCGGCGGCACCACCGTGCTGTCCGACCGGATCGTCGTCAAGATCACCACGAAGCCCGGCGAGTCCTTTGTGGACCGCATGATCGCTTTGGTGGAAGGGGCTTCGCGGCAGAAGACGCCGAACGAGATCGCGCTGACCATCCTGCTGTCCACGCTGACTATCATCTTCCTGCTCGCGGTGGTCGCGCTGCAGCCGATGGCGGCGTACTCGGGCAGCGAGCAGTCGGTGGTGGTGCTGACCGCGCTGCTGGTCTGCCTGATCCCGACCACCATCGGCGCGCTGCTCTCGGCGATCGGCATCGCCGGGATGGACCGGCTGGTGCAGCGCAACGTGCTGGCCACCTCCGGCCGTGCGGTCGAGGCGGCGGGTGACGTGTCCACCCTGCTGCTGGACAAGACCGGCACGATCACCTTCGGCAACCGCAGGGCGACCGAGCTGCTCCCGGTTGGTGAGTCCACTGTGGAGGAACTGGCGGCGGTGGCCAGGTTGTCCAGCCTCGCCGACGGCACGCCCGAAGGCCGCAGCATCGTGGAGCTGACCGGGGACGCCGAGCCCACCGAGGAGGAACGGCTCGCCGAGTTCGTGCCGTTCACCGCGCAGACCCGGATGAGCGGGCTGAACCTCCGCGACCGCGAGATCCGCAAGGGCGCGGCGGGCGCGGTGCGGGCGTGGGTGCGTGAGCGCGGTGGCGAGATGCCGGACAAAACCGAGCACATCGTCGACGAGGTCAGCCAGCAGGGCGGTACCCCGCTGGTGGTGGCCGAGTGCGTGACCGGCGGCAAAGCCGTGGTGCGCGGGGTGATCCGGCTGTCCGACGTGGTCAAGCCGGGCATGCGCGAGCGGTTCGCCGAACTGCGCTCGATGGGCATCCGGACGGTGATGATCACCGGCGACAACCCGCTCACCGCCAAGGCCATCGCCGAGGACGCCGGGGTCGACGACTACCTGGCCGAGGCCAGGCCGGAGGACAAGATGGCGTTGATCCACCGCGAGCAGGAGGGCGGGCGGCTGGTCGCGATGACCGGCGACGGCACGAACGACGCGCCCGCGCTGGCCGCCTCCGACGTCGGGGTGGCGATGAACACCGGCACGTCGGCCGCGAAGGAGGCGGGCAACATGGTCGACCTCGATTCGGACCCGACCAAGCTGATCGAGATCGTCGGCATCGGCAAGCAGCTGCTGATCACCCGCGGCGCGCTGACCACCTTCAGCGTGGCGAACGACCTGGCCAAGTACTTCGCCATCCTCCCGGCCATGTTCCTGGCGATCTACCCGCAGCTCGGCGGGCTGAACGTGATGGGGCTGGCCACGCCGGCCTCGGCGATCCTGTCCGCGGTGATCTTCAACGCGCTGGTCATCGTGGCGCTGATCCCGCTGGCCCTGCGCGGGGTGCGGTACCGCCCGTCCGGCGCGGCCGCGTTGCTGCGGCGGAACCTGCTCGTCTACGGCGTCGGTGGCGTGCTCACGCCGTTCGCCGGGATCTGGCTGATCGACCAGCTTGTCCGACTGATTCCCGGGATCGGGTGAGGAACGTGAAGAACCTGTTCAACCAGGCGGCCGCGGGACTGCGGGTGCTGCTGGTGATGACCGTGCTGCTCGGCGTGGCGTACCCGCTCGGGGTGTGGGCGGTGTCCCGCCTCCCCGGGCTCCAGGCCAACGCCGAGGGCTCGATCGTCACGCGGGACGGCCAGGCGGTTGGGTCGGAGCTGATCGGCGTCGACCCGGTGGCCGCGGATCCGGCTGCCGACCCGTGGTTCCACACCCGGCCGTCGGCCACCGGCGATCCGTCGACCTCGGGCGGGTCCAACAAGTCCGGGTTCAACGAGGACCTGGTCGCCGAGGTCGGCGACCGCCAGACGGCGATCGCCGCGCGGGAGGGCGTCGCGCCCGCGGTGGTGCCCGCGGACGCGGTGACCGCCTCGGCCTCCGGCGTGGACCCGTCGATCAGCGTGGCCTACGCCGAACTGCAGGTGCCCCGCGTGGCCAGGAACACCGGCGTGCCACCCGATCGGGTGGCCGAGCTGGTCCGCGAGCACACCACCGGGGTCCTCCCGGGGGTGAATGTGCTGCAGCTCAACCTCGCGGTGCGCCACGCCGCGGGCCGGTGAGCGGAGACTGGTCGAGTGGAGCCGGAAACCGAAACCCCACCGCGCCGCGGTGAACTGCGCATCTACCTCGGCGCGGCGCCGGGCGTCGGCAAGACCTTCGCCATGCTCGGCGAGGCGCGACGGCGGCTGGAGCGGGGCACGGACGTGGTGATCGGGCTCGTCGAGACGCACGGCCGCAAGAAGACGGCCGAGCTGCTCGACGGGCTCGAGGTGGTGCCCCGGCGCACCAGCGCGCACCGCGGGCGCGAGTTCACCGAGCTGGACATCGACGGGCTGCTGGCACGCAAGCCCGAGGTCGCGGTGGTCGACGAGCTGGCGCACACCAACGTGCCCGGCTCGCGCAACGAGAAGCGGTGGCAGGACGTCGACGAACTGCTGGACGCCGGGATCGACGTGCTGTCCACGGTCAACGTCCAGCACCTGCAGAGCCTCAACGACGTGGTGCAGCGCATCACCGGCGCCACCCAGTACGAGACCGTGCCGGACGAGGTGGTGCGCCGCGCGGAGCAACTGGAGCTGGTGGACATCACGCCCGAGGCGCTGCGGCGGCGGCTGGCGCACGGCAACGTCTACCCGGCCGACCGGATCGACGCCGCGCTGGGCAACTACTTCCGGCCGGGCAACCTCACCGCGTTGCGGGAGCTGGCCCTGCTGTGGGTGGCCGACCAGGTCGACGTGGCGTTGCAGCGCTACCGCGCGGAGCAGAAGATCACCGAGACCTGGGAGGCCAGGGAACGCGTGGTCGTCTCGATCACCGGCGGGCCGGAGAGCGAGACGCTGATCCGGCGCGGCAGCCGAATCGCCAACCGGGCCGGCGCGGAACTGCTGGTGCTGCACATCCTGCGCGGGGACGGGCTGGCCGGGCTGGGGCCGACCGCGGTCGGCCGGTACCGCAAGCTCACCGACGAACTCGGCGCCACCTTCCACACCGTCGTCGGTGACGACGTGCCCAACGCGCTGCTCGACTTCGCACGCGGGGTGAACGCGACTCAGCTGGTGATCGGCACTTCGCGGCGGTCGCGGGTGGCGCGGTTGTTCGACGAGGGCATCGGCGCGACGGTGGTGCAGCGGTCCGGGTCGATCGACGTGCACATGGTCACCCACGAGGAAGCGGGCGGGCGGCTGCGAGCGCGGCTGAGCGGGAGCCCGCTGACGCCGTCGCGGCGGCTGCTGGGCTGGGCGCTTTCGCTGGCGGCGCCCGGGGTGGCGACCACGCTGGGACTGCTGTTGCGCGACCAGGTCGACTTCTCCACCGACGTGGTCGGCTACGTGCTCGCGACCGTGGTGGTCGCGCTGGTCGGTGGCCTGGGCCCGGCGTTGCTGGCGGCGGCGTTCTCCGGTGGCCTGCTGAACTTCTTCTTCACCGAACCGCGGTACCAGCTGACCGTGCAGGAACCGCGGAACGTGGTCACGCTGGTGGCGATGATCGTGGTGGCGATCCTGGTCGCGGCCGTGGTCGACGCGGCGGCCCGGCGGGCGGTCCAGGCTGCGCGGGCGCGCACGGAGGCCTCGCTGCTGGCGTCGTACGCGCGCACGGTGCTGACGCACGCCCAGCCGGTCGACCGGCTGCTGGAGAAGGTGCGGGAGAACTTCGGGCTCACCTCGGTGGCGTTGGTGGAGAAGAAGTCCGGGAGCTGGCGGCGGGTGGCGTACACCGGGACGGACCCGTGCACCCGGCCCGACGACGCGGACGTCGACATCCCGGTGACCCACGACGTGCACCTGGTGCTGCGCGGGCGCGCGCTGGCCGCGCACGACCGCGGGGTGCTGGAGGCGGCGGCCGGGCAGGCGCTGCTCGCCCTGCGTCAGCAGCGCATGGCGGCCACCGCGGACGAGGCGCAGCGCAAGGCCGAGGCCACCGAGCTGCGGACGGCGTTGCTCTCGGCGGTCGGACACGACCTGCGCACGCCGTTGACCTCCATCAAGGCCGCGGTCGGCAGCCTGCGTGCTTCGGACATCCAGCTGTCCGAAGAGGACACCGGGGAACTGCTGGAGGCGATCGAACTCTCCGCCGACCGGCTCGCGGGCCTGGTGGACAACCTGCTCGACTCCTCGCGGCTGGCCACCGGCGCGGTGCGGCCGCACCTGCGGGCGGTCGGCTACGACGAGGTGGTCGCACTGGCTCTGTCCACAGTGGATGGATCGGCGCCGGTGCGGGCGGAGGTGCCCGACGACGTGCCGTGGGTGCTCGCCGATCCGGGACTGCTGGAGCGGGTGGTGGCCAACGTGGTGGACAACGCGCTGCGCCACGGCTCGCCGCCGGTCTCGGTGCGGGCGAGCGCACACGCGTCCTATGTGGAGCTTCGCATCGTCGACCACGGGCGAGGGTTGAAGAAGGGCGCCGCCGATTCGGCGTTCGCCCCGTTCCAGCGGCTCGGTGACCGCAACGCCACGACCGGGGTCGGGCTGGGCCTGTCGGTGGCGAAGGGGTTCACCGAGGCGATGGGCGGCACGATCAGGGCGGAGGACACCCCCGGTGGCGGGCTGACCGTGGTGGTGTCCTTGCCGAAGTGGAACGGAGAATCATGAGCGGTCCGGGGGACCGGGGGTCGTCCCCCGTGCAGACGACACAGAGCACCGTGCTGGTGGTGGACGACGAGCCGCAGATCGTGCGGGCGCTGCGGATCAACCTGTCCGCGCGCGGGTACAAGGTGATCACCGCGCACGACGGCACCGCCGCGCTGCGTGCGGTCGCCGAGACCAAACCGGACGTGGTGGTGCTCGACCTCGGCCTGCCGGACATGGACGGCACCGAGGTGATCGCCGGGCTGCGCGGCTGGACCACGGTGCCGATCATCGTGCTGTCCGCCAGGGGCGATTCGTCCGACAAGGTGGCCGCGCTGGACGCCGGCGCGGACGACTACGTGACCAAACCGTTCGGCATGGACGAACTGCTGGCGCGGCTGCGCGCGGCGGTCCGGCGCTCCGCGGTGAGCGGGACCGAGGACGGCAGCGCGGTGGTGGAGACCGACGCGTTCACCATCGACCTGGCGGCGAAGAAGGTGCTGCGGGACGGCGCCGAGGTGCACCTGACCAAGACCGAATGGGGGGTGCTGGAGCTGCTGGTCCGGAACCGGGGACGGCTGGTGGCGCAGAAGCAGCTGCTGCACGAGGTCTGGGGCCCTTCGTACGACACGGAGTCGCACTACCTGCGGGTCTACATGGCGCAGCTGCGGCGGAAACTGGAGCCGGAGCCCTCACGGCCGAAGCACCTGCTCACCGAACCCGGCATGGGCTACCGCTTCGAACCGTGAGTGTCTACGGAGGTGGCTTTCTCGAAGCCACCTCCGTGACATCTGGCTCGCTACGGGGTCGTGCTGCCCGGGTCACCGGAGCCGGGAGGCGGGTCGCTCGGATCGCTGCTGGGCGGGTCCTCGCTGGGCGGGTCCGTCGGTGACGGCTTCGAGGTGCTCGGCGGCAGCTCGCTCGACGGCGGGTCGTCGCTGCTCGGCGGCTTCGGCGGGTCGCCGGGGCCGGGCGGGTTCCCGGGTGCCGGGGGCGCTGGCGGCGGGGTGACCACCGTGGTGGTCGGGACGCCGTCCGGGCCGGTGGTCACGATGGTCGTCGGCGCGGCGCTCGGCGAGGTGCCGGGCACCGGCACGCCGCTGACCAGCACCGGGTCCTGGTTGACCGGCGGGGGCACCATGGCACCGGGACCACCGCCGGGGCCTGCCTGCAGCGCGGGCGGCACGCCGTCGGCGGAGCTGGGGCTGGAGAGCTGTGCGATGGCGCCGAACGCGGTGGCGAGCGCGAGCCCGCTGGCGGCGAGGATGACGTACCCGGACCGGTGCAGGCGCCCACCGGGTTCACGGGGCGGGGCGACCACGGCCGGGCGGCTCGGGGAGGACCCCGGCGACTGGGGCATTGGTGGTTCTCCTTGCGATGCGGGGGTGACCCGGACGAGCACTCCAGCGCCGGATCCGGGGGGACCGTATCACCGTCGGATGACCCTGTGCGAGCGAACCGTCTCCGGTTGTTGACCCAGGGTAGCGGAATGGGATTTGCCGACGTAGGGCACGATGGGTTCGTGAGCGAGGAACACGAGATCGCGCGCCTGACCGCGTGGGTGCACGGGCGCGTCCAGGGAGTCGGTTTCCGCTGGTGGACGCGCAGCCGCGCGCTCGAACTCGGGCTGGTGGGCAGCGCGGGAAACCTGGCGGACGGTCGTGTCGAGGTGGTAGCGGAGGGTAGGCGAGACCACTGTGAGCGGCTTCTGACCGCTTTGCGCTCCGGCGAATCACCCGGTCAGGTGGACACCGTGGTCGAGCGGTGGAGCCCGCCGCGCGGCGGCCTGAGCGGTTTCGCCGAGCGCTGACGGCCCGCCTCCCCGGTCCCGGAAGGCCACCCAGGTAGCATCGGGCGATTGAACCGAGTCCCCGGCCCCCGCGCCCGGACCGAGAAGGATTGGCCGCGTGCACCTCAAGAGCCTGACGCTCAAGGGCTTCAAGTCCTTCGCTTCGGCGACCACGCTGCGGTTCGAACCCGGCATCACCTGCGTGGTCGGCCCCAACGGCTCCGGCAAGTCCAACGTGCTCGACGCGCTGCGCTGGGTGATGGGCACGCAGGGCGCCAAGGACCTGCGCGGCGGCAAGATGGAGGACGTCATCTTCGCCGGCACCTCCGGCCGCGCCCCGCTCGGGCGCGCCGAGGTCAGCCTGACCATCGACAACTCCGACGGCGCGCTGCCGATCGACTACACCGAGGTGTCGATCACCCGCCGCATGTTCCGCGACGGCGCCAGCGAGTACGAGATCAACGGCAGCACCTGCCGGTTGATGGACGTGCAGGAACTGCTGTCGGACTCCGGTATCGGCCGCGAGATGCACGTGATCGTCGGGCAGGGCCAGCTGGCCCAGATCCTCGAGGCCAAGCCGGAGGAGCGCCGCGCCTTCATCGAAGAGGCGGCCGGGGTGCTCAAGCACCGCAAGCGCAAGGAAAAGGCGCTGCGGAAGCTGAACGCGATGCAGACCAACCTCGACCGCCTCGGCGACCTCACCACCGAGCTGCGCCGCCAGCTCAAGCCGCTGGGCAAGCAGGCCGAGATCGCGCGCAAGGCACAGGCCGTGCAGTCCGAGCTGCGGGATTCGCGGCTGCGCCTGTTCGCCGACGACCTGGTCACCCAGCGCGCCACCCTGGCCAAGGAGGAGGCCGACGAGAGCGCCGCCCGCGCCCGCCGCTCCGAGGTCGAGCAGGCGCTGGAAATCGTCACCGCGCAGGAGAACGAGCTGGAAAGCTCGCTCGCCGAGGACGCGCCGCGGCTGACCGCGGCCCAGGAGACCTGGTACAAGCTGTCCGCGCTGGCCGAGCGCCTGCGCGGCACGGTCCGGCTGGCGGTCGAGCGGCAGCGCCACCTCTCCGCCGCGCCCGACGCGCATTCCAGCGGCCGTGACCCCGAGGAACTGCTCGCCGAGGCGGAGCAGGTCGCCGAGCGCGAGCAGGAACTGGCCGAGGCCGTCGAAGAAGCACGCATGCTGCTTTCCGACACCATCCAGCGGCGTGAGCAGCTCGAACACCAGGTGCAGGCGGCCGAGCGCGCGCACATGGCCGCCGTCCGCGCGATCGCCGACCGTCGCGAGGGCCTGGCCAAGCTGACCGGCCAGGTGGAGGCGCTGCGCAGCAAGAACGGCGCCACCTCCGACGAGATCGACCGCCTGACCGTGTCGATCGACGAGGCCAGTGAGCGCGCCGAGATCGCGGCCGAAGAACTCGAACTGACCAAAACCGAAGGTGGCGTCGAGGAATCCGACGACGCCGACCTGCAGGGGCACCACGACCGTGCCGTCGAGGCGAACAACGCGGCGAAGGCCAGGGTCGAGGAACTGGTCAAGGCCGAACGCGCCGCCGAACGCGAGATCGCTTCGGAACGGGCACGCGTCGACGCGTTGTCGATGGGCTTGCGCCGCAAGGACGGCGCCGGTGTGCTGCTCGGCGCGGCGGACCAGTTGCCAGGGCTGCTGGGTTCGGTGGCCGCGTTGCTGACCGTGGAGCCGGGGCACGAGGTGGCGCTGGCCGCCGCGCTCGGCCCGGTCGCCGACGCGATCGCGGTGACCGGTGGCGAGGACGCGCTGGCCGCGCTGAAGTTGTTGAAGAGCAACGAATCCGGCCGGGCCGGCATCCTGCTCGGCGGCGACGAGTACACTGTGGACACAGCGGGCTGGCCGAGCCTGCCGCCGGGGGCGCGCTGGGCACGCGAGGTGGTCACCGCGCCGGTCGCGCTGCGCCCGGCCGTGGAACGCGCGCTGGCCCGAGTGGCCATTGTGGACGATCTGGAGACGGCGCGGCGGCTGGTCGCCGTGCAGCCGTCGGTCAGCACGGTCACCGCCGACGGCGATGTGTTCGGCTCGCACTGGGCGATGGGTGGCTCGGCTCGCCAGGAGAGCGTGATCGAGGTGCAGGCGGCCGTCGACGAGGCGCAGAACCGCCTGGCCGCCGCGGAACGCACGCTTGAGCGCACCGCCGCCGAACTCGAGGGCGCGCGGGCGGAGCAGCAGGCACGGCGCGAGGAAGTCGGCCAGGCGAAGGACGCGCTGGGCGAGGCGAAGGTCCGCCGGGCGCGGTCGTCCGAGCGGCTCAACCGCGTGCAGCAGGCAGCCCGCTCCGCCGAGGCCGAGGTGACCCGCCTGCGCGAGCAGCGCGCGAAGGTGGAGCGCTCGCGGGAGCAAGCGCTTGCGCAACTGGCTGAGCTGGAGGAACGGCTGGACGCCGTCGCCGAGCAGCCGGTCGACGAGGACCCCGACACTTCCGAGCGCGACCAGGCGAAGGACGACCTGGCGGCGCTGCGGCAGGAGGAAGTCGAAGCGCGGCTCGCGCTGCGGACCGCCGAGGAGCGCTCGCGCGGGTTGGCCGGTAAGGCCGAATCGCTGCGCCGGGCCGCGTTCAACGAGCGGCAGGCCCGTGAGCGCGCGGCCAAGGCGCGCGAAGCCAGGGCTCGCGGGGCGGAAATCGCGGCGGCCGTGGTCGAGGCCGGTGAGTACGCGCTGGACCGGATCGAGGTGTCCGTGCAGCGGGCCGCCGCCGAGCGCGACGAGATCCAGGGCGAGCGGCAGCGGCGCGAAACCATGCTGGCGCAGGTGCGCGGCAAGGTCCGCGAGTTCGCCGGTGAACTGGAGAAGCTGACCGACGCCGTGCACCGGGACGAGGTGCTGCGCGCGGAACAGCGGCTGCGGCTCGAACAGCTGGAAACCAAGATCGCCGAGGACTTCGGCATCGGGCTCGAGGACCTGGTCGCCGAATACGGCCCCGAGGTGCCGGTGCCGCCGAGCGCCGGGGAGGTGGCCGAGTACGAGGCCGCCAAGGAACGCGGCGAGCAGGTCAGCGCACCGCAGCCGATCCCGTTCGACCGGCCGACCCAGCAGCGCCGCGCCAAGCGCGCCGAACGCGACCTCACGTTGCTCGGCAAGGTCAACCCGCTGGCGCTGGAGGAGTTCGCCGCGCTGGAGGAGCGCTACAAGTTCCTGTCCACGCAGCTGGAGGACCTCAAGGCCACGCGCAAGGACCTGCTGACGGTGATCAAGGAGGTCGACGACAAGATCCTCGAGGTGTTCAGCACCGCCTACGAGGACGTGGCGCGCGAGTTCGAGGTGGTGTTCTCCGTGTTGTTCCCGGGTGGGGACGGGCGGATGGTGCTCACCGAGCCGGACGACCTGCTCGCCACCGGCGTCGACGTCGAGGCGCGGCCCCCCGGCAAGAAGGTCAAGCGGCTTTCGCTGCTGTCGGGTGGGGAGAAGTCGCTGGTCGCGGTGGCCATGCTGGTGGCCATCTTCCGCGCGCGGCCGTCGCCGTTCTACGTGATGGACGAGGTCGAAGCGGCGCTGGACGACACGAACATGCGCCGGCTGATCGGGCTGCTGGAGCAGCTGCGGGAGAGCTCGCAGCTGATCATCATCACCCACCAGAAACCGACCATGGAAATCGCCGACGCCCTGTACGGCGTCAGCATGCAGGGCGATGGCATCACGAAGGTGATCTCGCAGCGCCTGCGCACCGAACCCAAGCCCGCCCCGGCTCGGGTGGCGGCTCCCGTGGTGGAGGCCGAGGTGACGCCCGCTCCGAAAGCTGCTGTGCCCGAAGCCGAGGTCGCGCCTGCGCCGGAAGTCGTGCCCGAGTCGGAACCCGCCGCCGAAGAGTCTTCGCCCGCCTGACAATTCGCTGGCCACCCCGGCCGGTTTGCGGCACCGTCGGCGCATGACTTCGCTGCTGCAGAACGTCGCGATCGATGCGGTCGACGCCTACGAACTGGCCCGCTTCTGGAGCGAGGTGACGGGCTTTCCCCTGCACCTGGAGGACAAGCCGGGTGAGGAGGAGACGCAGGTGATGCTCCCCGAGGGGCCGCTGCTGCACTTCAACCAGGTCCCCGAGCCGAAACCCGCGCAGAAGAACCGGATCCACCTGTGCCTGCGCCCGGAAACCTCGCGGGAAGAGGAAACCGAACGCCTGCTGGCCCTGGGCGCCACCCTGGTCGCCGACCGCCGCGAACCCGACGGCTCCGGATGGGTCGTACTCGCCGACCCGGAAGGCAACGAATTCTGCGTCCTGCGCAGCACAGCCGAACGAGAAGCGGGCTAGGAGGGGCGGGGGACCCCGCGCTGCTTCGCCTCGGGGAGCAGGTGGCAGCCGGTGAACACGCCGATGACCGTGTTCGCCTTCTCGGTGCCGGTGGTGACCACGAGGTTCGCGGCGTAGCCGTCGTGGAGGTTCACGATGTGGAAATCTCCTCTGTCGACGGCGAGTCCTGGCGTGGTGAACCCGTAGGGTGAGGCCACCTGTTTGATGGTGTCCACCGCCCGCGGCCACTGGTCTGTCGGGATCACCCCCGGGCTCAGGCCGCCCGCCAGGATCTCGGACATCGCGTCCCAGGCGTCCACCTTGCCGAACTGGCCGCAGCCCGGGTTGCCACTGTTCTGGCCGCCGGCTTCCCACGGTGGCAAGCCGAACTCGGTGCTGAGCGCGCTGGTGATCTCCCCTTCCATTTTCTCGTACCGTGCCACGGCTTCGTCGATGTTCGGCCGCTGCATGAGTTCGGCCCACTGCTGTTCGATGGTCATGTCTTCTCTCGAACTGTCGGTACCGGGGTAGTCGCTGCCGCAGGCGCCGAGGGCGAGGGCGCAAGCCACCGCGCTCGACAGCAGCCGCTTCCTCACCGGGGGATCGCCATCTCGGGATGGCCGGACACGATGGCGGCCATGTTGTGCTCGCTGGTGGCCAGTACCCCGTCGCTGACGGCGTATTCGCTGTGCCCGTGAGAACCGATCATCGGGCCCAGCGGGCCGGTGTTCGCCTCGGTGGACAGCTGGTTCACCCCGGGCATGTCGCTGACGTGGGGTCCGTACCTGCCGCTATGGGGCACCGCGTCGGCGACGGCGTCGCCTTCGGCGGCCAGGTTGTAGGCGTGACCTTCGGGGAGATTCAGGTCCCCGACGTGGAAAATCGGATTGTGCCCTGGCGAGATGCCGGGGGAGCCGAAGAACACCGCGTCATCGACGCCATGGCTTTGTCCCAGAGCGATGCCGGTGGTGGTCGAGCCGTACGAGTGCCCGAGCGCGGTGAGGTGCGGGTCGTCGGGTCGGGCGGCGTTGATGCCCTCCTGGAATCTGGCGAGCTTCTCAGCGCCTTCCTCGGCCGGTGCTCCGGTGATGAGGCCATCCAGATCGTCCGCGCGGGTGGTCGGTGGTTCGTAGCCAAGCCAGGTCACCATCGCCACGGAATCGCCCGTCGTGACGTCTCCGACCAGCGTGTTGGCGTAGCCGCGGACCTCGGCCATGTCGTTCACGTACCCGGGCATGTTGTGCTGGACGTTCGAGTTCATCCCTGGCGTGAAGACACCGACGTGCTCGGCTTTGTCCACGTCACCGGTGGCGACCGCGGCTTGGGGCCGGTCACCGCCCATGTCGAGCGAAAGCAACTGCCGGTCTGGCCGCGGCTGTCCCGTGCGGGGATCGAGCATCATGCGGTCGACCGAATCGAGGCCCGCGAGTTTGTCGTCGATCTTCGTGATCTCCGACTGCAGGACGTTGCGTGTGTTCTGGTGGCCGGGTCCGTTGGTGAGCCCGGCCAATTGCTGTTGCAGATCCACGCGGGCGCTTTGCAGGCTGGTCCGCTGTTTGCCGACGAGCGCCAGGTTGGCTTCGCTGCGGACTGTGCCCGGGAGGCCGTCGCGATTGCCGACCAATTCGGGCAGATCGTGGATCAACCGGCGTTGCTGGTGGGGGGAAAGAGCCGCCCACCAGCCCGCGTTCTGCGCCACGGTCGCCCCGTCCGGTGGCGGGGAGAGGATGGACAATCCGCCGACGGTGAAGCCCGCGTCGCCGAAAGCGGCCAGGCCGGTGTGCGAATTGTCGTTGCCACTGGCGTCGATCGTGGTCCCGGTCAGCACCCGGTCGAGGACGGCGCAGCCGTCGGCATCGATGTCCTCCGCCTGCCGGATGACCTGGGCCACGCGGTCGGCGAGTTCGGCGGCGATGCGCTGCCGCTCGGCGGCGACGGCTTCGGCGTGCTCCGGCGGTGTGCCCGCGGGTGGACCCAGATCGGTTACCGACCCGTCAGCCGAAATGGTGAAGTTCTGTTTTTTCGCGATTTGCAGCAATTCCTCACGGCCGTGCACTACGCCCGTAATGGCATCGCCCACATCACCGAACGCGCGGCGGGCGGCGCCCAGTTCGGCGGCCAGTTCTTCGGTGCCGTCCACCAGTTCCGTCACCCGGCTCAGCGCCACCTCGGCCGCCGGACCGGACCACCCGTCGACACCGGAAACGGTGCGCAATTCGTCGGAAGCGGCGACCAGCTTGAGGTATTCGCCGTTGAGGGTGCCGACCGCGTTCTGGGTCGGCGCGGGGTCCCAGCGCAGGATGTCCGCCCAGCTGACCATCAGACCGGCCGCCGTCCACCGGCGGCTTCGCGGAGATCCGCCCGCGCGGCCTCGTCGTTCGTCTCGTAGTGCTGTGCCGCTTGGCTGAACGCGCCGGATACCTCGGAGAACCCGCTGACCAGGTCGGCGGTGCGGGTTCGCCAGGTAGTGCGGACGGAATCGACGAGGCCGATGATCCGCGCGCCCGGCATACCGGCTTCCCCACTGGGCAGACTGCCCGCGGCATCCACCCCGGCGATGGTGTCCGAAGCGCCTCGGGCGGCTCCACCAGCCCGTCGCAAAGCCTCGAGCACCGCGCTGTAACCGTTCATGACAGTCGCTCCCCCTCCCGAAGTAACCGCGACTGTGACGGTACGACGTCGAACGGGTGCTGTCAGCTACGTCGACCCGGACGGCGGATCGGCGATCGTGACCCGTTTCGGGGCGTCGTTCTGGCAGGATGCCCCGGGTGAGTGAATCTGCGTGGCCCGCGGGTGACCCGCGGCGGTTCTTCGACGCTCCGATCGACGCGGACCAGTTGCGCGCCAGCAGTCCCAACATCCATGCCAGGGCGATCGCGTTGCTCGTCGGTGTGGTGGCCGGGGTGGTGGCGATCGCGCTGGGGTGGTGGGCCATCGCGGACGGGCGGTGGTGGTCGGTGGTGCTGGGCGTGCTCGTGCTGGTCGCCGGGCTCTACGCGATCGTGCGCGGGTTCCGCGCCGAGCACGCGGTCAAACCCTTCCGCGGCGGGCAGCTCGTGCCGGGGGTGGTGGTGCAGCAGGCCGACGGCAAGGTCGAGATCCTGGTGCTCGGCGACATCTCCCGCGACCCCGTTTCACCGCCGCGCTTCGCGTACCGGCTGATCGCGTTCCGCGCCCGCGAAGGCACGCAGTTCGTGCCGGGGCAGTGGGTGCCGTGCGTGATGCACGGGTTCGTCGGCCCTGGCCGCCGGGACACCTGGTGGAACTTCGAGGCTTCCCCGGTTTCGTGGGCCACGGCGGACGCGTCGGTGCTGGAAAGCGCGGACCGGATGATCCCCGAGGCCGAATGGAACCAGTTGCTCGCGGGCGCGGAGCGGATCACCGACCTGCGCCGCCGGGCCAGTCGGCTCCTCCTGATCCCCGACGCCGAACTGCCCGACGGCCTGCGCCGCCCGCCGAGCCGGATCGGGGTGCCGGTGGAGTGGCAGGAAACCGGCCGCGCCCGGTTCGTCGGCTCGCTTTCGGACCGCGTCCACCCCGCGCTGCCCTGACCCGGATGTCACGAATGTGGCTTTGGGGGCGGAATCCGCCCCCAAAGCCACATTTGTGACCTAGACCGGTTCCTTGGCCGAGGTGGCTTCGGTGGCCTTCGGGTCCGGGGTGGCGTGCCGCAGCGACAGCAGGCCGCCGACCACCAGGGTGATGATCACCCCGGCGAGGGTGTACCACGGGAACGCCAGTGCCACGTTGTTCCCCGCCGCCTTCGAGAAGTCGATGCCGAGCAGCGTGCCGCTCGCCTTGTCGAACTTCACGCCCAGGATCACGAACGCCATCACCACCACGGTCACCACGAACGCGGCGATCGCGTCGGGCTGGCGTGCCTTCTTGAACAGCAGCCCGAGCAGGAACGCGCCGAGCAGCGCGCCGTAGGTGTAGCCGGTGATGCCCAGTGCCTGCACGACGATCGGGTCGCTGGTCGAGGTGAACGAGGCGAAGAAACCGGCGAACACGATCAGGATGCCGGCCCAGATGACCGTCCAGATGCGCCCCTGCTTCAATCGGTCCACATCGGACAGTTGCCTGCCGATCACCCGCTCGTACACGTCGGTCACCGTCGAGGACGCCAGCGCGCCGAGTGAGGAACTCAGTGCGGCGGCGAGGATTCCGGCGATCACGAAACCGGACAAGCCGCTCGGCAGTTCGGTCACGATGAAGTTGGCGAACAGTTCGTCATTGGTGTTGAGCCCCAGCTGCTTGACCGGGTCCAGTCCGTTGTAGAACGCCCACAGCATCACGCCGATGAACAGGAACAGCGCGAACTGCAGGAACACCACCACACCGGAGGCGATCAGCGCCTTCTGCGCCGCGCGCAGGTCGTTGGTGGCCTGCAGCCGCTGCACGATCAGCTGGTCCGAACCGTGCGAGGCCATCGACAGCACCGCGCCACCGATCACCGCGGTGATGATCGCGTACTGCCCGGTCAGCGGGTTCGACGAGAAGTCGAGCAGCTGGAACTTGTTCGCGTCGACCGCCTTCGAGAACCAGCCGTCGGGCAGGTTCGCCGCCAGCACCCAGATCACCACGACACCGCCGAGGACGTACCAGAGCATCTGGATCGCGTCGACCCAGACCACGGCCCGCACGCCGCCGAAGAAGCTGTAGATCACCATCGCGATGCCCAGCGCGACCACGATCGCCCAGTACGACACGGTCAGGCCGTACGCGCCGAGCACCACCTTGACCGGAATCGCCGTGGCGAACAGCCGGATCCCGTCGGCCGCGGTGCGGGTGAGCAGGAAGGTCACCGAGGCGGTGCCCTGCAGCCCGCTGCCGAACCGCTTGCCCAGGAAGGCGTACGCGGTCACCAGGTTGCCGGCCACGTACCGCGGCAACAACACGAACGAAACCACGATGCGGCCGAGGATGTAGCCGATCGCCAGTGACAGATAGGTCATCCCGCCCGCACCGGGCGTGGCTATGTAGGCGACCGTGGGCACCGAGAGCACGGTCAGCGTCGACGTTTCCGCCGACACCACCGAAAGGCACGCCACCCACCACGAGATCTTGCCCTCGCCGACGAAATAGTCGTTACCGGACTTCTGCCGGCCGCCGATCACGATGCCGAGTACCGGCATCCCCACCAGAAAGATCGCGATTATCGCGAGGTCGACTGCACGCATTGACATCTCCTACCGTGTTTTTCCCCGGGGCGCCATACGCAGACGGGTAATGGCCGCGGGCAAGGGGGACGGGAGCACCGCCGGGTGCGCGCCGGGGGTGATGCTGCCGAGCAGCCGCGGCCCGGCGGCGCCGGTGGCGCTCGGCAGGCTGGCCGGTTGCCCGTGCCAGGTCAGCCAGCCCAGCAACGCGGTCAGGTAGGCCTCTTTCGCCGCTCGTGGCAGGCCGAGGTCGTCGCTGGTGCGCAACGCGGTCCCGGTCAGGCGCGTGCGGAGTGCGTGCATCAGCACCGGGTTTTCCACGCCGCCACCGGAAGCGACCACCGTGCCCGCGCCGTGGCGGGCGCATTCGGCGGCGACGGTGACGGCGGTCAGTTCGGTCAGGGTGGCGAGCAGGTCTTCTCCGGCGAGTTCGAGCCCGCTCATCTGCGTACGCAGGTAATCGCGGTGGAAGTGCTCTTTGCCGGTGCTTTTCGGTGGCGGCGCGGTGTAGTACGGATCGGCCAGCAGGCGTTCCAGCAGTCCGGAGTGGACCCGTCCGGCCGCGGCGAGCGCGCCACCGAGGTCGCTGCGCTGCCTGCCTCCGGTGATGTCGTGCGCGGCCACGTCGAGCAGCGCGTTCCCCGGACCGGTGTCGTAGGCCACGGCGTCGGCACCCGCGCGGACCACGGTGATGTTCGCGATGCCACCGATGTTCAGCCCCACCGCGGGCGCGCCGGTCTCCTCGGCGAGCCCGCGCAACCACAGCTGGTCGAGCGTGCTGGCCAGCGGTGCGCCGTGCCCGCCGGCCGCGACGTCGCGGGCCCGCAGGTCGGCCACCACCGGCAAGCCGGTGCGTTCGGCGATCCAGGCGGGTTGCCCTAGTTGCAGGGTGCCGCGGGCGCGGCCGTCCTCGACCCAGTGGAACACCGTCTGCCCGAGCGACGCGATCAGGTCGGCACCACCGGCCAGGTCGACGCCGGTGGCGGCCGCTTCGCCGAACGACTGGCCGACGAGGGTGTCCAGCCGGGTCAGTTCCTCGGCGGTGCACGGGTTCGGCGGCAGCGCGGCGAGCAGCCGCTCGCGCAGTTCGTCCGGGTACGGGAGTTCCGCCTCGGCGAGTGGGGTCAGCACCACCTCGCCGCCCTCGGCGGACAACCGGGCGGCGGCCACGTCGATGCCATCGATCGACGTGCCCGAGATGAGCCCCACGACGGTGAGGGGCTCGCCAGAACGAGCAGTCACGGAGAGGTGGTCTAGTCCTTGGCGAGGGCGGGACGCAAGCGGAATCGTTGCTTCTTGTCCAAACCGAGTTCACCTCGGTGGATGTTTGCCCTGGGTGCGGGGGCAGATCAGCCGGACCGGCGCCGGATGCGAGGATGGCCGCGTGTCGAGCAACCTCTGGTTCTGGATCATCGTCGTAGCCGTCGTGGTGCTGGTGGTCGCCCTGGTCGCGGGGCTGGTCATCGCGCGCAAGCGCAAGATCAGCCTGGCCGCGGACCGGGCGGCGGAGAAGGCCGAAGAGGTCAAGCCCAAGGGGGGCGGGTACCAGGCGGGCGGCGGTATCGCGCTGGCGCCGGGTGGGGAGAAGACCGAGGAACCCGTGCACCCGGCGGGGGAGCGCACCGAGGTCGACGGCCAGCCGGGCGTCGGGGACGACGCTTCGGTACCGCGGGACGCACCGCGGCGCGGGATCGTCGACGTCGTCCTGCCCGACGAGACCGAAGCGCCGGAAAAGCCCGAGGTCAAGCCCGAGCCGGTACCCGAGCCCGCACCGAAGCCCGCGCCTGAGCCTGAGCCGGTCGAGGAGATCGCCCCGGCCGGTGGCCGGATCGAGCGGCTGCGCGGTCGGCTGTCGAAGTCGCGTTCGGCGTTCGGCCAGAGCCTGCTCGGCCTGCTCGGCGCCGGTGACCTGGACGAGGACTCCTGGCAGGACGTGGAGGACACGCTGCTGGTCGCCGACCTCGGCGCGGCGACCACCACGGAGATCGTCGAGAAGCTGCGCGCGGAGCTGTCCGTGCGCGCGGTCCGCACCTCCGAAGAGGCCAGGACCGTGCTGCGCGAGGTGCTGATCGGCGCGCTGAAGACCGAGGGCGACCGCGCGGTCCGCGCGCTGCCGCACGGCACCGGTGACGAGAAGAAGCCCGCCGTGGTGCTGGTCGCCGGGGTCAACGGCACCGGGAAGACCACCACCACCGGCAAGCTCGCGAGGGTGCTGGTGGCGCAGGGCCGTCACGTGCTGCTCGGCGCGGCCGACACCTTCCGCGCCGCCGCCGCCGACCAGCTGCAGACCTGGGCCGACCGCGTCGGCGCCGAGGTGGTCCGCGGCAAGGAGGGCGCCGACCCGGCCGCGGTCGCCTTCGACGCGGTCAAGCGCGGTACCGAGGCGGGTGTGGACGCGGTGCTGATCGACACCGCCGGCCGCCTGCACACCAAGACCGGCCTGATGGACGAGCTGGGCAAGGTCAAGCGGGTGGTGGAGAAGCAGGCCAAGGTGGACGAGGTGCTGCTCGTGCTCGACGCCACCACCGGGCAGAACGGGCTGATGCAGGCCCGCGTGTTCGCCGAGGTGGTGTCCGTGACCGGCATCGTGCTGACCAAGCTGGACGGCACGGCCAAGGGCGGCATCGTCTTCCAGGTGCAGCGCGAGCTGGGCGTGCCGGTCAAGCTGGTCGGCCTCGGTGAAGGCGCGGACGACCTGGCGCCGTTCGAGGCCGGTGCCTTCGTCGACGCCCTGCTCGGCTGAGCGGCACCGACCCCTCTGGCAATGCTATGAGTGGGGCATTACTTGCGTTCAACGCAAGTAATGCCCCACTCATAGCATTCAGCAGGGGTCCGGCACCTCAGCACGGCCGCGGCGGACTCACGAAGTCATGAGCCGCGCGGACAGCTCCTTCGCCACCCGCTGGACCGCGGGCGCGATGCGGGACACCGCCTCCTTGGTCAGCCTGCCTTCCGGGCCGGACACCGAGACCGCGGCCGGGGTCGGCGTGCCGGTGAGGGCGACGGCCACGCACCGCACGCCGATCTCCTGCTCGCTCTCGTCCAGCGCGTAGCCCTGCTCGGCGACCTCCAGCAGATGGTCGAGCAGCGTGTCCGGGTCGGTGATGGTGTGCGTGGTGTACGCGGGCGTGCCGGTGCGGGTGAGCAGCGCGCGGGTCTCGTCGGCGGGCAGCCGCGCGAGCATCGCCTTGCCGACGCCGGTGCCGTGCGGCAGCAGCCGCCTGCCCACCTCGGTGAACATGCGCATCGAGTGCTTCGAGGGGACCTGCGCGACGTAGACCACCTCGTCGCGTTCGAGGATCGCCAGGTTCGCCGTCTCGCCGGTCTCCTCGACCAGTTCCGCGAGCAGCGGCCGGGTCGAGGTGCCGAACTGCACCCCCGCGTGTTCACCCAGCCGGATGAGCCGGGCGCCCAGCGCGTACCGGCGATTGGTGTGCTGCCGGACGTAACCGAGGTCGAGCAGGGTCCGGATCAGCCGGTGGATCGTGGGCATCGGCAGGCCGGAGAGGGTGGCCAGCTCGGAGAGACTTGCCTCACCCCCGGCGTCGGCCAGGCGTTCCAGCAGCTCAAAGGCCCGCTCCAGCGACTGCACGCTGCCCGGCCTGCGTTGAGTTTCCGCCATGCAGAAACTATAGTCCGCGAAGAAGAAAACGTCTCCCAGTTGGGGTGTTCACACATGTCTGAAGTTCGTGTCCTCGGAGATTCCGTCGAAGGCAGCGACGAGATCTTGACGCCCGAGGCGCTGGAGTTCCTCGCGGGCCTGCACTCCGCGTTCGCCGCCCGCCGGGACGAGCTGCTCGAAGCCCGCCGTGCCCGCCGGGAGGAAGCCGCGCGCACCGGGAAGCTCGACTTCCTGCCGGAGACCCAGCAGGTGCGCGAGTCCGAGTGGAAGGTGGCCGACGCGCCGCCCGCGCTGCGTGACCGGCGGGTGGAGATCACCGGGCCGACCGACCGCAAGATGACCATCAACGCGCTGAATTCCGGGGCCAAGGTCTGGCTGGCCGACCTGGAGGACGCCAACACGCCGCACTGGCGCAACGTGGTCGGCGGGCAGCTCAACCTGCGTGACGCCGTCCGCGGCGACATCTCGCTGACCACGCCGGAGGGCAAGAGCTACCAGCTGCGCGACGACGTCGAGCACGCCACCATCGTGGTCCGCCCGCGTGGCTGGCACCTCGACGAGCGCAACCTGGAGTTCGACGGCCGTGCCGGGGTGGGCGCGCTGGTCGACTTCGGCCTGCACTTCTTCCACAACGTGCGTGCCCTGCTGGCCAACGACAAGGGGCCGTACTTCTACCTGCCGAAGATGGAGAGCCACCTCGAAGCGCGCCTGTGGAACGACGTGTTCACGCACGCGCAGAAGGAGCTGGGCATCCCGCACGGCACCATCCGCGCCACCGTGCTGATCGAGACCATTCCGGCGGCGTTCGAGATGGAGGAGATCCTCTACGAACTGCGCGAGCACGCCTCCGGGCTGAACGCGGGCCGCTGGGACTACCTGTTCAGCGTGATCAAGTACTTCCGCGACGCCGGTGAGAAGTTCGTGCTGCCGGACCGCAACAGCGTCACCATGACCGCGCCGTTCATGCGGGCCTACACCGAGCTGCTGGTGCGCACCTGCCACAAGCGCGGCGCGTTCGCGATCGGCGGCATGGCCGCGTTCATCCCGAGCAAGGACCCGGAGGTCGCGGAGAACGCGTCGAAGAAGGTCCACGCCGACAAGGCACGTGAGGCGGGCGACGGGTTCGACGGCTCGTGGGTGGCGCACCCCGGCATGGTCGGGTTGTGCAAGGAGGAGTTCGACAAGGTGCTCGGCGACAAGCCGAACCAGCTCGAGCGCACCCGTGACGAGGTGAGCGTGACCGCCGAGCAGTTGCTCGACGTGGCGTCCACCGAGGGTGGCGCGACCGCGGCCGGCCTGCGTGGCGCGGTGGACGTCGGCGTCCGCTACATCGCCTCCTGGCTGAGCGGGAACGGTGCCGCGGCGATCCACAACCTGATGGAGGACGCGGCGACCGCGGAAATCTCGCGTTCGCAGATCTGGCAGTGGGTGCGCAACGGCACCGAGCTGGACAACGGGCAGAAGGTGACCCGTGAGCTGGTGCGCGAGGTGCTCGCCGAGGTGCGGCAGGAGCTGACCGGGACGATCCAGGACGACCTGCTGGCGCCGGCGGTCGAACTGTTCGAAGAGGTCGCGCTGGCCGACGAGTTCGTCGACTTCCTGACCCTGCCCGCCTACGAGCGGATCAAGTAACGCGATGGCACCGGGCCGGCTCACCGAGGACGTCTACGCGCACATCGACGCCCGCCTCGCCGAGGTGGACGCCCGCGTCGCCGGGCTTTACCCCGGTGAGCCGCCCGGTCGCCAGCCGGTGCACACGGTCTACGTGCCGGCCGGCCGGTTCCACCCGGAACTGGCCGGGCGGTGGGGCGCGCAGGCCGCCGCCGCGCTGGCGGAGCACGGTCCACTTGAGACGGACGACGCGATCGCGGACCGCGTGCGCGCGAAACTCGCCGCGGAGCCGATCGAGGACCTGCGGATCGACTTCGAGGACGGCT
This sequence comes from Amycolatopsis magusensis, assembly GCF_017875555.1. Taxonomy (GTDB): domain Bacteria; phylum Actinomycetota; class Actinomycetes; order Mycobacteriales; family Pseudonocardiaceae; genus Amycolatopsis; species Amycolatopsis magusensis. The sequence goes on along the minus strand of NZ_JAGGMS010000001.1, from coordinate 8,786,819 downwards.
ACGGCCGTCCGGACGACGACACCGAGGACGCCGATGCGCGGTCGGCCGGTGCCGCGCTGGCGGAGTCGGTGGCGGGCGGCCACGCGCCGCCGTTCACCGGCATCCGGTTCAAGAGCTTCGAACAGCCGACGCGGCGGCGCGGCATCCGCACGCTGGACCTGTTCCTGAGCGGCCTGCTCGGCGGCGGTGACCTGCCCGGCGGGTTCGTGGTGACGCTGCCGAAGGTCACCGCGGTCGAGCAGGTCGAGGCGTGCGCCGAGGTGCTCGAGCAGTTGGAGGCCGCGTACGGACTGGCCGCCGGGGCGCTGCGGTTCGAGGTGCAGGTGGAGACGGCGCAGTCGATCCTCAGCGAGGACGGCACGGTCGCCGTCGCCCGGATCGTCCAGGCGGGTGGCGGGCGGATCACCGGCCTGCACTACGGCACCTACGACTACAGCGCCGGGCTCGGGATCAGCGCCGAGTACCAGAGCATGGAGCACCCGGCGGCGGACTTCGCCAAGGCGTTCATGCAGGTCGCGGCCGCCGGGACGGGCGTGCGCCTGTCGGACGGTTCGACGAACAAGCTGCCGGTGGGGGACACCCCGGCCGTGCGTGCCGCGTGGCGCGAGCACACGCGGTTGATCCGGCGGTCCCTGGAACGCGGGTTCTACCAGGGCTGGGACCTGCACCCGCACCAGTTGCCGAGCCGGTACGCGGCCACGTACGAGTTCTTCCGCGCGGGCTTCGAACCGGCGGCGGACCGGCTGCGCGCCTACGCCTCGAAAGCCGAAGGCGGCTTCCTCGACGAACCGGCGACCGCGCAGGCACTGGCCGCCTACCTCTGCCGGGGCCTGGACTGCGGGGCCTTGACCGCCGCCGACCTGCCGGACCTGGACCGCGCGACCCTGGACCGGTACGTCCGTCGGGCTTGAGGTCAGCCGCTGATGCGCAGGGCCAGGTAGACGTCGACCTGGTTGGTGAAGTCGGTGAGGTCCAGGCCCAGGAGTTCCCCGGCGCGGCCGATCCGGTAGCGCAGGGTGTTGACGTGGATGTGCAGGGCTTTCGCGGCCACCGCCGGTGAGCCGGAGGATTCGAGGAACACCCGCACGGTGTGCACGAGGTCGCTGTGCTGCGCGGCGTCGTAGTCCAGGAGCGGGCCGAGCACCCGCCGCCGCAGGGCGGTGCGCAGTTCGTCCGAGACCCCGGCCAGCACCAGCCGGTGCACGCCGATCTCCGCACCCGGCACCACGGCGATCCGCTCGTCCCGGCCGGCGCCGACCTCCAGCGCGTGCACGGCTTCCTCCAGCGCACCGCGGACCCCGGTCAGCGCCGCCGGGCCGCCGATGCTCACCAGCACCCGGTCGGCGGTCAGCGCGGGTTCCACTGTGGACAAAGCGCGGGTGGCGGCCGACGGCCAGTCGTCCGGCCAGCCCTCCGCCGCGACCAGCGCGCAGGCGCTGCCGCCGAACCGTCCCCGCAGGACGCGCACCGGGTAACCGGCGAGCAGTTCGTCGAGCAGGTCGCCCTCGGCGCCCCCGGCGCGGGCGAGCACCACGCGAACCGGCGCGTCCGGAGGCCAGCCCGCCGCGGCGAAGGACTCGCCGAGATCCCCGCCCTCGGCCAATACCCGGAAGAGTGATCTTTCGACCTCGTGCTGGCGGGCCGAACCGCGGCGCCTGCCGATCAGGGTGGCGACTTCGGCCGCGATCTCGTGTTGTTCGTTGGTCCAGTTCGTCGAGCCGCCGACCACCAGCGCCCACGGCACGGTGAACCCCTCGCCCGCGGGCAGCACGGTGTGCCTGCTGTCGAGCGTCGTGCCCATGCTGAACGCGGCGGCCAGCGGCTCGGCCTCGGGCAGCAGCAACCCGGTGCCCGCCACCACCCGCCCGGTCCCGGCCAGGACCCAGCACGGCAGGCCGAGTTCGGCAGAACCGAGCCGCAGCAGTTCCGGCAGTGGCAGGTCCGCCGCGTGCGCGGGCAACCGGCCGGTCGGGGCGTCGCGTCCGGCGGCCAGCGCCAGCACCACCCGTTCGACGATCACCGCGAACGACAGGTCGGGCGGCACTTCGAGCAGCGGGATGCGGTGGCGTTCACACGCCTGGACCAGGTCTTCGGGGATGCCGCCGGAGTCCGCGCCCGAGGCGGCCAGCGCCGCGGTGCCCGCGCGGGCCAACGCCGCCACGAACGGCTCGGCGTCCCCCGGACCGCGCCACCACAGCAGCCCGGTGAGCACCAGTTCCCCCGCCGAGAGGTACCGGCTGGGGTCCGGCAGCTCGGTGCCGTACACCCTGGTGACCCGCCGGTCGAGCAGGTCGCCGCCGCCACGCAGGCGCAGGCGCAGCTCCGGCAGCTCCAGCAGAGTTTTCACCGCGGTCATAGGCTTTGTAGAAAACCACAAGACAGGGGTGTCGCGCTCACGGAGTTTCGTGTCCGGCCACCGTTGCCGAGGCGGGGTACCCGCTGTCTACTGGGGTATCCACCAGGAAGGGGACGGGGTACCAGTGGAATTCCTGCGGCCGGCGACCTTGCCGGAGGCGCTCTCGGTGAAGGCCGAGCGGCCCGGCGCGGTGCCCATCGCCGGGGGCACGGACGTGATGGTCGAGCTGAACTTCGACCACCGCAGGCCCGAGGCGCTGCTCGACCTGACCGGGATCGCCGAACTGGCCGAGTGGAGCGCGGAGGACGGCACCGTCCGGCTCGGCGCCGGCGTGCCCTACACGCGGCTGATCGAGCAGCTCGGCAAGCGGTTGCCCGGGTTGGCGATGGCCGCGCGCACGGTCGGTTCGCCGCAGATCCGCAACCGCGGCACGGTCGGCGGGAATCTCGGCGCGGCTTCACCCGCCGGGGACACCCATCCGGTGCTGCTGGCCACCGGCGCCACCATCGAGGTGGCTTCCGTGCGCGGCACCCGGACCATCGCCGCCGAAGACTTCTACCTCGGGGTGAAGCGCAACGCTCTCGAACCCGACGAGCTGATCACCGCGGTCAACCTGCCCGACACCAAGGCGCCGCAGCAGTTCTCGAAGATCGGCACGCGCAACGCGATGGTGATCGCGGTGTGCTCGTTCGGGCTCGCGCTGCACCCGGAGCAGGGGCGCGTCGGCGCGGCGATCGGGTCGGCGGCACCGACCCCACGCCGCAGCCGGGCGGCCGAGGACTTCCTCTCCGGCGAGCTGACCGACGCCGGTTTGTGGGAATCACCCGAACCGCTGCGGGATTCGGTGTGCCGCCGGTTCGGTGAACTGGTGGCCGAGGGCACCGAACCGATCGACGACGTCCGCGGCAGCGCGGCGTACCGCAAGCACGCCCTGTCCGTGCTCGCCCGCCGCACGCTGGGCTGGGCCTGGCAGGAGTACCGAGCAGGGGAGCGTTCATGCGCGTGAACATGACCGTCAACGGCGAACAGCGCCAGGCCGACGACGTCTGGGAGGGCGAAAGCCTGCTGTACGTGCTGCGGGAGCGGCTGGGTCTCCCGGGCTCGAAGAACGCCTGTGAGCAGGGCGAATGCGGCTCGTGCACGGTGTACCTGGACGCGGTGCCGGTGTGTGCCTGCCTGGTCGCGGCCGGGCAGGCGCAGGGCCGTGAGGTCCGCACGGTCGAGGGCCTGGCCGATGGCGACCGCCTTGACCCGGTCCAGCAGTCCTTTGTGGACGCGGGCGCGGTCCAGTGCGGGTTCTGCACGCCCGGGCTGGTGGTGGCTGCGCACGACCTGCTCGACCGCGTGCCCGAGCCGAGCGACGAGGAGATCCGCGAGGCACTGGCCGGGAACCTCTGCCGCTGCACCGGGTACGAGAAGATCCTGGACGCGGTGAAGCTGGCCGCGACGCGAGGGGCGGACGCATGAGCCGGATCGCGATCGAAGGTGTCGCGGTGTCCACTGTGGACGACGCGGGCACCGAGCACCTCGACGGTCACGTGGTCGTCGAGAACGAGCTGATCACCGCGGTGGGGCCGGGAGTGGCCCCCGACGGCGACTACGACGAGCGTCTCGACCTCGGTGGCACCGGGCTGGTCACGCCCGGCCTGGTGAACACCCACCACCACCTCTACCAGTGGGCCACGCGCGGGTACGCCGTCGATTCGACGCTGTTCGAGTGGCTGGTCGAGCTGTACCCGATCTGGGGCCGCCTCGACGCCGACCTCACCCACGCCGCCGCGACCGCCGGGCTGGCCAAGCTCGCGCTGTCCGGCTGCACCACGGTCGCCGACCACCACTACGTCTTCCCGGCCGACGCCGGCGACCAGGTCGAGGCGCTGGTCGCGGCCACCGGCCGGATCGGCGTGCGCAGCCACATCGTCCGCGGGTCGATGGACCGCGGCGAGTCCGACGGCGGGCTGCCGCCGGACAACCTGGTCGAGGACACCGAGGCCGCGCTGCTCGGCACCGAGCAGGCGATCGACAAGCACCACGACACCTCGAAGAACGCGCACATCCGCATCGCGGCCGGGCCGTGCTCGCCGTTCACGGTCAGCCGCGCCCTGATGACCGGGGCCGCGGAACTGGCCCGCCGCAAGGGCGTCCGGCTGCACACCCACCTCGCCGAGACGATCGACGAAGAGGAACAGTGCCTGGCCGAGGAGGGCTGCACGCCGGCTGAATACGCGGACGACATGGGCTGGCTCGGCGACGACGTCTGGCTCGCGCACACCGTGCACCTGGCGCCGGAGGCCATCAGCCGGATGGGCAAGACCCGCACCGGCTCGGCGCACTGCCCCACGTCCAACGGCCGCCTCGGCACCGGTATCGCGCCGGTCCGGGACCTGCTCGACGCGGGCGCGCCGGTCGGCCTCGGCGTGGACGGCGCGGCGTCCAATGAGGACGGTGGGCTGGGCATCGAGCTGCACGCGGCGTTGTTGCAGGCACGCCAGCGCGGCGGGCCGAAGGCGCTGTCCGTGCGCGAGGCGCTCTGGCTCGGCACGATGGGCGGCGCGCGCTGCCTCGGACGCGAGTCGGAGATCGGCTCGATCGAGCCCGGCAAGCTCGCCGACCTGGTGATCTGGGACCTCGGCGGCCTGGACTACGCCGGGATCGCCGACCCGGTGGCGTCGCTGGTGCTGGGCACGACGCCGACCCCGCACCGTGTGTTCGTCGGCGGGAAGACCGTGGTTTCCGAAGGCGCGTTGCGGACCGCCGACTCCGTGGCGATCGCCGGTGAGCTGCGCAAGGCGAGCGCCCGGCTGCGGGAGGCGCGATGACCACGACCACCACCGAGGTGACCACCGCGGGCGGCATCGGCACCAGCCCGCAGCGGCCGGACGGCACGGTCAAGGTGCGCGGCGAGTTCGCCTACTCGTCGGACCTGTGGCACGAGGACATGCTGTGGGGCGCCACGCTGCGCAGCCCGCACCCGTACGCGCGCATCCGGGGCCTCGAGATCGGCGAGGCGCTGGCCGTGCCCGGGGTCTACGCGGTGCTGACCCACGAGGACGTGCCCGGCAGCAACGCCTACGGCCTGGAACACGCCGATCAGCCGGTGCTCACCGTGGACGTCGTGCGCTACCAGGGGGAACCGGTCGCCGTGGTGGCCGCGGACCACCCCGAGACGGCTCGCCGCGCGATGGACCGGATCAAGGTCGACTACGAGGTGCTGGAGCCGGTCACCGACGCGGAGACCGCGGTCGAGGGCGTGGGCCCGCGGCTGCACCCGGGCGGGAACGTGGTGCGCCACGTGCCGATCCGCCGCGGGGACCAGGCCGCCGAAGCGGCGGTGGTGGTCAGCGGGACCTACGAGGTCGGCATGCAGGACCAGGCGTTCCTCGGGCCGGAGAGCGGGCTCGCGGTGCCCGCCGAGGACGGCGGGATCGACCTGTTCGTGGCCACCCAATGGCTGCACGTGGACCAGCAGCAGATCGTCGCGGCGCTCGGCCTGCCCCCGGAGAAGGTGCGGCTGACCCTGGGCGGGGTCGGCGGGGCGTTCGGCGGTCGTGAGGACCTGTCGATCCAGGTGCACGCCTGCCTGCTCGCGCTGCACACCGGCAAGCCGGTGAAGATGGTCTACAACCGCGAGGAGTCGTTCTACGGGCACGTGCACCGGCATCCCGCGCGGATGTACTACGAGCACGGCGCCGATTCGGACGGGAAACTGGTCTACGTCCGGGCGAAGCTGTTCCTCGACGGTGGGGCCTACGCGTCGTCGACCGGTGCCGTGGTGGCGAACGCGGCGACGCTCGGCGTCGGGCCGTACGACGTGCCGAACGTGACCATCGACTGCTGGGGCGCGTACACGAACAACCCGCCGTGCGGTGCCATGCGTGGCTTCGGGGCGGTGCAGGCGGGTTTCGCGTATGAGTCGCAAATGGACAAACTCGCCGAGGCGTGCGGCCTGGACCCGGTCGAGGTGCGGATTCGCAACGCGATGAGTGAGGGCTCGGTGATGCCGACCGGGCAGGTGGTCGACTCCGCGGCGCCGGTGGCCGAGCTGCTGGAGCGGGTGCGCCGCAAGCCGTTGCCCGTTCAGAAGGATTTCGACCTGCGGCACATGCCCGGCGGGGTGTCGAACACGACCCACGGCGAGGGTGTGGTGCGCGGGGTCGGGTACGGCGTCGGCATCAAGAACATCTGCTTCTCCGAGGGGTTCGACGACTACTCGACCGCGCGGGTGCGGCTGGAGGTGGTCGGCGGGGAAGCCGCGGCGACCGTGCAGACCGCCGCTTGCGAAGTGGGCCAGGGCCTGGTCACCGTGTTGCAGCAGATCGTGCGGACCGAGTTGGGCGTGGACCAGGTGACCGTGCTGCCGATGGACACCACGATCGGCAACGCGGGCTCGACCTCGGCCTCGCGGCAGACCTACGTGACCGGCGGTGCGGTGCGGGCGGCGTGCCTGGCGGTGCGGGCCGCCCTGCACGAACGCGTGGCGACGCCGCTGGCCGCCGACGTCGACCTGGCGCAGGCACTCGGGGACACGGTGCTCGAGGAGACCGTCGAATGGCGGCACCGGCCGACCACGGGCCTGGACCCGTCGACCGGCGCAGGCACCGCGCACGTGCAGTACGGCTTCGCCGCGCACCGGGCGGTCGTCGACGTGGACACCGAGCTGGGGCTGGTGAAGGTGGTCGCGCTGGACTGCGCGCAGGACGTCGGGCGGGCGCTCAACCCGCAAGCCGTACTCGGCCAGATCCAGGGCGGCTCGGCTCAGGGGCTCGGGCTGGCGGTGATGGAGGAAATCCTCGTCAGCGAGGGAAAGGTGCGGAACCCGTCGTTCACCGACTACCTGATCCCGACCGTGCTGGACATGCCGCCGATGTCGATCGACGTGCTGGAACGGGCTGATCCGCATGCGCCGTACGGGTTGAGGGGAGTGGGGGAGCCGCCGACCATCTCGTCGACACCGGCGATCGTTGCGGCCATTCGGGCGGCTACGGGGGTGGCGTTGAGTCGGGTGCCGGTTCGGCCGGAGCATCTAACTCTTGGTGCCACCCCGGATCTCTAGTGTGACTACGGCGAAGGCCTCGATGTCAAGGCGGGAAAGATGCCTTGACATCGAGGCCTTCGCCGTGTTTTGGGCTTTGGACCGGGGATGGGGAGGGCTGGGTGGCTCTGGTGCTCGGGTTTGGTGGCCGGGCGCGGGTTTGCTGGCGGGGGTGGCGTGATGGTGCCGTGAATGTGGCTTTCACGGCGAAATGTGCCGTGAAAGCCACATTCACGGCATCGGGGCGGCTCCCCCTCGCTGAAGGGGACACGAATGTGGCTTTCGGGGCGGAATCGGCCCCCAAAGCCACATTTGTGTCGCGGGGCTAGGTGCCTAGGAGGGTGGTGGCGTAGGCGACGCACGAGGCGGAGGCGGCGGCCATGGGTTCGGTGTCCCGCATGGCGCGGCACAGGACGAAGGCGCCTTCGAGGGCGTTGATCACGGCGAAGGTCAGCTTCCGTGCATCCGCTTCGGGCAGGCCCAGGTGCTCGAAGGCGCGGGTGCCCGCGTCGATCCAGGCGGTGAAGACGTCCGAGGTGGCGATGCGTAGTTGTTCGTTCGTGCTGGCCACTTCCAGTGCCACCGTGGCGATGGGGCACGCGTCCGCGTAGCCGGTTTCCACGAGCATTTCGGCGGCGGCGGTGAAGAAGGTTTCGATGCCGGTGATCGCGTCGGGGGCGGGGGCGATCAGTTCGTCGATCAGGGCGATGTAGGCCATGCCCGAGGTGCGGATGACCTCCTCGCCGAGCTGTTCCTTGCCACCGGGGAAGAAGTGGTAGAGCGAGCCGAACGGCGCGTTCGCCTCGGCGACGATCTGCTTCAGCCCGGTGCCGGTGTAGCCGTTGCGGCGGAACAGCTCGGCGCCGGCGGTCATGATCCGTTCCTTGGTGTTTCCCACAACCTAAGGGTACCGCTAGAGCGATCTATCCAGCGCTGGTTCCCGCGTGCGTTCGCCGAAGACCAGGTTCAGCAGCACCGCGGCCACGCACCCGGCGCTGATGCCCGAGTCGAGCACGGTCCGCACGGCCGACGGGAAGTGCTCGTAGAAGCCCGGCGCGGCGATCGGGATCAGGCCGATGCCCAGCGCCGCGGCCACCACGGCGATGTGCGCCGGCCGGTCGAACGACGCTTTCGACAGGGTCCGGATCCCGCTGACCGCGACGCTGCCGAACAACACCAGCCCGGCCCCGCCGAGCACCGGCTGCGGTACCAGCGCGACGATCCCGCCCGCGATCGGGAACACGCCGAGCAGCACCAGCACCACCCCGCCCGCGGCGACCACGTAGCGGCTGTACATCCTGGTCAGCGCCACCAAGCCGACGTTCTGCGCGAACGCGGTGGCGGCGAACCCGCCGAAGATCGTGCTCACGGCGGTGGCGAAGCCGTCCGCACGCAAGCCGTCGGCGATCGTGCGCGGGGTCGACGGGCGGTCCACGATCTCGCCCAGCGCGAGCATGTCCGCCGTGCTCTCGACCATGATCACGATCATCACGATGGCCATCGACACCACCGCCGCGATGTCGAACGCGGGGACGCCGAAGTGGAACGGGCTGGCGATGCCGAAGGCGGGCGCCTCCCGCAGCGTCGCGGTGTTCACCTCGCCGAGCGGCCACGCCAGCAGTGTGCCCACGACCAGTCCGAGCAGCAGCGCGATCCGGCTGAAGAACCCCGGCAGGAACCGGGTGAACGCCAGCACCGCCAGCAGCGTGACCCCGGCGAGCAGCAGCCCCGACGGCGAGGCCGCGTCCTGCTGGTTCGCGATCCAGCGCACCGCGACCGGCAGCAGCGAGACGCCGATCAGCGTGATCACCGTGCCGGTGACCAGCGGCGGGAAGAAGCGGGTGAGCCGGGAGAAGAACGGGGCCGCGAGCACCATCACCGCGCCGCCGATCAGCGTGGCGCCGTAGACCACGCCGAGCGCGTTCTCCCCGCCGTGCTGCTTCACGATCGCCAGCACCGGCGCCACGGTCGCGAAGGTCACGCCGTTGACCAGCGGCAACCGTGCGCCGAACCGCCAGAGCCCCAGCGTCTGCAGCAGGGTGGCGAGCCCCGCGGTGAACAGGCTCGCGCTGATCAGCAGGCTCAGCTCACCGGGACTCAGCCCGACGGCGGCGCCGATGATCAGCGGTGGCGCGACCACCCCGGCGTACATGGCGGCGACGTGCTGCACGCCGCCCGCGATCAGTTGCCCTTTGGACGGGATGGTGTCGACGGGATGAGTCATGGGACGTCCACCTCGGCTACTTCTCCGTCCCGCAGCACCGTGCCCTCGATCAGCCCGTACGGGCGGTCCGCGGCGAAGAAGACCTCGTTCTCGTTGGTCAGCCCGAACGGGCTCAGGTCGACCGGGAAGTGGTGCTTGTTCGGCAGCGAGAGCCGGATCTCGGCGATCTCGTCGCGGGCCAGCAGCGCGGCCTCACCCATGGCGTAGAGCGTCTGCTGCAGGGAAAGACTGTGCTTGGTGGCGAAGGTTTCGAGCAAGGTGCGGCGGATCTCGCCGAAGGACGCGGCCCAGTCGCCGGTGGTCCCGTGGTGGCGCCAGCGGGCGGTGACCGCGGTCGCCAGGATGCGGTCGTCGGTTTCGGCCAGGGTGGTGTACTGGTCGCGGGGGAAACCGTGGAACTCCGAGCCGGTGGACTTGAGCACGGTCAGCCCGGTCAGGCCGGAAACCACCCGGACGCGGTCGCCGTCGAAGGTGACCTCGGTGGTGCGGCGTTCGTCCCCGGAGCGGGAAAAGGAATGGTCGTGCGGCTCGCCGTCGACGCTGATGCGCTGCCAGCCGTGCTCCTCGATCCGGATACGCGCGCCGGTGATGTGGCTGAACTCGCCGGTGAAATGCCTGCCCAGGCGAAGCGCGAAGTCCTCGATCTCGCCGACCGGTTCCTGCTTGGCGAAGGCGTAGACGGTGTTCTTCTGCGTGTCGGTCGCCACCACGTCGGAGTTGTCGCCGGTGAGGTGGGTGCGTTCGAGGTGTCCCCGCAGCGCGGTCGACACGGTGAGGTCGCGGAGTTCGTGCACCGGGCCCGAACGCTGCACGGTGACCATCCGGACTTCGGCTTTCCCGTACTGGTTCGGGCCCAGCGTGATCCCCACGGTCAGCTCCCCCGGTAGGTGGAGTAGGCGAACGGGCTGAGCAGCAGCGGCACGTGGTGGTGCGCGCCGGGATCGCTGATCCGGAAGGTCAGCGTCACCTCGGGGAAGAAGGCGTCCGGCCCGAAGTAGGCGCCGGTGTCGAAGGTGAGCCGGTAGATCCCGGCGGGCAGGGTTTCCGGGCCGAGGTCGCGGATGCGGCCGTCGTCGTCGGTCCGTCCTTTCGCGACGGTGGTGGTCCCGTCGGAGAGCTCCACCTCGATGCCGGCCGCGGGGCGGCCGGTCGCGGTGTCGAGGACGTGGGTGGTCACCAGGCTCATGCGACGGCCTTTCCCAAGCGCAGTACGGCGATCTTGCTCAGTTCACCACCGGCGACGGTGATCTCCTCAGCCGGGTCGTTGGCCATTCTGGACCGCAGGTCGGCGAGCAGTTCGGCACCGCTCCGCCCGCTCGCGCAGACCAGGTACACCCAGCCGAAGCGCTCCTCGTAGGCGGCGTTCGCGGCCCGGAACTCGGCGGCGGCTCGATCGTCCACTCCAGACTGTTCCGAGCGCGACCAGTCGGCTGAAGTCCCTTGCGTAGCGGGCTTTTCACCGATCCTGGGGTGGTCCGCGATGGCGAGGTGGACCTCGTCCGCGGTGAGTGGATCAGCCGCCTTCGCCGCGGCGTCCAGCAGGGATTCGCGGTCGGCGTACGGGCGCGCGGCCAGTACGGCGTCCGCCCAGCGTGGAACGGCGAGACAGGCCAGCAGCAGTGCGCGTGCTTCGGCGGTGGTGGCTTCGTTGAACCCGGCCAGATCGACAGTCACGGGCGGCTCCCGGGTCGGGGCGTGGTGGTTGGGAGACGGTACGTCGGGCTTCACGCAGGCGTCAACAACTTGTTGAATTCCGGTCCTCTGGCTGATCGCGGTTCAGGTAGTTGTAAACGGTGAACCGGGTGACGCCGAGCGATTCGGCGATGCTGGCCACGCCTTTCCGCATGGTGAAAGCACCACGTTCTTCCAACAGCCGCACGGCTCGTTGTTTTCCCGCCCGGTCCAGCAGGTGCAGTTCGCCGCCGAGTTCGGCTTCCACCTCGTGCACCAGCCGCTCCAGCGCACCGGTCAGCTCGGCGCCGGGCAGCCGGACCGCGCCGACGAGTTCACCCTCCCAGCGCAGTGGCACGTCCTCGGGGCGCTGATCGGCCGGGGCGACCAGGGTGGCGTCGATGCGCTCCAGCAAGGGCGCGATCGCGGTCACCAGCGGGTGCTCGGCCATTCAGCCGTCCCTGGTGTCGCGCAGTTGGAGGGTCATCCGAGTAGCGCCACCGGTCAGCGCGGCACGGGCGATCTTGGGCAGGGCGGCCAGCACGGCTTCGGCGTCACCGCGGACCGAGGTGCCGAGCGGGCCGAAGTCGGTTTCCAGGCCCGCGGCCAGCGCGGCCTGCCGGGCCAGCTCGGCGTGTTCCGGGGGCGGGCCCTCGCCGAGGAAGGGCTCCGTGGTGAACTCCGCTTCCAGTTCCACGCCGCGACGGTAACCCGTGCGCCGCGGATTTTGTAGGTTCCTCCATTGACCCGCCCCGCGCTTCGTGCGGAAAGTGCATCAGCGGAAGGGAGCCGAGAGTGGACCTGGTCTTGCGAGCGCCGAGGGTGATCACCGCCGACGGGGAGGTCGCGCGGACGATCGGGGTGACCGGCGGCCGGATCACCGCGATCGAACCGCTGGACGCCGGCCTTCCCGCCGATCGGGTGGTCGAGCTGGGCGAGGACGTGGTCTTGCTGCCCGGTCTGGTGGACAGCCACGTGCACGTCAACGATCCTGGGCGCAGCGAGTGGGAGGGCTTCGCGACGGCCACCGCCGCGGCTGCCGCCGGCGGGGTCACCACGATCGTCGACATGCCGCTGAACAGCCTGCCGCCCACGGTCGACGTGGCCGCGCTGGAGGTCAAGCGGAAGTCGGCCGAGGGTCGCGTGCACGTCGACGTCGGGTTCTGGGGTGGCGCGATCCCCGGCAAGCTGGACCAGTTGCCCGCGCTGCACGAAGCCGGCGTGTTCGGCTTCAAGTGCTTCCTGCTGCACTCCGGCGTGGACGAGTTCCCGCCGCTGGACGCCGCCGGGCTCGCGGACGGCCTGCGCACGGTCCGCGAGATCGACGCGATGATGATCGTGCACGCCGAGGACTCCGACGAGATCGAGCGCGCCCCCGAGGTGACCGGCGGGCACTACGCCGACTTCCTGCGGTCCCGGCCGCGTGGCGCGGAGAACCTGGCGATCGCGCACGTGCTCGACGAGGCCCGGCGGACCGGGGCGCGGGTGCACATCCTGCACCTGTCCTCTTCGGACGCTCTGCCGATGCTCGCCGAGGCCCGCCGCGACGGCGTCCGGGTGACCGTGGAGACCTGCCCGCACTACCTGAGCTTCGTCGCCGAGGAGATCGTCGACGGCGCGACGCAGTTCAAGTGCTGCCCGCCGATCCGCGAGGCGGCGAACCGCGAACTGCTCTGGCAGGGACTCGCCGACGGCGTGATCGACTGCGTGGTCAGCGACCACTCGCCGTGCACCCCCGAGCTGAAGCGGTTCGACAGCGGCGACTTCGGCGAGGCCTGGGGCGGGATTTCGAGCCTGCAGGTCGGCCTGCCCGCGGTGTGGACGCAGGCGCGGGCACGCGGCCATTCGCTGGCCGACGTCGTGCGCTGGATGGCCCTGCGCCCCGCCGAACTGACCGGCCTGCGGCGCAAGGGCCGGATCGAGGTGGGCGCGGACGCCGACTTCTGCGTCTTCGCCCCCGACGAGGCGTTCGTGGTCGACGTGGCGAAGCTCCGGCACCGCAACCCGGTGAGCGCGTACCACGGGCGGCCGCTGGCCGGCGTGGTGCGCGGCACCTGGCTGCGGGGCCGGGAGATCACCGGGGAGCAGCCGTTCGGCGAGCTGCTGACCCGGTCGTGACCGAGAGGAGTGCTGGTGACTGACCGTCCTGACTGGACATCCGAGCCGGATCTGGCCTCGCGCCGCAACGGCGGTGGCGTGGTGTGGGCGAACGACGAGCTGTTCGCCGAACGGGAGAACCTGATCAAGCCGGGGCGTGCGGAGTTCCAGCCGTGGAGCTTCGGGCACAAGGGGCAGGTCTACGACGGCTGGGAGACCCGGCGGCGCCGGGAGGACGGGGCCGACCAGGCCGTGGTGCGCCTGGGCCTGCCGGGCACGATCACCGGCGTGGTGGTCGACACGGCCTTCTTCACCGGCAACTTCCCGCCCTACGCCTCGGTGGAGGCGGTCGCGGTCGACGGGTACCCGAGCCCGGCCGAGCTGGCGGACCTGGAGTGGGACACCGTCGTGCCGCGGTCGCCGCTGCGGGGTGACTCGGAGAACTTCTTCGAGACGGTGTTCACCAAGCGGTACACCCACGCGCGGCTGACCATCTACCCCGACGGCGGGGTGGCGCGGTTCCGGGTGCACGGCAGGCCGGTGGCCGATCCGACCCTGCTGGACCCGGGCTCGCTGGACCTGGCCGCGCTGGAGAACGGTGCCAGGGTGCTCAGCTGCAGCAACATGTTCTACTCGTCGCCGAGCAACCTGATCGCGCCGGGCTTCGCCGCGGTGATGGGGGAGGGCTGGGAAACCGCCCGCCGTCGCGACGACGGCAACGACTGGGTGTCGGTCGAACTGGCGGGTGAAGGCGTGCCTCGGTTGGTCGAGCTGGACACGACCCACTTCAAGGGCAACGCGCCCGGCTGGGCCTCGCTGAGCGGATCGGTCGACGGCCACGAGTGGTTCGAGTTGCTGCCGAAGACCCGGTTGCAGCCGGACACGCGACACCGGTTCCCGCTACCGGACGCCCAGGCCACCTCGCACGTACGCCTGGACGTCTATCCGGACGGCGGCATGGCCCGCCTGCGCCTGTTCGGCGGTCTCACCGACCGGGGCCGCGCCACGCTGGAACAGCGGTACCGCGCCTAGGCGAAGTCGGCGCGTTTGGAGCTGATCACGCCGGTGTCGAAGCCCGCCAGGTGCAGGCCACCGGCGAAGCGGGCGTGCTCGATCTTCACGCACCGGTTCATCACCACGTCCAGGCCCGCTTCGACCGCCCGGTCCGCGACCGGTTCGTGCCACAGCCCGAGTTGCAGCCACAGCGTCCGGGCACCGGCCTCGATGACCTCCTCGGCCACACCGGGGAGGTCATCGTGCTTCCGGAACACGCTCACCAGGTCGACGTCGGGCACCTCGGCCAGCGACGGGTAGACCGGCTGCCCGAGCAACTCGTCGAGCCGCGGGTTCACGAAGTGCACGCGGTACCGGCTCGACGAGAGCAGGTACGAAGCCACGAAGAAGCTCGGCCGCGCCGGGTTCGCGGAGGCGCCGACGATCGTCACGGACTCGGTGCGGGTCAGCAGGCCGCGGCGTTCGCGCGCGGTCGGTTCGGTCCAGCTCATCCGCGCACCGCCTGGTCGAGGGCCTGGTCGAGGTCCCACAGGATGTCGTCGGTGTCCTCCAGGCCGACCGACAGGCGGACCAGGTCCGGCCCGACCCCGCCCGCGCGCAACTGCTCGTCCGAGAGTTGCTGGTGCGTGGTCGACGCCGGGTGGATCACCAGCGTGCGTGCGTCCCCGACGTTTGCCAGGTGCGACAGCAGCTCCACCGACTCGACGAACTTCTCCCCGGCGGCCCGGCCACCGCGTACGCCGAACGAGAACACCGCGCCGGGACCCTCGGGCAGGTACTTCCGCGCGCGTTCGTGGTGCGGGTGCGACGGCAGGCCCGCGTAGCTCACCCAGGCGACCCGATCGTCGGCTTCCAGGTACTCGGCGACCTTGCGCGCGTTCGCCACGTGCTCGGTCATCCGCTGGGCGAGCGTCTCGACGCCTTGCAGCAGCAGGAAAGCCGAGTGCGGCGAGAGCACCGCGCCGATGTCCCGCAGTTGTTCGACGCGCAGCCGGGTGCAGAAGGCGTACTCCCCGAAGTTCTCCCAGTACTTCAGGCCGCCGTAGCTGTCCACGACCTCGGTCATCCGCGGGAACTTCCCGTTGCCCCAGTTGAACTTCCCCGATTCGACCACGATGCCGCCGAGCGTGGTGCCGTGGCCGCCGAGGAACTTCGTCGCGGAGTGCAGCACGATGTCCGCGCCGTGCTCCATCGGTCGGCAGAGGAAGGGCGTGGCCAGCGTGGCGTCCACGACCAGCGGGATGTCATGCGCGTGTGCCAGGTCGGCGAGCCCGGCGAGGTCCGCGATCGCGCCGCTCGGATTGCCGATGACCTCGGCGTAGAGCAGGCGGGTCCGGTCGGTGATCGCCGCCGCGTAGCCGTCCAGCGCGGTGCCGCTGACGAAGGTGGTGTCCACCCCGAACCGCCGCAGCGTGCCGTCGAGCTGGGTGATCGTGCCGCCGTAGAGATCGCTCGCCGCGACGATGTGGTCGCCCGACTCGGCCAGCGCGGCGAAGGTGAGGAATTCGGCGGCCTGCCCGCTGCTGGTGGCCACGCCGCCGATCGCGCCCTCCAGGCTGGCGAGCCGTTCCTCGAAGGCGGCCACCGTGGGGTTGCCGATCCGGCTGTAGATGTTGCCGTACTTTTGCAGCGCGAACAGCGAAGCGGCGTCGGCGGTGTCTTCGAAGACGAAGCTGGTGGTCTGGTAGATCGGCACCGCGCGGGCGCCGGTGGTGCGGTCGGGCGTGCCGCCGGCGTGCAGGGCGCGGGTGCGGAAACCCCAGGAGCGCTCGTTCATCGACTGCGACGGTACTCGGGAACATCACCGGGTAGCCAGTGGTTGGCCATGGTGTTCCACATGTCGAAGCAGGGAGCGATACACGTGACGAACAGCGCGACACCGGGCGGGATCTTCCGGATCGGCGGCGACCTGCCCGTGCACCGGCTGGGCTACGGGGCGATGCAGCTCACCGGTGACGGTGTCTGGGGCGAGCCCGCCGACCGCGACGGCGCGCTGGCCGTGCTCCGGCGCACGGTCGAGCTGGGTGTGAACTTCATCGACACCGCCGACTCCTACGGCCCCAACGTCAGCGAAGAGCTGATCCGCGAGGCGCTGCACCCGTACCCCGACGACCTGGTCATCGCGACCAAGGCCGGGCTGACCCGCACCGGGCCGGGCCAGTGGATTCCCGTCGGCAGGCCCGCCTACCTGCGCCAGCAGCTCGAACTGAGCCTGCGCAAGCTGGGCGTGGACCGCATCGACCTGTTCCAGCTGCACCGGGTCGACCCCGAGGTGCCGCTGGCCGACCAGGTCGGGGAGCTGAAGCTGCTCCAGCAGGAGGGCAAGATCCGGCACATCGGGCTGTCCCAGGTCGGGGTGGCGCAGCTGGCGGAGGCCTCGCAGACCGCCGAGATCGCCACCGTGCAGAACCTCTACAACCTGACCGACCGGAGCAGCGAGGACGTCCTCGACTACGCCACCGAGCACGGCATCGGCTTCATCCCGTGGTTCCCGATCGCCACCGGTGAGCTGGCCAAGCCGGGCAGCGTGCTGGAGCAGGCCGCGAAGGACCACGGCTCGACGCCGGCCCAGCTGGCGCTGGCGTGGCTGCTGCGGCGGTCGCCGGTGGTGCTGCCGATCCCGGGCACCCGCTCGGTGGCGCACCTGGAGGAGAACGTCGCCGCCGCCCAGATCGACCTGACCGACGCCGAGTTCGAGGCGCTTTCCGCGCTCGGCTCTTAAGGCTCAACCGAAACCCCGGAGGCGCTTCGCGCGTTCCTCCGGGGTTTGGCGCGGGCAGCTCGCGCATTTCTCCGCGCGCGGGATCTCGTAGATCAGGCAGCAGGACGCCCGCTTCACGATGGTGGTCCGGCCGACCTGGGTGAACCGCGGTCTCGGCAGGTCCGGCCCGATGGCGCCGGCGAGCTGCCCGGCCAGTTCGACGGCTCTGGCCGCGTCGCCGGACCAGAGCAGCCGGTTGGCGATCGAGTCGGTGGCGATCGCCCACAGCGCGTTCTCGGTGGCGCCGCACACCTCGCTCATCGGCGGGATGACGGCCGAGAGCATGGCGTGCATCGCCTGGCCCAGCTCGGGCAGGCCGCCGTCGAGCACGCGGTCCGAGCGCGCTTCGATGTAGCGCCCGTCGGGCTGCATGGTGAGCGTCAGCGCGTCGAGCGACGGGTCGGCGATCTTGCCGGTGAACAGGGACTCGGTCGAGGGCGCCACGATCACCGAGGACGCCGAGTACCAGCGGACCGTGCCCAGCACGCGCGGTCCGGCTGACCGGCCGTACATCCGCTCGGCGGTCTTCAGGTCCTCGCGCAGCCAGGCGGGATCGGCGAGCACGGTCGCTTTCATCGAAACACCGACAAGGTGAAGGACACCGTGACGTCCACCGGTTCGGTGATCTCGGCCAGCCGTTCCGCCCGGCCGTCCCGGTGCAGGTGGTGTGCCGCCGGTCCCATGCCGACGACCTGCCGCACCGCCGCCGGTTCGAGCCGCAGCCGGTAGCTGATCTCCTCGCGGTGGTCGAGGGCGAAGTGCGCGGCGAGTGAGCTGTCCAAGCGCTGTTCCTTGTCCTCACCGATGCCCAGCACCGCCGAGCCCAGCTCCGCGAGGTGCCCCGGATTGGGGGAGACCACGACCAGCGCGCCACCCGGCCGCAGCACCCGGCGGAACTCCGAAGCGTTGCGCGGCGCGAAAACGTTGAGCACCACCGACGCGGCGCCGTCGGCGACCGGCCACGGCTCCCACAGGTTCCACACCGCGGCCCCGATCGCCGGATGCGCCTTGGCGGCCCGCCGCAGTGCGATCGCGGAGACGTCCAGCGCGAGCCCGTACGAGTTCTCGGGCAACGCCTGCGCGAGGTAGTAGCCGGTGCCCGCGCCCGCGTCGACGACCAGCCCGGGTTCGGGGCAGAGGCGCGCGACCTGAGCGGCGACCGCCTCCGCGAGCGGCCGGTAGTGCCCGGCAGTCAGGAACTCGACCCGCGCCGCCACCATCTCGGCGGTGTCCGCCGTCCCGGCGGGGATCTTGGCGTGCAACAGGTTCACGTACCCCTGCTTCGCCAGATCGAAGGAATGCCCGCGCTCGCAGCGCAACGCGCGCCCGTGTTCGGCGAGGGGTTCGCCGCACACCGAACACCGCAACGCGCGGACGACCGGCTCGGGCAAGTGCATGCCCCCATTCGATCACGAGTCACCCCCCGCGCGCCGTGCCGGTGGCCACCGGCCATCACGCGCGACTGAACACGCACCGCTTCACCTCGAACAACTCACCCTTCTTGATGATGACGGTGACGGGACCGCCGTTTTCCAGTCGGTTGTTGTCGATGATGTCGTCCGAGCCGCCTTCGGGCTTCAGCCGTGCGTAGTAGCCGCCCGGCAGGCACTGGCCCTTGTACTTCCCCGCCTCGATGTCGACCCCGGCTTCGTGGATGCCGTCGAGCGCGATGGTCAGCGGTTTGCTGGGCTTGGTGACCGGCGGGGTGGTCGTGGTGGCGGGCGGCTGGGTGGCGATCCCTTGAGCGGCACGCTGCTGGGCATTCGGGGTCGGCGGTGGCGTGGTTCGAGCCGACCCGTCCCCGATCCACACGTTGCCAGGACCCATGCAGGGTGGTTCGAGCGAAGTGTTCGCGCAGGGTGAGGCTGCTCGGGTGCCGCCCGAATCGCTGCAGCCACCCAGCGTCATCGCGACCAAGGCGAGGGCGGCGGCAAGGAGTGTGGTGGTTCGCATGATGGGCTCCAGGGCATCGTGGCGGTGCCATGAAGTCGCGATGTGGCTGAACGCCGTTACGTCGTTCGGCTCAGCCCGCCGGCACCCGGCCTGACCTGCGCCGGGCGCCGACCATAACGGTTCCGTTTCGGGAACGGACACCAACGGCCGAGTAGTGGGAAACGTACCCGTAACAAAGGGCGCACCCGGGTTCACAGAGCCGAAACGTCCCTGGTCATCCCGTGCAACACGGCTTTCCCATGATTTGCCGCAATTGCGAATCGGCGATCTTCTCGAGGAGGAAGCGTGGAAGGGAATACGGCCTGGTTGCTCACCAGCGCCGCCCTGGTGCTGCTCATGGTCCCAGGGCTGGCGTTCTTCTACGGGGGGATGGTCCGATCCAAGAGCGTGCTGAACATGCTCATGATGAGCTTCGGCTCACTGGGCGTGGTGGGTGTGCTGTGGGTGGTCTTCGGTTATTCGGCCACCTTCGGGGACGACGTCGGCGCCGGTCTGCTCGGTGACCCGTTCGAGGCGCTCGGCCTCAGTGGCCTGATGGGCGCGGAAACCCTGTCCAACACGGGTTTCGCCGCCTTCCAGGCGATGTTCGCCATCCTCACCGTGGCGCTGATCTCCGGCGCGGTGGCCGACCGGGTGCGCTTCGGCACCTGGCTGCTGTTCGCCGGCCTGTGGGCGACCATCGTCTACTTCCCGGTGGCGCACTGGGTGTTCGCCTTCGACGCCACCGACGACGTGACCGGCGAGACCACCAAGTCCGGTGGCTGGATCGCCAACGACCTCGGCGCGCTGGACTTCGCCGGCGGTACCGCGGTGCACATCAACGCCGGTGCCGCGGCGCTGGCGCTGGTGCTGGTGATCGGCAAGCGGGTCGGCTGGCCCAAGGAGCCGATGAAGCCGCACAACCTGCCGTTCGTCATGCTCGGCGCGGGCCTGCTGTGGTTCGGCTGGTTCGGTTTCAACGCCGGTTCGGCGCTGGCGGCGAACAACATCGCCGGTGTCGCGTTCATCAACACCCTCACCGCGACCTCGGCCGCGTTGCTCGGCTGGCTGCTCATCGAGCGCATCCGCGACGGGCACGCCACCAGCCTCGGCGCCGCTTCCGGCGTGGTGGCCGGGCTGGTCGCGATCACCCCGGCGTGTGCCTTCGTCGACACCTGGGGCGCGCTGGCCATCGGCGCCATCGCCGGCATCCTCTGCGCGCTGGCGGTCAGCCTCAAGTACCGCTTCGGCTTCGACGACTCGCTCGACGTGGTCGGCGTGCACCTGGTCGGCGGCCTGGTCGGCACCCTGCTGATCGGCTTCTTCGGCACGGTCGGCGTGAACGAGGGCAGCAAGGACGGCCTGTTCTACGGCGGCGGTCTCGAACTGCTCGGCACGCAGGCGATCGGCGCGTTCTCGGTGCTCGGCTACTCGTTCGTGGTCACCGCGATCATCGGCCTGCTCATCAAGTTCACCCTCGGCTTCCGGCTCCCGAAGGACGAAGAGGTCGTCGGCATCGACGAGGCGGAACACGCCGAGACGGCCTACGAGTTCGGCGGCGGCCGGGGCGGGCGCGCCGCGACCACGGGTTCCGGGGTGTCCGGGACGGCCAAGAAGCTCGAGGGGAGCAAGGCATGAAACTCATCACCGCGATCGTCAAGCCCTTCACGCTCGACGACATCCGTTCGGCACTGGAACAGCTCGGTGTCCTCGGCATGACGGTGAGCGAGGTCCAGGGGTACGGCAGGCAGAAGGGCCACACCGAGGTCTACCGCGGGGCCGAGTACGCGGTCGACTTCGTCGCCAAGATCCGGGTCGAGGTGGCCACCGACGACGCCAACGTGGAGAAGGTGATCGAAGCGATCGTCGACGCCGCGCACACCGGCAAGATCGGTGACGGCAAGGTCTGGGTGACCTCGATCGAGACGGTGGTCCGGGTACGGACCGGCGAGCGCGGGACGGACGCGCTGTAGGGATCGTGGAAGCCGGGGAGCTGGTTGAAGCAGCGAAGAAGCTGCTGGAGGGCCGCCACGGGCGGTTGGGCGCGGCGGCCCTCCGAGCGGCTTTGGTGGATCTCTACGAGTTCTGGCTGAGCCGGGCCGCCACGGCGGCCGGCGTGGACACCGCGGAACCGGGTGTCGCGCTGGTCGCCGTCGGCGGGCTCGGCCGCCGGGAGCTGGTGCCGTTCTCGGATCTGGATCTGGTGCTGGTGCACAACGGGAACACCGGGGTCGGCGACATCGCCGACGCGATCTGGTACCCGCTGTGGGACGCGCGGATCGGGCTCGACCATTCCGTGCGCACGCCGGGGGAGGCGTTGAAGGTGGCGGCGGAGGACCTCCGCACCGCGGTCGGCCTCCTGGACGCCCGGTACCTGGCGGGCGACCGCGAACTGGCCGACCGGCTGGCTTCCGCCGCGCGCGAGGCCTGGCGGCGGACCGCCCGCAAGCGACTGGACGAGCTGGCCGCTTCGGCGCGGCAGCGCTGGAAGCGCAGCGGGGAGATCGCCCAGTCGGCGGCCCCCGATCTCAAGCACGGGCGCGGTGGGTTGCGTGACTTCGGCCTGCTCGACGCCTTCGCCGCGGCGCAGCTCGCCGATCGGCCGGGCGAAGAATTGCTGGCGGCCAAGGAACTCCTGCTCGACGTCCGCACGGAGTTGCGGCGTGAACTCCGCCGGGACCGGGATGTGCTGAGCCCGCCCGACGCGGAGACCGTGGCCGCGGAACTCGGCTTCGGTGATCGGTTCACGTTGGCGCGCAAGCTTTCCGGTGCCGGCCGTGCGGTCAGCTACGCGGTCGACACCGTGTTGCGCTCGGTCGAGGTCGCGCCGAAGACGCGGTTCGGCAGGCGCCCGGCTCGCACGCCGCTGGATGACGGTGTGGTGTTGCACGGCAACGAGGTTTCACTGGCCAGGGACGCCGTTCCGGCCCGGGATCCGGCCTTGCTGTTGCGGGTGGCGGCGGCTTCCGCGCGCACCGGGCGACCGATCGCGCAGGGCACGTTGCGCACCCTCGCCGACTCCGCCCCGGAACTGCGCGCCCCGTGGCCCGCTGGTGCCAGGGACGCGCTGACCGAACTGCTCGGGGCGGGCGAAGGCCTGCTGGACGCCGTTGAAGCGCTGGACCGAACCGGGTTGTGGGCGCGGTTGTTCCCGGAGTGGGGTGCCGTGCGGGACCTCCCGCCACGCGAACCCGTGCACTCCTGGACGGTCGACCGGCACCTGGTGCAGGCCTGCGTCGAAGCGGCGAAGCTGACCACCACGGTGTCGCGGCCCGATCTGCTGCTCCTGGGCGCGTTGCTCCACGACATCGGCAAGGGTCGCACGGCCGACCACTCCGAGCTGGGTGCCAAGATCGCCAAACAGGTGGCCACCCGGCTCGGATTGTCCGATGTGGACACAGCGGTGGTGAGCGCCATGGTGCGCCACCACCTGCTGCTGCCGGACACCGCCACCCGCCGCGACATCAGCGAGCCGGCCACCGTGCAGCGCGTGGTGAAGACGCTGGACCACGACCCGCTGCTGGTGGACCTGCTGCAGGCGCTGGCCAAGGCCGATTCGCTGGCCACCGGCCCCGGCGTGTGGACCGAGTGGAAGTCCGGCCTGATCGCCGAACTCGCCGGACGCTGCCGGGAAGCACTGCAGGGCAAGGTCCTCGGCTCACCGCAGCCGCTGGACACCGCGCGACGCGAGCTGGCCGAGCGGGCCACGGTCTCCGGTCAGCCGCAGGTGGACATCTCGTCCGAGGGAAACGTGGCCACCGTCGTGCTCGCCGCGCCCACCCAGTCGGAACTGCTCGCGCCGGCCGCGGGCGTGCTCGCGCTGCACTCGCTGGAGGTGCACACGGCGATGCTGCACGGGCACAACGGCGGCCGGGTCGGCGTGTTCACCGCGTCGCCGAAGTTCGGCTCGCTGCCCGATGTGACGCTGCTGCGGGAGCAGTTCGCCCGTGCGCTGGGCGGAGCGCTGCCGCTGACGCAGAAACTCGCCGCGAAGGAGCGCGACTACGCCAGTGCCGCGGTCGAGACCAGCGGGCCGAAGGTGCTCTGGTTCGACGACGAGACCAGCGGTTCCACCACGGTGGTGCTCGAACTGCGGGCCACCGACCGGATCGGGCTGCTCTACCACGTCGCGGGCGCGCTGCGGCGGTGCGAGGCGGAGGTGCGCTGGGCCAAGGTCGCCACGCTCGGCGCGGCCGTGGTCGACTCGTTCGCCATCGCCCCGCGGCACGGCAGGCTCGACCGCGAATGGCGGGACCGGATCGAGCAGGCGGTGCTCGCGGCAGCCAGCTGACCTGCCCGTTCGGGGTGTCGCGCGAATCGCGGCGGGTGACGGTGGCAGTATGTCGCCGTCGGTGTGCCTGGCGGATCGTGGCGAGTAGGCGGTGACATGGGTGACAGGATGAGCGGGCCGGTGCTCCCCGGCTCGATCGTGGCCGCGCACCTGGAGGCCTGCGCCGCCGAACTGGCGGGCACCGCCGAGGTCGGCACCGCCGGTGAACTCGCCGACGTGCTCGAACACCTCGCCGCCGGGCAGCGCCAGCTCTCGCTCGCACTGGCGCGGCTGGCCGGTGTGGTGCGGGGCAGCCAGGTCGACGGCGCGCTCACCGAGGTGCTCGAAGCCGCCGCCAGCGCGGCCGGGTATTCCGCCGACGCGATCGCGGAGAGTGAGCCGGTGCTCGGCGCGCTGCTGCAAACAGCCGACGAGGACACCCGTTTGTAGCTGGTGAGGGCCGCTTTCGCCGGATTACGCTCGAACACATGCGCGCGGTATGGAAAGGCACCATCGGATTCGGCGCGTACGCCATCGGAGTGAAGGCGTACAGCGCCACCACCGACCGCGCCTCCGCCGACCGCGCCTCCGGCCTGACCCAGGTGCACCTGACCGACGGCGGCCGCATCCAGCACCGGCGCTTCTGCGAGGCCGACGGCGCCGAGGTACCGCCCGGCGAGATCGGCAAGGGCTTCCCGCTGGCCGGCGGGGACGTGGTGGTGCTCTCCGAGGAGGACCTGGCCTCGTTGCCGCTGGCCACCGCGCATTCGATCGACGTGCTCTCGTTCGTGCCGATGGAGCAGGTCGACCCGGTCTACTTCGCCAGGACCTACTACCTCGAGCCGGAGGTCGCCGGTACCAAGGCCTACGTGCTGCTCAGCGAGGCCATGCAGCAGGCGGGCCGGGTGATGGTGGTCAAGGTCGCCCTGCGCCAGCGCGAGACGCTGGCCGTGATCCGCGTGCGCGACCAGCTCCTGCTGCTGGAGACGATGCTCTGGCCGGACGAGGTGCGCGAGCCGGACTTCCCGTTCCAGCACGAGGACATCGACGTGCACGTGTCCGAGGTCCGGCTGGCGGCCCGGCTGATCGACCGGCTGGCCGGTGACTTCGAGCCGGACGACTACGTGGACCACTACCAGTCCGCGCTGAACGACCTGATCACCGCCAAGGCCGACGGCGGTGAGGTCGAGCGACCGGCCGCGGCCGTGCAGAACGCCGGGGTCACCGCGCTGCTGGCCGCGTTGCAGTCCGGCGCCGAGGTGCACGAGGGCGGAAGCCCGATCGAGCGGGCCCGGAACGCGGCGGAAAAGGCAGCCGAGGCCGCCCGGACCGCGAAACGAGCCGCTGGGCGGAAGACCGAGCCCGTCACCGAGTGACCGATTCGGCTTTTGAGTAGATCTACCTGCTTCTAATGGGGGTCTTCCCCCTGCCGTGACCTGCGCCGGACCGGCAAGCTTCCAGTCAGCGCGACGGCCGGGGATTCGCCCGGTACTGGGGGTCGGACGAAGGCCCGGACCGTTCGCGCGACGCGTGGCCCGGCCGGCCCGGAGGAGGAGCGGACCGGCCGGGCTCCATCGTCGACTACCCTCGGAGGATGCAGGTGCGGTGTTCCGCCCGCAGGCCTGCACCCTGACGACGACTGCTGGAGCGCACACCCGTGTTCGACACCCTCTCCGATCGCCTCACTTCGGTCCTGCAGAACCTGCGTGGCAAGGGGAAGCTCTCCGACGCCGACATCGACGCCACCGCGCGCGAGATCCGCATCGCGCTGCTGGAGGCCGACGTCGCGCTGCCGGTGGTGCGCGCGTTCATCGCCAAGGTCAAGGAGCGCGCCAAGGGCGCCGAGGTCTCCGAGGCGCTGAACCCCGCCCAGCAGGTCATCAAGATCGTCAACGAGGAACTGGTCGCCATCCTCGGCGGCGAGACCCGGCGGCTGAACCTGGCGAAGAACCCGCCGACCGTGCTGATGCTCGCCGGTCTGCAGGGTGCCGGTAAGACCACGCTCGCGGGCAAGCTGGCGCTGTGGCTGAAGAAGCAGGGCCACGCGCCGCTGCTGGTGGCCTGCGACCTCCAGCGCCCGAACGCGGTCAACCAGCTGCAGGTGGTCGGTGAGCGCGCCGGGGTGCCGACCTTCGCGCCGGAGCCGGGCAACGGCGTCGGCGACCCGGTCGACGTGGCCCGCCGCGGGATCGACGAGGCCAGGCGCTCCCAGCACGACATCGTCATCGTCGACACCGCGGGCCGCCTCGGTGTCGACGAGGAACTGATGCGCCAGGCCGCGGACATCCGCGACGCGGTCCAGCCGGACGAGACCCTCTTCGTGGTCGACGCGATGATCGGCCAGGACGCGGTGACCACCGCCGAAGCCTTCCGCGACGGCGTCGGCTTCACCGGCGTGGTGCTCACCAAGCTCGACGGCGACGCCCGCGGTGGTGCCGCGCTGAGTGTTCGCGAGGTCACCGGCCAGCCGATCCTGTTCGCGTCGAACGGCGAGAAGCTCGAGGACTTCGACCTCTTCCACCCGGACCGCATGGCCAGCCGGATCCTCGGCATGGGCGACATGCTCACCCTGATCGAGCAGGCCGAGCAGGCCTTCGACCAGGACAAGGCGGAGCAGGCCGCGCAGAAGCTGGGCAGCGGCGAGCTGACCCTGGAGGACTTCCTCGAGCAGATGCTCGCGGTGCGCAAGATGGGCCCGATCGGCAACCTGCTGGGCATGCTGCCCGGCGCCGGGCAGATGAAGGACCAGCTCGCGCAGGTCGACGACAAGTCGCTGGACCGGCTGCAGGCGATCATCCGCGGCATGACCCCGGCCGAGCGGGCCGACCCGAAGATCATCAACGCCTCGCGCCGCCAGCGCATCGCCAAGGGCTCCGGCGTGGCCGTGCGCGAGGTCAACGACCTGGTCAACCGGTTCTACGACGCCAAGAAGATGATGCAGCAGATGGCGGGCCGGTTCGGCTTCGGCGGGGCGGGCAACAACCGGAAGAACAACCGCAAGGGCAAGAAGGGGAAGAAGGGCAAGGGGCGCGGCCCCACGCAGCCCAAGATCAAGGGCGGCTTCCCCGGTGGCCTGCCCGCGCTGCCCCCCGGCGGCTTCCCGGGTGCCGGTCCCGCCGGTGGCATGCCCGACCTCTCCCAGCTCGGCGGCAGCCTGAACGACCTGCCGCCCGGGTTCGACCCCTCGAAGTTCAAGCTGCCCAAGGGCAAGTAGATGGCGTACCGCCTCAGCGGCGTGGTGCTGCCTTCCGGCGAGCACCGCGACCTGTGGATCGACGTCGACCGGATCAGCTACGACCCGGTCGACGGGGCCGAGACGCTGGCCGAGGACGTGTTCCTGGTGCCGGGGCTGGTCGATGCGCACTGCCATCCGGGTATCGGCGCGGAGAACCTCGAAGAGGCGGCCGCGCAGGCGCTGACCGACCGCAAGGCCGGAACCCTGCTCATCCGCGACTGCGGTGTGCCGTTCGACATCTCGTCGTTGCAGCAGCGCGAGGACCTGCCGCGGATCATCCGCTGCGGCAGGCACCTCTCGCTGCCCAAGCGGTACGTGCCGGGGCTCGGCATCGACCTGGACAGCCCGGACCAGCTGCCCGACGCGGTGGCCGAACAGGCGGCCGCCGGTGACGGCTGGGTCAAACTCGTCGGCGACTGGATCGACCGGTCCGTCGGCGATCTGGCGCCGTTGTGGCCCGACGACGTGCTCGCCGAGGCGGTCAAGGTCGCGCACGACGCGGGCGCCAAGGTCACCGCGCACGTCTTCGGCGCCGCCGCCCTGCCCGGCCTGCTGGCCGCGGGCGTCGACTGCCTGGAACACGGGACCGAACTGTCCGCGGAGCAACTCGCGGACATGGCCCGACGCGGCATCGCGCTCGTGCCGACCCTGGTGAACATCACCGAGAACTTCCCCGGCATCGCCGACGCCGCCGCCAAGTACCCGATCTACGCCGCGCACATGCGGGACCTCCACCGGCGCGTCGACGGGCTCGTACAGGCCGCGCTGGACGCCGGTGTGGCCGTCTACGCGGGCAGCGACGCGGGCGGCATGATCGACCACGGCCGGATCGTCGACGAGATCGAACTGCTCCACCGGGCGGGCATGACACGCACCGAGGCGCTCGGCGCCGGCGCCTGGGCGGCCCGCGACTGGCTCGGCCACCAGTCCATCGCCGACGGCGCACCGGCCGATCTGCTGGTGCTGACCGCGGACCCGCGTGAGGAACTGGACGCCCTTCGCCATCCGTCGCACATCATCCTGCGCGGTACGGTCACTTCCTGAGACGGGCCGGGTTCAGCCGGTAGCCACCGGCCCCTTAGCGTGAGCGCGCGAAGGTCATTCCGGCGGCGGAGGTGCGGTGGCTCAGGCGGACGAAAACCCTCCGGCCGTCGGTGACGGCCTGGTGCGCGGCGCCCACTGGGGCCTGCTCGCGTTCATCGCCGGATTCGGCGCCTACCACCTGACGAACCTGGTGCTCACCGCCGTGCTCTCCGGCCGGTTCACCGGGTTCGACGACGCCGAGGAGATGCCCGACCTCGGCCCGCTCCTGCTGCTCGCGTTCGTGCCGAACCTGATGCTCGGCCTGGCGCCGGTGCTGGCCGCGAGGCGCTGGGGCTCCTTCCGCGAACTGGGCGTGCTGCCGAACCTGCGCGACATCAAGATCGGCCTGGCATGCGGTGGGTTCGCGCTGCTCGCCGGATATCTGACGAACCTGTTGCTGCTCCCGGTCTTCGGCACCGACCTCGAGTCCGGCAACCCACTGGCGGGGCTCGCGCAGGGCGTCGGCGACCACCCGGTGTGGCTCGCGCTCGCCGCGTTGATCGTGGTCCTCGTCGCACCGTTGAGCGAAGAGGTGCTCATCCGCGGCGCGCTGTGGACCGGACTGGCCGCCCACCGCGTGCCGCAGTGGGCGGTGCTCGCGCTCACCGCCGCGGTGTTCGCCCAGTTGCACGGAGAACCGAGCCGCACACTGGCGTTGTTCGTACAGGGCCTCGCGATCGGCGCGGCCCGCCTGCTCAGCGAGCGGACCGGCTCAAGCGTGGTGGCACACGCCGCGAACAACCTGCCACCCGCCTTGCTCCTGCTCGGCGCGCCGTAACCCCCGTATTCTCTGTATCTGCCCGAAATGCGAAGAACCCGGAGGACGGCTTGAGCGCGATGGAGGGGGAATCCATCCAGGGCCCCGAGTCGGTGCCGGCGGTGGCCGGGTTGCCGGACCACCGCTGGGGCCTCGGTGCCTTCCTGCTGGTCGAAGCGATCTTGCTCACTTCGGCCGCGCTGGTGCTCGCCGCGCTCGGCCCGGTGCCCGCCGGGCAGCCACTGCCGGTCGGGCACGTGCTGGTCGGCACCATCACCCCCACCGTGGTCGCCGCCTCCGCCGCGGTGCTGATCACCCGGTTGCGTGGCAACGGCCCGCTGGCCGACCTGCGGCTCTCCTGGAACTGGGCCGATGTCAAGACCGGCCTGCGCCTCGGTGTGGTCGGGCTGGTCTTCACCACGGTCGGCGCCTTCGTTTGGACCCAGATCGTCGGCGAGCAGAACGCCTCCTCGGCGATCAGCGCGCTGGTCGAGGACCAGCCGATGTCGGTGACCGCCGCGGTGATCATGTTCCTCTACCTGTGGCTGCTCGGGCCGATCTGCGAGGAGATCATCTACCGCGGCCTGCTCTGGGGCGCGGTGGAGCGGCTGAACTGGGGCAACGAGAAGTGGGGCAGGGTGGCCGCCTTCCTGCTGTCCACCGCGGTGTTCGCGGTCAGCCACCTGGAACCGCTGCGGACCACGCTGCTGCTGGTCATCTCGATCCCGATCGGGCTCGCGCGGCTGTTCACCGGCAGGCTCCTCGGCAGCATCGTGGCCCACCAGATGAACAACTTCCTGCCCGCGGTCGCCATCCTGCTCACCACGCTCGGCATCGCCACCCTGTAGACGGGCCCGCGCGAGGCGTCTGGCAGAATGTTCGATTGCTTGCCCCGGCCGGACCCTCTCACCGCGCCGGGGCCGAACACACCTGACCTCCGGGCGTCGCATTCGTCCCCACTCGGATCGCGCGGCCGACCTTGCACCAGAGAGAAACTGAGGAGTACCCACACCCGTGGCCGTCAAGATCAAGCTTCAGCGCCTCGGCAAGATCCGTGCGCCGTACTACCGCATCATCGTCGCCGACGCGCGCACCCGCCGGGATGGCAAGGCCATCGAGACGATCGGCAAGTACCACCCGAAGGAAGAGCCCAGCTTCATCGAGGTGAACTCCGACCGCGCCCAGCACTGGCTCTCCGTCGGCGCGCAGCCGACCGAGCCGGTCCAGCGCCTGCTCGAGATCACCGGTGACTGGCAGAAGTTCAAGGGCCTGCCGGGCGCCGAGGGCACCCTGAAGGTGGCCGAGCCGAAGCCGTCCAAGCAGGACCTGTTCAACGCCGCCCTCGCGGCCGCGGGCGAGGAGCCCTCGGCCGAGGCCACCACGCCCAAGAAGAAGGGCGGCAAGAAGGCCGACGCCGACAAGGCCGAAGCCAAGGCCGAGGAGAAGACCGAGGCGTGAGCTTTCTCGCGGACTCCCTTGAGCACCTCGTGCGCGGGATCGTGGACAACCCGGACGAGGTCCGGGTCGAACTGATCACCACGCGCCGCGGCCGCACCCTCGAGGTGCACGTCCACCCCGACGATCTGGGCAAGGTGATCGGCCGGGGCGGGCGGACCGCCACCGCCCTCCGCACCGTCATGGGCGGAATCGGCGGCCGAGGTGTGCGGGTCGACGTGGTCGACACCGACCACTGATCCCGCGCTGATGGAGGTTGTCGTCGGCCGGGTGGCCAAGGCACACGGCATTACCGGCGAACTGGCCGTCGACGTGCGGACCGACTCCCCGGAGCAGCGGTTCGCCGTCGGCGCCGTGGTGCTCGCCCGCCCGCGCGGCGGTCACCCCCGCGAACTCACCGTGGCAGCCGCCCGCTCGCACAGCGGGCGGCTGCTCGTGCGTTTCGACCAGGTCCCCGACCGCACCGCGGCCGAGGAACTCCGGGGCGCGCTGCTGCTCGGGGACACCGGGGACCTGCCGCCCACCGCGGATCCCGACGAGTTCTACGACCACCAGCTCGAGGGCCTGCGGGCCGAACTGACCGACGGCACCGCGGTCGGCACCGTGCTCGAGGTGGTGCATTCCCCCGGCGGTGAGCTGCTTTCGCTCGACCGCGACGGGAAGACCGTGCTGGTGCCGTTCGTGCGGGCCATCGTGCCCGTGGTGGACGTGGCCGGCGGCCGGGTCGTGCTCGACCCGCCGGAAGGCCTGCTGGACATCGAGTGATGCGCCTCGACGTGGTCACCATCTTCCCCGAGTACCTCGACCCCCTGCGGGCCGCGCTGCTCGGGCGCGCGATCGATCGCGGGCTGATCGAGATCGGCGTGCACGACCTGCGCGACTGGACCCACGACGTGCACCGCGCGGTCGACGACGCGCCGTACGGCGGCGGTCCCGGCATGGTGATGAAGCCGCAGATCTGGGGCGACGCGCTCGACCAGGTCTGCGGGGAGCACACCCGGCTGGTGGTGCCGACACCCGCCGGTCGCCCGTTCACCCAGCAACTCGCCCACGAATACGCCGCGGAGAAGCACCTGGTCTTCGCCTGCGGCCGCTACGAGGGCATCGACCAGCGCGTGATCACCGACGCGGCCCGCCGCATGCCGGTGGACGAGGTGTCCATCGGCGACTACGTGCTGGTCGGCGGCGAGGCGGCGGTGCTGGTCATGGTCGAGGCCGTGGTCCGGCTCCTGCCGGGGGTACTGGGCAACGCGCGCTCGGCCGAGGAGGACTCGTTCTCCGACGGCCTGCTCGAAGGGCCGAGCTACACCCGGCCGGAGGTCTGGCGCGAGCTGGCCGTGCCGGAGGTGCTGCGCTCGGGCAACCACGCGCTGATCGACCGCTGGCGGCGCGACCAGGCGCTCGAACGGACCGTCGAGCGCCGCCCGGAGTTGATCTCCGCGTTGCCCGACGGGAGTCTCGACAAGCACGACCGGGCCCTGCTCGCACGGCTCGCCGAGGAGTCGGCACGGGGCCAGTGATCCGCCGCCCGGCGGGTCTGCAATACTTGACCGGTTGGCGCGAGAGGAACCCCCTGGGTTCGCGCGCCTGCCAACCCCCTGGGCCGGCCGCTGTGACCGGCGTGCGCCCGGACGTATGGCAAGACGAAGACGTTACATCACAGACGAGGACGGACCACCGATGAACACCCTGGACGCCCTGGACGCGCAGTCGCTGCGTTCCGACATCCCGGACTTCCGCCCGGGCGACACGCTGAAGGTGCACGTCCGAGTGATCGAGGGCAACCGCGAGCGCCTTCAGGTCTTCCAGGGCGTGGTCATCCGCCGTCAGAACGGCGGCATCCGCGAGACGTTCACCGTCCGCAAGGTGTCGTTCGGCGTCGGCGTGGAGCGCACCTTCCCGGTGCACAGCCCGAACATCGCGCAGATCGAGGTGCACAAGCGCGGCGACGTCCGCCGCGCCAAGCTGTACTACCTCCGTGAGCTGCGCGGCAAGGCCGCGAAGATCAAGGAGCGCCGCGAGCCGGCTTCCTGATCCGGTAGCGGATTCCCGTAGCCTGGCGTCGTGGCCGAACCTGTGTCTTCAAACGCTGCCGAGGACGATCCCGAACGCTCCGAGTACCACGACGGAGCCGCGGAGGAGACCAAGGGCGGTGCCCACCGCAAGCGTGGCAAGGGCAAAGCGAAGAAGAAGCGCCCGTTCTGGGTGGAGCTGCCGATCCTGATCGTCGTCGCGCTCGCGCTGACGTTCGTCATCCAGCAGTTCTTCTTCCGCGTCTACATGATCCCCTCGGGGTCGATGGAGACCACCCTGCACGGTTGCGAGGGGTGCACCGGCGACCGCATCCTGGTCGACAAGATCACCTACGACTTCGTCGACCCCACCCCCGGTGACGTGGTGGTGTTCAAGGGTCCGGACCCGTGGGTGGAGAACGAGGCGCTCCCGGAGGAGTCCTCGAACCCGGTCGGCCGGTTCTTCCGGAGCATCGGCTCGGTGTTCGGCCTCGCGCCGCCCGACGAGCGCGACTTCGTCAAGCGCATCATCGCGATGCCGGGCCAGACCGTCGAATGCTGCGACACGCAGAACCACGTCGTGGTCGACGGCAAGGCGCTCGACGAGCCGTACCTGCACTTCGAGGACGGCACCGGGGTGCAGGCCCCGTTCGAGCCGGTCAAGGTACCGCTCGGCTCGGTCTGGGTGATGGGCGACAACCGCAACAACTCCTCGGACTCCCGCATGCAGGGCGGCGGTGGCGAGCGTGGTGCGGTGCCGCTGGAGAACATCATCGGCAAGGCCAGGATCATCGTGCTGCCGCCGGGCCGCTGGGGTGGCGTGACCGACCACAACCCGCAGGAAGCCGCGCAGCCCGCTGTGCTCGGCATGAGCGCACCCGCCTGGCAGCAGGGCATCCCGCTGGGCATCGGCGTGGTGGCCGCCTGGCCGACGGTATGGGCCGGTCGCAAGCTCGGAACGGGCTTGCGCGGGGCGGCGACCCGGAAGCGCTAGCCGCGTGACAGGGCTGAAGCCGCCACGCGCGGTCATCCGCGGGGAGAGTTCGTGGGGGCTGCAGGCCGCGCTGGAACGGCGTGGCCTCGGCCCGGTCGCCGGGGTGGACGAGGCCGGGCGGGGCGCCTGCGCCGGTCCGCTGGTGGTCGCCGCCTGTGTGCTCAAACCCGGTGACGGCGCCCGGCTGACCGAGCTGACCGACTCGAAACTGCTCACCGCGGCCGCCCGCGAGCGGGTCTACGAACGCGTGCTGGCCAGGGCGGTCGACTATGCGGTGGTGGTCATCCCCACCGAGGAGGTCGACGCCCGCGGCATCCACGTGACCAACGTCGAGGGCATGCGGCGCGCCGTGTCCCACCTGCGGACCGCGCCCGGCTACGTGCTGACCGACGGCTTCGGGGTGCCCGGCATGCCGGCGCCGAGCCTGCCGGTGATCAAGGGGGACCGCGTGGTCGCCTGCGTCGCGGCCGCGTCCGTGCTGGCCAAGGTGACCAGGGACCGGATCATGGGGGATCTGCACGACGAGTACCCGGTGTACGGCTTCGACGTGCACAAGGGGTACACCACCACCGAGCACGGCGCCGCGCTGACCGAGCACGGACCCAGCGCGGTGCACCGGTGGTCCTACACCAACGTGGCCGTCGCGGCCGCGGTCCACCGGCGCGAGCCACCCCATCGGGTGCTGCTCACCGCGGCGGCTTTGCACGCCACGGCGGCGCCGGTGCGTGCCCTGGATGACGGTCTGGGTCAGAATGGACTCTTCGCCGCCGACTGGCACGTGAACTCGCAAGGAGGGGCCCGGATTTCATGAGTGCCGAGGATCTCGAGAAATACGAGACCGAGATGGAGCTGTCGCTGTACCGGGAGTACCGCGACATCGTCAGCCAGTTCGCGTATGTGGTGGAGACCGAACGGCGGTTCTACCTGGCCAACGCGGTGGACGTGCAGGTCCGCGACGGTGGTGGTGAGGTCTATTTCGAGGTGCGGATGTCCGACGCCTGGGTCTGGGACATGTACCGCCCCGCCCGGTTCGTCAAGCACGTCCGCGTGATCACCTTCAAGGACGTCAACGTCGAGGAGCTGGACAAGCCCGACCTGCGCCTGCCGGAAGGCGGTCCCTTCTCCGGCTGACCCTGACGGCCGGGTTGTCCACAGCCCCCCAGTTGTCCACAGCCCCGCTTCGACCCTCTGGCCTGCATCTTTCCGCCCTGGCACCGTCGTGATCGTCAACCAACGATCACCGACCCCGGGGGAGTAGCCGTGATGGGGACGCAGGCGCGGCCGTCATACGAACAACGACAACGACTGGGCCGCCGCGGCGAAGAGCTGGCGGCAGCGCACCTGGCCAGGGCGGGCCTGGTCATCCTGTCCAGGAACTGGCGCTGCCGCGAAGGCGAACTGGACGTGGTCGCCACCGACGGCCGCACCCTGGTCGTCTGCGAGGTCAAGACCCGCTCGGGCACCGGCTACGGCCTGCCCGCCGAAGCCGTGGACCCGGAGAAGGCCGCCCGCATCCGCCGCCTGGCAGGCCGCTGGCTCGAGCACTTCCGCGTGCGCTGGTGCCCCCTGCGCTTCGACGTCATCGCCATCCACCACCCACCCACCGGCGAACCGGAGCTCACCCACATCCAGGGAGCCTTCTAATGGCCCCCGCCTCCCTACGCCCCCACCCACCCCACACCAGGCCGGGGCTCATGGCACCCATGCCATCCCGCCGCCGCGACGCCCACTCCACCACCGAGCCGGAGTCGCGAGCCGCCCACCCGCTCCCCGCTAGATCGAGGCTCGTGGCATCTCTGCCGTCCCGCCGCCGATCCGCCCGCCGCGACGCCCACTCGACCCCGCCTCCTGCCACCGCCGGGCCGGGGCCGGGATCTCAAGCCCATCGGGCGATCTTCGCCAGGTTGGGGTTCCCGGGGCCCATGCCGCGCCGCAAGCCCAGGCGACTCAGCGCTCTCGTTCCGCCGATCTCGCGGCCCACGTCCAGCAACGTTCCACCTCATGGTCCAAGACTTCGAGTTGCCTTGGCACTCATCCTCGGGCCGAGGCTCGTGGTGCCAGCATTGCGCCGCCGCAAAGTCCGGCTCACAGCGATCGTCCTCATCCAGCGACGATCGAGCGTCACCATCCTCCAACTCGGAGGACGAGCTGACATGGCGCCCACAGACAACCGGCCGTTGGCGCCTGCTTCAAGCCCGGGCTGCCCCGGGCAAGGGGTGAGCTGAGATGCCGCTGGCACGCAGTTGGTCGGTGGCCCTGCTCGGCATCGATGGCCGGGTGGTCGAAGTCGAGGCCGACATCGGGGCCGGGCTGCCCGGCATGAAACTGGTCGGCCTGCCCGACCCGGGGTTGAAGGAGGCCAAGGACCGAGTCCGCGCGGCAGTGCGCAACTCCGGTCAGAAGTGGCCCGAACAGCACGTCACCCTCGGCCTCTCGCCCGCGAACCTCCCGAAGCTCGGCTCCGGCTACGACCTCAGCATCGCCGCCGCGGTGCTTGCCGCCAGTGGCGCGGTGTCCGGCAGCAAGCTGCTCGGCACGGTGTTGCTGGGTGAACTCGCGCTCGACGGCCGGATCCGTCCGGTGCCCGGCGTGCTGCCCGCGTTGCTCGCCGCCCGCAGGGAAGGGCTCAAGCGAGCGGTGGTGCCCATCGACTCGATGTTCGAAGCGGCGCTCGTGCACGACATGGAGGTCCTCGGCGCCGGCCGCCTTCGCGATCTGCTCGCCTGGATGGATGACATCGAGAGCCTTCCCCGCCCCGAACCGGCCGACGAGATCCCACCGCCGTCCGTGGCCGACCTCGCCGACGTGATCGGCCAGCCGGAAGCACGCTGGGCACTGGAGGTCGCCGCGGCAGGCGGTCATCACCTGCTGCTCGTCGGACCACCCGGCGTCGGGAAGACCATGCTCGCCCGGAGATTGCCGGGCCTGCTCCCGGAACTGTCCCGCGAGGAATCGCTCGAAGTCACCGCCGTGCATTCGATCGAGGGCAAGCTGTCCCGATCGTCCCCGCTCATCCGGATCCCGCCGTTCGCCGATCCACACCACAGCATCTCGCTCGCCGCACTGATCGGCGGCGGGGCTGACATCGCCAAGCCCGGCATGATCAGCCGCGCGCACCGAGGCGTCCTCTTCTTGGACGAAGTCTGCGAATTCGGCGGAGAGCGCCTCGAATCCCTGCGCACAGTCCTCGAAGACGGCGAAGTCCGGCTCGCCCGGCGGAAGGGCGTCGTCTGCTATCCCGCCCGCTTCCAATTGGTGCTGGCGACAAATCCCTGCCCTTGCGCGCCACCGCGAGAAGCCGACTGCACGTGCTCACCGTCCGTCCGGCGCCGCTATTTCGGTCGGCTCTCCGGGCCTTTGCTCGACCGCATCGATCTCACCGTCCGCCTGCGCCCGCTGACAGCCATGCACGCTCACACGCACGAATTCGACGAGCCGGAACCGACCGCGAGGGTGCGCGATCGCGTACTCCACGCGAGGGATCGCGCGGCCAAGCGCTGGGCCGAACACGGCTGGCGCACCAACGCGGAGGTGCCGGGGCCGGTACTCCGCCGCGAATACGCTTTGCCACGCGAGACGACCGCCCTTCTCGACCGGAGCCTGAACATGGGCGCGGTCACCGCTCGCGGCGTGGACCGCTGTCTCCGCGTCGCATGGACGTTGAGCGATTTGGCGGAGGTCGATCGCCCCGAGGCGGACCATGTGGCTGCCGCGCTCGGCTTTCGTGATCGGCGGGCGGCATGACCGAGAGACGCGCCGACCCGGAGATCCGGCTCGCGAGGTCGTATCTGTTGCGGGTGGCCGAACCACCCGCGATGGCGCTCACCGCGTTCATCCGTGTGTACGGGCCGGTTCGCGCGGCCAGACTGGTGCGCGAGGGCGAGTGTCCGGAGGCTGTGCTGGCCGAGACATCCGCCCGCCGGACACTCGATCGGGCGAAATCTGACCTGGCGGAGGCCGAGCGGAACGGGGCCCGGCTGGTCGTGCCGGAGGACGGCGAATGGCCTGCCTGGCCGTTGCTCCCGTTCGATCAGGTGACCCAGCGCGGCCTGCGCGGGTTCGCACCGCCGATCGCGCTGTGGGTCCGCGGCGACGCCAGGCTCGACGAAGCGGTCATGTCCGCGGTGGCGGTCGTCGGAGCGCGAGCGGCAACGGGCTATGGCGAGCACACCGCGACCGAGATCGCGTACGGCCTGGCTCAGCGCCAGATGCCGGTGTTTTCCGGGGCTGCGTACGGCATCGACGGTGCGGCGCACCGAGGCGCGCTCGCCGCCGGTGGGGTGACAGCGGCGGTGCTCGGCTGCGGCCTGGACGCCGGCTACCCGGCGGGCCACGCCGGGCTGCTCAAGAAGATCGCGGAGACCGGACTCGTGATCAGTGAATACCCCTTCGGCACACCGCCGGCGAGGCACCGATTCCTCGTACGCAACCGGCTGATCGCCGGACTCACCGAGGGCACGGTCGTCGTCGAGGCGGGTGTCCGCAGCGGGGCGCGCAACACGGCGACCACCGCCGGCGTGCTCGGCAAGGTGGTGATGGCGGTCCCGGGGCCGATCGGCTCGTCGATGTCGGCGGGCTGCCACCAGATGATCCGCGAGTCGGCCGCGACGCTGGTCGGTTCGCTGGCCGACGTGATCGAGACCGTCGGCAAGCTCGACTCGTCGTTGGCCGGCCGAACCCCGCGGCCACGCCGGTCCACCGACGGCCTCGGCGAGGAGGCCATGCGCGTCCATGGAGCGCTCGAACTCCGGGCGGGCAGGTCCGCCGAGCAGATCACCACCGAATCGGGTGTACCGATCCACCGGGTCCGTGCGGTGTTGCCGGAACTCGAACTCGACGGCCTGGCCACGCGGGCCGAAGACGGGTGGCGCCTCACCAGTCGATCACGCCCGGTGACACCCGCGGGAGGAGGCCACCAAGGTCAGTGACGAACTCCCGGGGCGGCGGCCGTCGAATGGTTGCTTTGAGTAGCGATATCACCTCGTTCTGCCGGGAGGGTGTGGCGATGCTTGACCACGCGCCGGTGATCCCCCAGCGTTTCGGGCATGTCGTCACGAAGCGTCCCCGAAATTGAGCGGGGGGTGAAGGCACGCGGGCACGGAGGCCTGGTGCGCCTGCGGGCCGCGTTGCCCGGAAACGCTCGTGAACTGGTCGGCGAGTACGAGCGGCACCTGGAGTTGGAGCGCGGGCTTTCGGCCCACACGGTCCGGGCGTATGTGGGCGACGTGGTTTCGTTGCTCGGCTACCTGCACGGGGTCGGGAACGCGGACGACGGCGCCGAGGACGGCGGCGAAGCGGCGGCCGAGGACGTGGCGGCGCTGGCCGGGCTGGACGTGGGGGAGTTGCGGGCCTGGCTGGCCGAACAGCACCAGGCCGGGGTCAGCCGGACCACGTTGTCCCGGCGGGCCGCGGCGGCGCGGACGTTCACGGCGTGGGCCCATCGCGTCGGCAAGCTCGAGCAGGATCCGGGCAGCCGGCTGGTGGCACCACGGCCGCATCGGACCTTGCCCGGGGTGCTCCGGCCGGAGCAGGCGGAGCAGGTGATGAGCGCGTCGAGCGCGGGGGCGGCCGAACGCGATCCGGTTGCGCTGCGTGACCACGCTTTGCTCGAACTGCTGTATGCCACGGGCATTCGGGTGTCCGAGTTGTGTGGGCTCGACGTGGGCGATGTGGAGTTCGACCGCCGGGTGGTCCGGGTGCTCGGGAAGGGTGGCAAGGAGCGGACCGTGCCGTTCGGCGTGCCCGCCGAGAAGGCACTCCGGTCCTGGCTGGACGAAGGGCGTCCGGTGCTGGTGGAGCGGGCGAACGGGGCTGCGGCGAAGGCGCTTTTCCTCGGCGTCCGAGGCGGCCGGCTGGACCCCCGCTCGGTTCGCCGGGTGGTCCACGACGGGGTCGGCTCGGTGCCCGGCGCGGTGGACATGGGGCCGCACGGCCTCCGCCATTCGGCTGCCACACACCTGCTGGAGGGTGGTGCTGACCTTCGCAGCGTTCAGGAACTACTCGGTCACGCTACGCTTGCCACCACTCAGCTTTACACTCACGTCACCGTCGAGCGGCTGAAGGCGATCCATGACCGGACCCACCCCCGTGCCCGCTGATCGCGGGGGCGGCGGGGGGACAGCCTTCCCGCCACCCGGCGAACCGCCCGACCGAACCACCCAGCACGAGCACGGAGACCGACCTGAGAGTGCAGTTGAAGACGGCAATTTGCCCGGTGACGCAGCGCGTTCTCAGCGGGACTCTGAGACATCCGCAGCGAAGGGCAGTCCCGTGACCGCCACCGAGACCAGCCCGAGCGAGACCGGTGACGTGGAGGCGGGCATCAACGCGTTGTGGCGGCAGTTCGCCCGAGCGCCCGAGCAGCGCC
This sequence comes from Amycolatopsis magusensis, assembly GCF_017875555.1. Classification (GTDB taxonomy): domain Bacteria; phylum Actinomycetota; class Actinomycetes; order Mycobacteriales; family Pseudonocardiaceae; genus Amycolatopsis; species Amycolatopsis magusensis. The sequence goes on along the minus strand of NZ_JAGGMS010000001.1, from coordinate 8,747,559 downwards.
TCCGCGATCGGCTGGTGCTGCACTACGCGCCGCTGGTGAAGTACGTCGCCGGCCGCGTCGGCACCGGCCTGCCCACCCACGTCGACGTCGGCGACCTGGTGCAGTCCGGCATCTTCGGCCTGGTCGACGCCATCGAGAAGTTCGAGCCGGAGCGCGGGCTGCGCTTCGAGACCTACGCCATGCAGCGCATCCGTGGTGCGATCCTGGACGACCTCCGTTCTCAGGACTGGGTTCCCCGGGTGGTCCGCAGCCGGGCCCGGGAAGCCGAGCGTGCGATGGAACGCCTCGGCGCCCGCCTCAACCGCACCCCGACCGACGCCGAACTGGCGGCCGAGCTCGAGATCAGCGTCGACGACCTGCGCGACCTCTACGGCCAGCTCCAGCTCACCAGCGTGGTCGCGCTGGAAGACCTCGTCGCGGTGGGCAAGGACAGCGGCTCGCTGGTCGACACCCTGCCCGACGACGACGCCGTCGACCCGGTGGCCGTGCTCGTCGACCAGGACAACCGCCGCCAGCTGGCCGAGGCGATCGCCCAGCTGACCGAACGCGACCGGATCGTGGTGAGCCTCTACTACTTCGAGAGCCTCACCCTCGCCGAGATCGGCAAGGTGCTCGGCGTGACCGAGTCGCGGGTCAGCCAGCTGCACACCCGGGCGGTGCTCCGCCTGCGCGCCAAGCTCGTCGAGCAGGCCGGTGTCTGACTGACACGTCAACCGGGGTCCCACGGCTTCAGCCGTAGCCGTGTGGTTTCCAGGATCAGGGGCAGCGGGTCCAGGTACTCCAGCCCGCGGCGCACGCCCCAGTGCAGGCACACCGCGACCGTGCACTCCGGGTGCCCGGCGACGACCGCGCCGAGCACCTGCCCCGAGTACACCTGGTCCCCGGCGGCGACCTGGGGCACCAGCGGCTCGTAGGTGGTGCGCAGGTCGCCGTCGTGGTCGACCGACACCACCCCGCGACCGGCGATCGTCCCGGCGAACACCACGTACCCGGTGCCCGCCGCGAGCACCTGCTGGTCCGCGGTGGCTGCCAGGTCGACCCCGCGGTGGCCGGGGCCGAAGTCGCTCTCCGGCGCGTCGAAACCGCGGATCACCTGGGGACGCGGGTGCAGCGGCCAGGTGAACCGCGGCTCCTCGGCGGCGACCGCGAGCACGGCCGGGCTGTGCAGGCCGAGGCCGCCGAATGCCAGCAGCGCCAGCACCAGTTGGGGGATGCGGTGACGTGGGAGAATGGGTGGGAGGTCCATGACTGGGACTCTGCCGGGACGGGCGGGGTGGTGGGGGCCGAGCGGGGAATCTGTGGACAACCGGTGGCGTTGTGGATGGGCCGGGGGTTTCGCGGCCGCCGGTGAGCGGCCCCGCAAAGCGGAGGCGTACACTGTTCGCGCGGTCTGCGGAAGAGCGGATCGACTTCGCGTGCGATGTGCATGCTCGGGGTGGGCCAGCACGATTTCCACCCGGAACGAACGATGCCCGGCGGTCCCATCCGGCGCCCAGCGCCGAACGGGTTCGGGCATCGGCACCGCACCAGGGCGACCGGCCACCCGGGCGGTCGCGGCAACCGAGCAAGCGTCACCGGGCCGGTCCCGGGGCGCACGACACAGAAGAGGTGCGAATCCGGCCATGGCCGTCGTCACCATGAAGCAGCTGCTCGACAGCGGCGTGCACTTCGGGCACCAGACCCGGCGCTGGAACCCGAAGATGAAGCGCTACATCTTCACCGAGCGCAACGGCATCTACATCATCGACCTGCAGCAGACGCTGACCTACATCGACCGCGCCTTCGAGTTCATCAAGGAGACCGTGGCGCACGGTGGCAGCATCCTGTTCGTCGGCACGAAGAAGCAGGCGCAGGAGGCCATCGCGAACGAGGCCCTCCGCGTCGGCATGCCCTTCGTCAACCAGCGCTGGCTGGGCGGCATGCTCACCAACTTCCAGACCGTGCACAAGCGGCTCCAGCGCCTCAAGGAGCTCGAGTCGCAGGAGCAGACCGGTGGCTTCCAGGGCCTGACCAAGCGCGAGATCCTGACGCTCACCCGCGAGAAGGACAAGCTGGAGAAGACCCTCGGCGGTATCCGCGACATGGCGAAGGTTCCCAGCGCCGTGTGGATCGTGGACACCAAGAAGGAGCACATCGCCGTCGGCGAGGCGCGCAAGCTGAACATCCCGGTCGTCGCGATCCTCGACACCAACTGCGACCCGGACGAGGTCGACTACCCGATCCCGGGCAACGACGACGCGATCCGGTCCGCCGCGCTGCTGACCAAGGTCGTCGCCGAGGCCGCCGCCGCCGGTCTGATGGCCCGCTCGGGCCGCAACGGCTCGGCCGCCGAGGGCAAGGACAAGCCGGAGCCGGGCGTCGCTTCCGACGAGCCGCTCGCCGAGTGGGAGAAGGAGCTGCTTTCCGGCTCCGAGAACGCCCCCGCCGCCGAGAGCGCTCCGGCAGCGGAGAGCGCCCCCGCCGAGGCGCCCGCGGAGCAGACCACCTCCGCCTGATCCACCCTTCGCCCGCGTGGCCGGACCCCGGTCCGGCCACGCGGGCCATTGACTCGAATCCCTGCGCGTACCGAAGAAGGACGGAAAACGCACGATGGCGAACTACACCGCCGCAGATGTGAAGCGCCTGCGCGAGCTCACCGGCGCCGGCATGATGAACTGCAAGAAGGCGCTGGAGGAGAACGACGGCGACTTCGACAAGGCCGTCGAGTTCCTGCGCATCAAGGGCGCCAAGGACGTGGGCAAGCGCGCCGAGCGCGCCACCGCCGAAGGCCTGATCGCCGGGGACGGCGGCGTGCTCGTCGAGCTGAACTCCGAGACCGACTTCGTCGCCAAGAACGCCGACTTCCAGGCCCTCGCCGCGAAGATCGTCGAGGTCGCCAAGACCGTGCGCACCGACGACGTGGAGAAGCTGCGCTCCGCCGAGCTGGACGGCAAGACCGTCGCCGACGCGGTGCACGACCTGTCCGCGCGCATCGGCGAGAAGCTGGAGCTGCGCCGGGTCGCCGCCTTCGACGGCACCGTCGCCACCTACCTGCACCGCCGTGGCGCCGACCTGCCGCCGGCCGTCGGCGTGCTGGTCGAGTACACCGGTGAGGGCCAGGGTGCCGCCGACGCCGCCCGCGGCGCCGCGCTGCAGATCGCCGCGCTCAAGGCCCAGTACCTGACCCGCGACGAGGTCCCGGCCGAGAAGGTCGAAGCCGAGCGGCGCATCGCCGAGCAGACCGCGCGCGAAGAGGGCAAGCCCGAGCAGGCCCTGACGAAGATCATCGAAGGCAAGGTCAACGCGTACTACAAGGACACCGTGCTGCTCGACCAGCCGTCGGTGACCGACAACAAGAAGACCGTGAAGGCCCTGCTGGACGAGGCCGGTGTGACCGTCACCCGGTTCGCCCGCTTCGAGGTCGGCCAGGCCTGAGCAAGAGTACCGGCAACGTGCCCCGTCTCCGCCGCATCGGGGACGGGGCACGGTTGCGAAGAGGCACCTGACAACCCTTGAACACGCGGAGGACGACATGACAGCGGAGCGGTCCGACGGGGCCTACCGGCGGGTGCTGCTGAAGCTCGGTGGCGAGATGTTCGGCGGCGGCGCTGTCGGGGTCGACCCCGACGTGGTGCACTCGGTGGCCGTGCAGATCGCCGAAGTCGTCCGGACCGGCGTGCAGATGGCGATCGTCATCGGGGGCGGCAACTACTTCCGCGGCGCCGAGCTCTCGCAGCGCGGCATGGACCGCGACCGCGCCGACTACATGGCCATGCTCGGCACCGTGATGAACTGCCTCGCGCTGCAGGACTTCCTGGAGAAGGAAGGCGTCCCGACCCGCGTGCAGAGCGCGATCACCATGGGTCAGGTGGCCGAGGCCTACATCCCGCGCCGCGCCGAGCGCCACCTGGAGAAGGGCCGCGTGGTCATCTTCGCCGCCGGCGTCGGCATGCCGTACTTCTCCACCGACACCGCGGCCGCCCAGCGCGCGCTGGAGATCGGCTGCGACGTGGTGCTGATGGCCAAGGCCGTCGACGGTGTCTACACCGCCGACCCCAAGACCGACCCCAGTGCCCGGATGTTCCGCGAGATCACCCACCGCGAGGTGCTCGAGCAGGGCCTGAAGGTGGCCGACGCGACCGCGTTCAGCCTGTGCATGGACAACAACATGCCGATCATCGTGTTCAACCTGCTCACCGAAGGGAACATCGCCCGCGCGGTCGGCGGTGAGCGGATCGGCACCCTGGTCAGCACCCCCGCCGTTGGGGTGCCCGCCTAGACCTGCTGGGATCATCTGGCGGAGAACACCATCCAGCGGCGCTATACGAGCAAGGAGTAGCCGTGATCGACGAGACCCTCCTCGACGCCGAGGAGAAGATGGAAAAGGCCGTTTCCGTCGCCAAGGACGACCTCACCTCGGTACGCACCGGCCGGGCCACACCCTCGATGTTCTCCCGGATCGTCGTCGAGTACTACGGCGCGCCGACCCCGCTGAACCAGCTGGCCAGCGTGAACATCCCCGAGGCCAGGATGGCCATCGTGAAGCCGTACGACCAGACCCAGCTGAACGCCATCGAGAAGGCGATCCGCGAGTCCGACCTCGGCGTCAACCCGAGCAACGACGGCCAGATCATCCGCATCGTCATCCCGCAGCTCACCGAGGAGCGGCGCAAGGAGATGGTGAAGGTGGCCAAGGGCAAGGGCGAGGACGCCAAGGTGTCCATCCGCAGTGTCCGCCGCAAGGCCAAGGAAGAGCTCGACCGCATCCAGAAGGACGGCGAAGCGGGCGAGGACGACGTCACCCGTGCGGAGAAGGAGCTGCAGAACCTGACCGACAACTACGTCGGCCAGGTCGAGGAGCTCGTCAAGCACAAAGAAGCAGAGTTGCTCGAGGTCTGATCCGGTGGGGGAGACGAGCGTGAGCGAGGAACGCGAGGACGCGGCCGATTCGGCGGGGCCCGCCGAAAAGGCCGCGAAGGCCTCGCGGGCCGGCCGGAACCTGCCGGCCGCGATCGGGGTCGGGGTGGCGCTCGGTGCCGTCATCCTGGTTTCGCTGTTCACCGTGCGTTTCCTGTTCATCGGGGTGATCGCGGCGGCGATCGCGGTGGGCACCTACGAACTGGCCGGAGCGCTCAAGCGCGCGGCGAACATCCGGATCGCGCTGGTCCCGGTGCTCGTCGGCGGGCAGGCGATGATCTGGCTGGCCTGGCCGTTCGGCCGGGAAGGGGCGCTCACCGCGTTCGTGCTGACCGTGCTCGCCTGCCTGCTGTGGCGGCTGCCCGGCGGCGCGGACGGGTATCTGCGCGACGTCGGCGCTTCGGTGTTCGCCGCCGCCTACCTGCCGCTCTTCGGTGCCTTCGCGGCGATGCTGGTGCCGCCGGAGGACGGCGTCGGGCGCGTGCTCGCCTTCATGATCGGCGTGGTCGCCTCCGACACCGGCGGGTACATCGCCGGCGTGCTCAAGGGCAAGCACCCGATGGCGCCGACGATCAGTCCCAAGAAGACCTGGGAGGGCTTCGGCGGCTCGATGCTCGCGGGCATCGTCGCCGGGTCGCTGACGCTGACCCTGCTGCTGGACGGGCAGGTCTGGCAGGGCGTGCTCTTCGGTGCCGCCATCGTCTGCGTGGCCACCCTGGGCGACCTGATGGAGTCGCTGATCAAGCGCGACCTGGGTATCAAGGACATGGGCAACCTGCTGCCCGGCCACGGCGGCCTGATGGACCGGCTGGACTCGCTGCTGCCGTCGGCCGTGGTGTCCTGGCTGCTGCTCTCGGCCTTCGTACCGGCCTAGGACTTGTCGATCACGCAGAACCGGTTGCCCTCGGGGTCCGCCAGCACCACGAAATCGGCGTCCTCGGGGTAGTCCGCCCAGTCCACGCGGGACGCGCCGAGGCCGAGCAGGCGCTCGACCTCCCCGGCCTGGTCCGCGCTGTACAGGTCCAGGTGCACACGTGGTTTCTCCTGGATCGGCGTTTCCGACCGGCCCAGCGAGATGTACGGGCCCTGGCCGTCGACCGGGGCGAGCACCACCCAGGTCTCGTCCCCTTCTTCGCGCGGGCGGTAGTCCAGTGCCGCGCACCAGAACGCTTCCGCGCGCCGCACGTCCGAAACGCCCAGCACCACCGAGCCGACGTGCAGCCGCATCAGTCGTCGTAGGGGTCGTCGACCTCGGCGCCGGCGTACTGCGCGTCGATCACCTGGGTGTGGTCGATCACCGAGAACACCGAGCCGTGCGGGTCGGCGAGCACGGCCACCCGGCCGAACGGCGTGTCGTAGGGCTGCACCACCACGGTGCCGCCGAGCATCAGCGCGTGCCCGGCCGCGGCGTCCGTGCCGCGTGCGGGGTCGACCTGGAAGTAGATCATCCAGTGCGCCGGCGTGCCCTCGCGGTATTCGGGGCCCATCACGTAGCGGTAGAGCACGGGCTGGTGGTCCAGCCGCCATTCCGCGTAGTCGATGGTCTCGCTGCCGATGTGGTGCACGTTGTAGTTGAACAGCCGCGAGTAGAACTGGTCGACCACCGCGCCGTCGGTGGTGTTGAGATCGGCGCCGGAGAAGGTGTTCGGCGCGCCGGTGGCGAACTCCCAGGACGGGCCGGGCTGCCAGAAGACGATCGGCGTGCCGGTTGGGTCGAGCGCGTGCAGGATGTTGCCGCGGCCGGGGATTTCGACCGGCCCCAGGGTGACCACGCCGCCGAGGTGCTCGACCCACTCCGCGGTGCCCGCGGTGTTGTGCACCGAGAGGTGCACGGTCCAGCCCGGCGGTTGCGACGCGGCGGCGCGGTACATCCCGGCGACGGCGAACCCGCCGTACGAGCCGAGCGAATAGCGCCCGTCCGAGGTGGCCGGATCGCGCTTGAGCTCGAAGCTCCAGCCGAAGAGCCCGTTGTAGAAGGCTTCCGCTTCGGCTATGTCCGGACTCGCGAGTTCCACCCAACAGGGGACACCCGGCGACAGAAGGGGTTGTGTGGCGGCCGAACCAACCGACATGAGTGAGCTCCCTCGGCTTCGGTAGCCCGATCTTACGACTCGGCCGGGGGTTGTGCTTAACCCAAAGTCATCGAGCGGCAATCAAACCGGGCGAGGTTGGGACTTTTCGGTGAAAACGGACAGGATTTGCCTGCGCCGCCTAGGCTGTAGGCGTGCGGCGCTCCCTTTTCCGCCACCGGCCGACGGTGGACATCCTGCCCAGCCCCAACATCTGGTACTACCCGGCGGCGTACGAGCTGGAGAACCGGGCGCAGGACGTCGATGGCGAAATCTGGCGCGTGCTCGGTGAGGAATGCGAGTGGGCCGGGCTGGATGTGCTCGACGTCGGCTGCGGTGACGGCTTCCACCTCCCGCGGTTCGCCGCTTCGGCGCGCTCGGTGGTCGGCGTCGAACCCCATCCGCCACTGGTCCACCGCGCCCGCGAACGGGTGGCCGGACTGACCGGCGTGCGGGTGCTCCACGGTGCGGCACAACGACTTCCGCTCGCGGACGCGAGTGTGGACCTGGTGCACGCGCGGACCGCCTACTTCTTCGGTCCCGGCTGCGAGCCCGGGTTGCGGGAGGCGGAGCGGGTGCTGCGACCCGGTGGCGTGCTGGTGATCGTCGACCTCGACGTGACGCACGAGCCGTACGGGAACTGGATGCGGGCCGATCTGCCCGACTACGACCCGCCCGGCGTGGAACGGTTCTTCGCCGAGGAGGGCTTCGGCTGCCGCCGGGTCGAAACGCGCTGGGCGTTCGACGACGCGGCGGGCGCCGAGCAGGTGCTGAAGATCGAGTTCAGCCCCGCCGTCGCCGCGAAGGCCACGGCGGAAGTGTTACGCCGCAACGCTTCCGGCGGTGCGGTGACCTTCCCGGTTGGCTATCGCGTGCACGTTCGCCGCAAGCCAACCGGGTTGGTCGTCCCCGGTCATTCGGTTTCTTCGTCGGCGGGGTCGGGTTCGTCCTCGCCGAGCACCCCGTAGATCGTCCGGCGGGCCTCGTTGAGCGCCCGCACGGCCTTGTCCTGCTGGTCGGCGGTGCCGGCCTGTGAGACCTGGAAGACCGCGGCCATCAGGGACATGCTCGCCGAGCGGAGGCTGGCCTCGTTCGGGTCGACGTCGCGGGTGATGGTCTCCCACGGCGGGGTGTCCAGCCGCTCGGTGGCGGCGCGGCCCTCGTCGGTGAGCTGGAAGAGGCGCTTGCCGCCCTCTTCGGTGGCCGTCACCAGGCCCTCGTCGGCGAGCAGTTGCAGGGTCGGGTAGATGGAGCCGGGGCTCGGCTTCCACAGCCCGTCGCTGCGCTCGCTGATCTCGGTGATGATCTCGTAGCCGTGCCGCGGCTGCTCCGCGAGCAGCAACAGGATGGCCGCGCGGATGTCACCGCGGCGTCCCCGTCGTCCGCCGTGCCGCGGGTGGCCACCGGGTCCCCGGCCGCGTCCTCGCGGTCCGAAACCGAAGCCCCAGCCGCCGGCGAAGTCCTCGAAGGGTCCGCGTGGGCCGAAGGCGCGCCTGCCGAATTCATGTGCGAAGGGTGGTCGCATGGTGGTGATCCTTTCTCGTTAGCTTGCGATGTACTTACGATATATCGGAACCGTTCGTTTGGCAACCAGCAGGCCGCGAGCTCGGTCACACTGGGGGGACGTGGGAGAATGAACCCGTTATGACTGCCCTCCCCCTTGTTTTCGACGCGCCCAAGCGCGGGCTGCCGCCGCGGCACCTCGCGGACCTTTCCGCCGAGGAGCGCGCGGCCGCCGTCGCCGAGCTGGGTGAGAAGCCCTTCCGCGCGAAGCAGCTGTCGAACCACTACTTCTCGCGCCTGACGGTCGACCCCGAGCAGATGACCGACATCCCGGCCGCGTCGCGGCAGCGGCTGGTCGGCGAGCTGATGCCGCCGCTGCTGACCGAGGTCAGGGCGCTGGCGTGCGACGACGGGAGCACGCGCAAGACGCTGTGGCGCGCGCACGACGGCACGCTGGTGGAAAGCGTGCTGATGCGGTACCCGGACCGGGCGACGCTGTGCATCTCGAGCCAGGCCGGCTGCGGCATGGCGTGCCCCTTCTGCGCGACCGGGCAGGGCGGGCTGGACCGGAACCTGTCGACCGCGGAGATCGTGGACCAGGTCCGCTCGGCCGCCGCCGTGATGCGTGACGGCGAGATGGCGGGCGGGCCGGGACGCCTGTCGAACATCGTGTTCATGGGCATGGGCGAGCCGCTGGCGAACTACAAGCGCGTGGTGGCGGCGGTCCGGCGGATCACCGACCCCGCGCCCGCCGGGCTGGGCATCTCGCAGCGTTCGGTGACGGTGTCGACGGTGGGCCTGGCGCCGGCGATCCGGAAGCTGGCGGACGAGAAGATGCAGGTGCGGCTGGCGGTGTCGCTGCACACGCCGGACGACGAGCTGCGGGACACGCTGGTGCCGGTGAACAACCGGTGGTCGGTCGACGAGGTGCTGGACGCGGCGCGGTACTACGCGGACACGTCGGGGCGCCGGGTGTCGATCGAGTACGCGCTGATCCGGGACATCAACGACCAGCCGTGGCGGGCGGATCTGCTGGCGAAGCGGTTGCGGCAGCACTTGAAGCAGTTGGTGCACGTGAACGTGATCCCGCTGAACCCGACGCCGGGGTCGAAGTGGGACGCCTCGCCGAAGCCGGTGGAGCGCGAGTTCGTGCGCCGGGTGAACGAGGGCGGTGTCTCCTGCACGGTGCGGGACACACGAGGCCAGGAAATCGCCGCGGCTTGCGGCCAGCTCGCCGCCGAAGGCTGAGCGGTAGTTCGATGATGGAGAGTCCGTTTTGATGCTTGCCCCCAGCCTGCTCGACCCGGCGGCGGAGAAGTTGATGCTCACCGACGTCACCGGCCGCAGCGCCACGGACGTCGCCCGCGTCGCCCGTGAGCTGCTCGGCGAGCGGTTCGATTCGTGCACGTTCACCTACGTGCTCATGCGCGCCTTCGACGTCGAATTCCACGCTGCCTGCCAAGCCTCCCGCTGGCACGAGTTCGACAACGGCCCGCGCGCCCTGTCGGACGCCGACCTGGAAACCCTGCTCAGCCCCTGGCTCTCCACCCGCTGACCCACCGCGGATGGTCCCACGCCCTGGTTGGTTGCGGTTTGCCAACTTCGGGCGTCCACCGGTGATGCCCCGCGCACCCGCGACGACGGTATGACTGTGCGGTAGCTGATCCGGCGCCTCAGCGCCTCCGGCGATTGTATTAGTGCATTGCGTCGTCGGTGTGGGTGGCAATGGTTTCCCTGTTCTGCGTATTGCCGGGAAAGGAAACCACGGCATAACGATCGTGATGGCGCTCGTTGACCGGCTGGACAGGGTGGATGGCGATGATGAGTATTGGTGCTCATCGGTGAGCCGCGTGGGAGGTCTGGTGAACGTGAGCGCGACGGTGCTGGTGCAGGAACTGAAACTGTTGCGGAAGGGCCGCGGGATTTCCGCGACCCAGCTCGGCGAACGCGTCGGGCCGGCGTTGCGGGCGGTGTGCCGGATTTCCGGCAACGAGGACGCCGCGGAGATCCGGCGGAAGGTTTCCGATCGGCTGCGTGCGCTCATCGCCCCGCTGCCCACCGATTTGAGCACGGTGGTGCTGGCGGCGCTGGGGTTGCACGAACAGGCCCGCAATCCGTTCTACCAGGAGCGCGTGCACTGGGCGGCCCGCGAACTGGACCGCGACGACCGGACGATCCGCCGTCGCATCGACGAGGGCATCGAGCAGGTCGCGGAACTGGCCCTCGCCGCGGCACCGGCGGCCGCGCCCGGGGACCCGAGTCGTAGCTGGCACACCGAAAACCTGCGCGTGACGTTGTCGCTCGACCAGCCGGTGCCGGAGGCGTTCGAGTTCCGCCGGATCGTCGCCGACGCCGACGACATCGCCGAACTCGACCTCGCACTGACCCTGACCACGCCGGTGGACAGCGGTCGCTCGGTGCGCGAGGACGACCTCCAGGTCGACGTGTTCCACGGTGGACTGCTGGCCGCCAGGGTGATGGAGTCCAGCGACCGGGCCGGGCTGGCGTTGCGGCTGCCGTCGCCGCTGCGCCGCGGTGAGCGGCACGAACTCGCCCTGCGATTCCGGGCCGCTTTCCGGTATCCGCATTACGTCTGCGTGCCACGGCACCCGGTCGACCTCTTCGAACTCCACGTGCGCTTTCCCACGCCGGCCCCGGCGGAGATCCTGCTGCTGGACCAGGTGTTCCAGGAGGACGCCAAGAACAATGGGGTCAAAGGGCCGGTATTGGTGCCGGACGGCTCGGGGGAAATCCACCTCGAATTCCGCGATCTGGTGCCGGGTTTCGCTTACGGCGTGCGTTGGACGGAATAAACCCGGGACTCGTGGCCGGTCCACCCTCGTAGTGGGAACGGTTATCCGACCCCGCTGGGCGGTGACCGCGGACAGGACACCGGCCGCGCCCTTCTGGACAATTGCTGGTCAGGTCCCGATTTCGGTCCGCTTTCCCTGGTGCAACAAGGGTTCCGCTGTCTAGGTTCCCTGAGCCATGACCCTTCCAAGTGCGGACGCAGCGCTGCCGAAGCTGCGCTTGACCGACCTGAAACCGTACCTGTCCGTGATCCTGCTGGAATGCACGGCCGATGACCCCCAGCAGGCGTTCGAACAATTGCACCGGTTCCTGCGCGAGGCCGCGGGTGACCCGGGTGCCGGGGACAACGCCCGCCTGCTCGCCGAGGTGGATCTGCGTCCCGGCGACCTCGGCGACGAGGTCGGCTCGGTGGACGAGCTGGGCGTTGAACAGATCCTCGGCATCGCTCGCGAGGTGACGGGGACGCCGGGCTGGGCCGAACCGGACGCCGGCTTCGTCGACGTCACCAACCAGCTGTCCGTCGCCGTCCGCCGGCGTCGGCTGGTCGCCGTGTATTCGACCTTCGCCGGAGACACCAGGATCAGCCGGTGGCTGCGCCAGGAGGCGACACCGTTCCGGTTCGTCCCGTCGGACCGGCTGACCGAGACCTTCCGCGGCGACGGCAAGATGCTGTGGCTCCGAGGAGGGCAGCGCCGTCCCGACGACGCCGATACCGCGCTGGAGGACGGCCAGTACGCGCTGTCGGCCGCGAAGGTCGCCTACCTGCCGGACGACGAGAGCGCCCTGCTGCGCGATCTGATCACCGTCTCCCCGGGGAGCTTCCGGGTCTCGTGGAAGCGGACTTCGCCGTTCGCGATGTTCCTCGCGGCCGTCGGCGAGGTCCTTCGCACGGTCGAACTGGCGCTGAGCGCCGAGGAGTTGCCCGCGCCCCGGACCGCCGAAGCCGCCGTTCCGCAGGTCGACCTCGGCCAGGTTCGCGGTGCCTACGACGTTCTGGTGCAGGTGCCCGCCGACGCCGATGAGGAACGGGCCGAGCGCGCCGAGCTCATCCGCTCGGCCATCCTCGACGTGCGCGGTGATTCCGGTTCCGCGCAGGCGTTCGTCGACGTGGGCCGTCAGGGCGCGGTGGCGGGCACCTTGGTGGTCAAACCGGTCGAGGACGCCGGGACCGTCCGCCTCGACGTGCGCTTCAGCGGTGTGCCCGCGACCGAGGGGATCGCGCGCGAGGTCAAGGAGGCCATCGCGGACGACAACCTGCTCACCGTGTACTACGAGTCAGGCCACCTGTTCGACGGTCACCAGGTGGTCCGGCGGGAGCTGGACTCCACCCCCTACCCCAACCTCGCCTTCGAGGACTTCTCCGGTTTCGCGGTCATGAAGGCGAAGCCCGCCACCGGGGAGGACCAGGCGGTCCACCACGCCATCGCCACCCACGGCGACGACTCGCTCTACGCCTGGGTCGTCCGGCGCTTCGGCGGCGAGTGGCTGCTGTGCGACGACGGTGCCGGAGAGGTCGCCGACTTCCTGCACCTCACCGACGACGGCACGCTGACCGCGATCCACGTCAGCGCCGCCCACAGCGCCGGCCGGGGCAGGCGCATCGCGGTGACCCCGTTCGCCCAGGTGGTCAGCCGGGCCGTGGACAACATCCGGTTGCTGGACACGGAGTTGCTGGCGGAGCGGCTGTCCGCACCCCGCATCGCCACCCCGGCGGCCTGGCACGCGGGCAACCGGATCACCAGCGCGGAGTTCGTGCACCAGTTGAAGGCCAGGGTGGCGACCGACCGCACGCGGGTGGTCCTCGTCCAGCCCCATCTGCTGCGGGCCTCCCACGACCTGGCCAGGGCCGATTTCGCGGCGGGCCGGTCGAGCCGGGACGTGTGCAGCCTGACCCTGCTCGACGAGGTCCTGCACCACGCGCGCCGGACCGTCACCGCGCTCTGGGACGACCTGTTCGTCATCGGCAGCGAGTAGGACCGCCGGGGTCGCGCCTCCGGCGCTGGTTCAGGTGGACAGACTCGGGTTCCCCCACGCCAGTTCCGGAGGCCGGCCCGGCCGGAGGCTGTTCCCCGGCTGGGCGTGCGACGGGGTGCTCCCGGGGTCCGGGCGGCACATTTCCAGGCGCAGCTTCAGCACATCGGTGAGGTCGAGGTCGATCGCCACCGGGGTGCCGAACGCCGCCCGGTACACCGCTTGGGGAGTGCCGTCGAGGACGACCCGGAAATCCCCCACCTGGAACGGTTCGTCGGCGTCGTCGAGCACGCCGGCGACCGCGGTCAGCCGTCGGTACCCGCCGCCCAGTTCGATGTCGACGAACCCGAGCGACTCCACGGTGCCCGAGCCGGGACGCAACACGATGCTGTCCGCGTAGGACACCCCGTTGATCTGGGCGGTGCCGGACCGGATGCGTGCGCTGCTGGCCAGCCACGGAAGGCCGTTCGCCAGCAAAACCCGGTCCTCCGTGTGGCTTTCGGCTGCTCTGCCACCCAGCCACTGGCCGCGCTCGGGCATCGGGTGGGCACCTTGGCCGGTGATCGCCGCGATCAGCTCCGCCACCCCCTCCGCCGAGAAGGCCTCGACGTGGAACCTCGTGGTGGAGTAGGCGTTGAGGAAGGCCGGGACGTCCTCGGCCGACTGACCGTGCAGGACCACCGGCAGGATCCGTTCGGTCGCGGCTCGCAGGTCCTTGGTCAGGTCGTTGCGCAGGATCGCCGTTTCGAACTGCGAGCCACGCCCTTCGTGTGCTGGCGCCGCGCCGTCGGCCCGGCGCTTGTAGTCCGGGGAAGCGATGACGACCACGAAGTCCGCTTCGGTCAGCTGCTCGATCGCCCACGCCGACCAGTCGCGTCGTTTGTTGTCGTACCACTGGTCCAGGTGCACGTCCAAACCGATCCGCACGCGCAGGTATTCGGCGAAATCGCGGACGCGGTCCTTGTGTTCCGGTGAATCGTGCGCGTAGGTGATGAACAACCGTGGTACTTCTTGGCCGGGCATCGGTACTCCTCGAACGGGATCGTCGTTGCGTGCCAAGCATTCTCGGCGGTGTTCCCGGCGTGGCAAGGGCTTGTCCCCAGCTTGTCACGGTTCTGTCCATTCCTTGACCGCGAGTGGATCTGTCCTGGTTTTGTCACGTTTCTCGTCTGTTTCTCGCTGTCGGCGGCGACTTACGATCGCCCGGCCCGATGATCGGTACGAAGGGGTGGCCGCGCCGGTGTACGAGTACGACGTTTTCATCAGCTATCGGCGCGAGGACCACACCGTGCCCGCCTGGGTGCGCACCCACTTCCACCCGCGCCTGCTGGAGTTGCTGGACAACCAGCTCGACCGGGAGGCACGGGTCTTCTGCGACGCCGAGCTCGGTGTCGGTACCCGCTGGCCGGACGAGCTGAAGAAGGCGTTGCTGCACACGCGGATCCTGGTCCCGGTGTGCTCGCCCAAGTACTTCCGCGACGAGTGGTGCCTGACCGAGTGGCACTCGATGGCACAGCGGGAAGCGCACAGCGGCGGGGTGCGGACCCTGATCTACCCGGTGATCTTCTGCGACTCCAAGAGCTTTCCGCCCTGGGCGCACGAGCGGCGGATGCGTGACCTCAGGCAGTGGGCGAAGCCCTACGAGCACTTCCAGATGTCACTGGACTACCTCGACTTCCACAGCGAACTGACGAACGTCGCCGAGGAACTGGCGGACCTGCTCGACCAGGCGCCTGCCTGGCGGCCGGACTGGCCGGTGGCCACCCCCGTCGTCGGCCCGCCCCCGATGGCCAGACTGCCGAGGTTCTGACCGATGCCGGGCACCGTGGTGACCTTCTACTCCTACAAGGGCGGTGTCGGCCGCAGTTTCACCCTCGCCAACGTCGCCGTGCTGCTGGCCCGCTGGGGTCATCGGGTGCTGTGCGTGGACTGGGACCTGGAGGCGCCGGGCCTGCTCGACTACTTCCGGCCGATGTTGCGCGCCGAACCCACCGGTGGCGTGGTGGACCTGGTCGATGACTTCCTCGCCGGGAAGGCCGGCCGGGCCACGCACATCACCTCGCTGGCCGCCGAGGGGACCCTCGACTTCATGGCGGCCGGTCGCGCGGACGACGACTACACCTCCCGCGTGCAGGCGATCAACTGGGAAAGCCTGTACGACAAGGGTTTCGGTGACTTCCTGGAAGCCCGTCGCGCGCAGTGGACGGCCGACTACGACTACGTCCTGCTCGACAGCCGCACCGGTATCTCCGACATCGGCGGCATCTGCACCGCCCACCTCCCGGACCAGCTGGTCGTGTTGTTCACCGCGAACATGCAGAGCCTGCGGGGCGTGCTCGACATCGCCCGCCGGGCCAATGCCGCCCGTGACCGCCTGCCCTTCGACCGGCCGCGCCTGCCGGTGCTGCCGGTGCTGTCCCGGTTCGACACCCGTGAGGAGTACGACCGGTCGGAGAAGTGGCGGGAGACCTGCGTCAAGCTGACCAAGCACCTGTTCCGCGACTGGGTCTACCAGGACGTCCCGCCCGAGGTGATGTCCCGCCACCTCACACTGCCCTACGTCTCCTACTGGAGTTTCGGCGAGCAACTCCCGGCGCTGCTCGAGTCCAGCCCCGGCGCCGATCAGATCGGTTTCGCGCTGGAGACGCTGGCGGCCGTCATCGCGCACCAGCTGGACCGCACGGACCTGCTGGCGGAGAACCGCGACGCCTACGTCACCTCCGCGCGGGCCGCGAAGCACGATTTCGCCTACGAATTCGTGATCAGCACGACTCGGTCCACTTTGGAGTTCGCGGGCAAACTGGAGGGGGCGCTGGAACAACGGGGTCTGCGGGCGCGGAAGTCGCTGTCGGGCGACCGGTCGATGCTGCCCAAGGCCGACGACGCCCGGCACCTGTGCCTGGTGGTCGACCAGAAGGTGAGCCGCTGGCAGGAGGCCGAGGTCGAGCTGTTCCTGCACCGGACGCTGGGGCAGGACCGGCGGCTCATCCCGGTGCTCACCGGGGACGCCGACCCGAGCGCGCTGCCGGGTTACGTGGGCAACCTGCGCTACCTGCGGCTGGACCAGGCACGCGGACCCGCGGACGTGGCGCAGAGCCTGGTGGACCAGCTCCACGGCAATACCCCGCTCGTCGACACCGGCGAAGTCGACCTCGCCGCCGCGCTGCGGGAGGTTTCCCGGGCGCAGTTGCGGCCGTTGCTGTGGGAGCTGGTGGACGAGGTGGTGCAGGACCTGGTCATCGCGATCGGTGACGGGGACGCCGGCCGCGCGCGGGAACTGGCGGCCGACCTCGCGGTGGCGATCAGGCCTCGTGCGGCAGCACGCGGGGAGAACGGTTATCGCACGCCCGCGCCCCGGACGACGACGACGGCGATCGCCTTCGCGTTGCGGGTGCTCGACGCGCGTGCGGCCAGGAATTAGGGCTTGTTCGTTGGATCCACGGTGTGAAAGGGAGCAGAATGGCCGACCGATTGGGACACAAGCAGACCGCGGTGATGTTCACCCTGATGGTGCTCGCGCGCGAAGTGTCCAACCCGGAGTTGAACACCGTCGTGGGTTTCACGCTCACCGGCGAGGAACGCAGGCAGCTCAACGATCTCGGGTACGTCCACAGCGAGAAGTCGGGGCGCTCCTTCAGCCACGAACTCACCGACAGCGGGTGGAGCTGGTGCCGTGGGGAGCTGGCGGTGAAGTCGCCGCCGCCGAACTCGCGCAGCAGCCTGATCACCGGGTTGTACGTGCTGCTCGGCGGGTTCGACGACTACATGAAGCGCCAGGGGCTGCAGCTGTTCGAGCTGTTCACGCCGCGGGTCGACCTGACCCCGGACGGGATCGAGAGCCGGATCCGGGACGCCTACCGGAAGCTGGCCAGGGCACCCCGGGACTGGGTCGGGCTCGTGGACCTGCGCCCGCTGCTCGACGGCGCCCCGGCGAGCGAGGTCGACGCCGTGCTCAAGGAGCTCAGCCGCCAGGGGCGCCTGCACCTGGCACCGGAGTCCAATCGCAAGGCCCTCACCGACGCGGACCACGAGGCGGCCATCCGCGTCGGTGGTGAGGACAACCATCTGCTCTCCATCGAGGTGTCGTGATGGACCCGCTGGCAGCTCTGTCCGCCCTCCACCTCGACTGGGCGGACACCCCCGACCACGTGTGGCGTGACTCGCCGTACCACATCGACGGGCTGCACACCGACGTGCTGTCGGACGTCGACGTGGGCATCCGCAGTGCCCTGGCCAGCCCCGGCCCCAGTCCGCTGGGACTCGTGCTCCAAGGCCAGAAGGGTGTCGGCAAGACCCACCTGCTGGGGCTGGTCCGCCGCCACGTGCACCGCGCCCGCGGCTACTTCTTCCTCAACGACCTCACCGCCGGTGACGCGTTCTGGGACGACACGGCTCAGGCGTTGCGGCGAGGACTGCTGCAGCGGGACGAGTCGGGGGTCTCGCAGCTGGTGAGCTTCCTCCGGCGGGTGTGCCTGAGCGCGAGTGTCAGCGGTGAGGTCATGGGCCGGATCCTGGAAGGCCGCGGGCTCACCAAGGACGACGTCGACGCGTTCATCGGCGGCCTGCGCCGGCTCGACCGGCAGCTCGCCGTCGAATGCGCCGATGTGGCGCGGGCGCTGGTGCTCTACGCCAGCGACGACGTGTCCACGAACGACGTCGCCGACTTCTACCTGGGCGGGTCGGAGGAGTGGAAGACCGGGGAACGGCGGAAATGGGGTATCCGGCCGCAACCCAAGCCGCCGCTCGCCCAGGTGCAGGAGATCACGCGGCTGCTGGCGCTGACGGGACCGGTCGTGATCGGGGTCGACCAGCTCGACACGCTCATCGCGCGGTCCGCCCAGCGCACCCAGAGCGTGGGTGAGGAACAACTGCTGGTGGCGCAGATCGCCGACGGGCTGATGCGGTTGCGCGAGGTGACCCACCGGACCATGACGGTGCTCATGTGCCTGCCCGCCACCTGGATGCAGATCAAGAACCAGGGCGCCGACACGGTGCCCGACCGGTTCCGCGAGTCACTGACGCTCGGCCGGGTGCCCACCGCCGAACTCGGCCGGGCGCTGGTCGAGAAACGCCTCGGCGTGGCGTACCAGAGCGTCGGGTTCACCCCGCCACACCCGACGTGGCCGATCGCGGCGTCCGCGTTCAAAGGCGACTGGGAGCAGTGGACCCCGCGCGAACTGCTGAAGCGCATCGGCGCGCACATCGACGGGTGCCTGCGCACCGGCCAGGTCACGGAACTGATGTCGTTCGAGGACCACGCGCCTGTTCCGGTCGTGCCGATCCCCGTCACGCCGAATCGGTTCGCCGAACTCGACAGGTGGTTCGACGAGTTGCGGGCCGAGGCCGACACCTCGGTGCTGCTCGACCACCGCACCGAGGACGAGATGATGCCGTCGCTGCTTTCGGCTGCCCTGCGCGGGTGGATCACCGAGGTCGGCGACGACGAGATGGAGTGGGCACGACCGCCGCAGAACGGTCAGGGGGAGCTGCACGCCTGGCTGACCCGCACGCTGGACGAGGCGTCGGATCTGGAGGAGCACTGGGCGTTCCGCTCGATCTCCGCCCGGCACCACCTCGCCGTGCTGCACCGGCTGCGGAAGGCGCGCTCGGCCGTCGGACTGCGCCAGGGGGCGGACAACCGGCACCTGATCCTGCTCCGCAATTCGCCGTGGTCGAAGGGCGTGAAGACGCAGGCGGAGCTGAAGGCGTTCAAGGACGCGGGCGGCAGGCACCTCAAACTGTCCGATGAGGACATGCGCACGTTCTGGGCGCTCGACCGGATGTTCGCCGAGGGGGGTGCCGATCTGCACGAGTGGCTCGTCGACCGCAGGCCGGCCGGGCGATCCGAACTGTTGTCGGCGGTGCTGCCCGATTCACCTGCGGAAGAACGGAAGAACGGCGCGCATTCACCGCCGCTGGTGGAGGAGCGGAAGAACGGCGCGCACCCGCCGCCCGCGGGTGATGAGATCACGCTGGGCACGGTGGTCGGCACCGGTGAGCCGGTGCGGCTCGGCCTGGCGGCGCTGCGCAAGCACGCCGCGGTGTTCGCCGGCTCGGGGTCCGGCAAAACCGTGCTGCTCCGGCGGATCGTGGAGGAGTGCGCGCTGCGCGGAGTGTCCGCGATCGTGCTGGACCCGAACAACGACCTCGCCCGCCTCGGCGACGCCTGGCCGAGTCCGCCGGAGGGCTGGGGCCCGGGGGACGCCGCCCTGGCCGAGCAGTACCTGGCCGAGACGGACGTGGTGGTCTGGACCCCCGGCCGGGCGTCCGGCAAGCCACTGGCCTTCCAGCCACTGCCCGACTTCGCGGGTGTTCTCGACGACGAGGACGAGTTCGCCGCCGCGGTGGAGGTGGCGGTGGCGACCCTGGCCCCGCAGGCCAGGCTCACCGGGACCACGGGGAAGGTCAAGATCAGCCTGGCGGTGCTCCGGCAGGCGGTCGTGCACCACGCCGGAAGCGGGTCACGCAGCCTGCCCGGGCTCATCGAGGTGCTGTCCGACCTGCCCGAAGGGGTCAGCAACCTCAACGGCGCCAACCGCATCGCCGCGGAACTGGCCGAGATGCTCAAGGCCGCCATGGTCAACGACCCGCTGCTGGCGGGCACCGGTGAGGTCGTCGACCCGGGCAGGCTCCTGACGCCCGCGGCCGGCAAGCGCGCGCGGGTGTCCGTGATCAGCTTCGTCGGCCTGCCCGCGGAGGAACAGCGGCAGAACTTCGTCAACCAGCTGCAGATGGAGTTGTTCGCCTGGGTCAAGCGGAACCCGGCGGGGGACCGCCCGCTCGGCGCCCTGTTCGTGATGGACGAGGCGCAGACGCTCGCCGCTTCCGGCAGCCTCACCGCGAGCACCCGCAGCACGATCGTGCTCGCTTCCCAGGCGCGGAAGTACGGTCTCGGCCTGCTCTTCGCCACGCAGGCGCCGAAGGGCCTGCACAACCAGGTCACCGGCAACGCCATGACCCAGTTCTTCGGCAGGCTCAACAGTCCCGCGCAGATCGCCGCCGCCAACGAACTGGCCAGGGCCAAGGGCAGCCCGGTCGCCGACATCTCCCGGCTGGAACGCGCGCAGTTCTACGTGGCGGGCGAGGCCTTCGGCTTCCGCCAGGTCGCGACGCCCCTGTGCCTGACCCACCACCCGGCGAACCCGCTGCGGATCGAAGACGTCCTCGGCAGAGCCCGGAACCAGCAGGAAACGGAGGAGTGAGAGCTCAGTCGGTCAAGCCGCACGCCGGGCGAGGTGACGGTGTGGCCTCGCCCCGCTGACGTGGTTGCTGCGGTACCCAGGACCCGGGATCGGGTGCACGACACCGTAGTCACCGAAGCGCACGTGCTCGCCGCTGTTGTCCCGGACCGATCTCCAGAGCACTTCCTCGAAGCGGGGCTGCTGCCAGCCGGCGGTCTGGGCCAGCATCTTGGGGATCGAGCCGCTGAGCACGGTGATCGACCGGAACCGGCCCAGGGAGCCGAGTCCGGCCACGACCGCGGAAACGGCGTCGACCTGCTGGGTGCTGACACCGGAGAGGTACCGGGAATCGACGACTGCGTCCAGCTCCGCCGGGGTCACGGCGAGTTGTTCGAGCACCCGGGTGAGCTCGATCGCGCCAGGCTTCCAACTCACCGCAGAGTCGCCCGATCGCGGCGAGCGCCTCGGCGGAAGCATCCGCGTGAGCCACGGGGATGAAGTTGATCCGCCAGCGTGGTGAAGGCGCCGGTGGGACCGGGACCGAACCCGGTCGACCCCTCGGTGCCCCGCACTGCTTCCGGCCGCGCGAAGATCGAAGCTGGCTGGTGGGTCGGCGCCGTCGCTCTCGGTGACACCAGGGTTCACCGGGTCGGGAAAATGGTTGACCCCTCTGGCGCGTTGTTGTGCGGCGTCGCGTTCGTCACCCTGGGGCCTTCGCTGCCGTGTGAGAGGACCGCGCCGTGTCGACCGAGTTCCAGAGACGCAAGATCGCCGGGGTGTTCAACGCGATGGACGCCAACTCCGACGGGCTGCTCGAGCAGGCCGACTTCGAGGCGCTGACGGAGCGCTGGCTGGCCGTCCGCGATCGCGAGCCCGAGCGCGACGCGCGCCTCAAGGCGATCATGATGGGCTGGTGGGACACCCTGCTCCACACCTCCGACGTCAACCGCGACCACAAGGTCACGCTTGACGAGGTGCTGCTCGTGGTGGACCGCCTGCACGCCATGGCCGACGTGATCGCGGGCACCGCGCGCGCCATGTTCGAGGCGATCGACGAGAACGGTGACGGCGAGATCTCCGGCGACGAGTACCGCAGGCTCATCGAGGCGTGGAGCGGAAAACGCGTCAACACCGACGAGGTGTTCCCCCTGCTCGACTCCGACGGCGACGGCCGGTTGTCCAAGGCGGAGTTCGCCGAACTGTGGACCGAGTTCTGGGCGGGCGACGACCCCGAGGCCCGCGGGACCTGGGTGTTCGGCCGGTTCGAGCTACCGGTCGGCTGAAGCCGGCAACCTCAGCGGCGCCAGGCCGTGCGGCGCTTGCGCAGGTCCAGGATCAGCGCGAAGGCCAGGCCGATCGCGAGGCCGACCAGCCAGATGTCCTCCATCGCGTTCTGGTGGTTGCCGATCAGCATCACCAGCAGCGCGGCCACGCTGAGCCAGCCGGCGAACCGGGTGGCCTTCGGGAACGTGCCGTGCCAGCCCCATTCGGCCGACGGCTCGTCGCGGGGGTCGACCTGGTTCGACCGCTTCTCGACCGCCTTGCTCGCCACGATCACTCCATCCACCAAGCTGACTACTGCCACGGAATGATCCCACACCGCGCCGATCGCCCCGCGCCCGGAGTCCGCGATAATCGTCGGCGATGACTACTTCGCGCAGCCTCCTCGTGCTCGGTTCCACCGGTTCGATCGGCACCCAGGCCCTCGACGTCGCCGAGCGCAACCCCGGCCTGTTCCGGGTGGCCGGCCTCGCCGCCGGCGGGTCCGACCCGGCCCTGCTCGCCGCGCAGGCCATCGCGCACGAGGTCGAGGCCGTCGCGGTGATCAAGCCCACCGCCGTCGAGGACCTGCAGCTCGCGCTGTACGCCGAGGCCCAGCGCCGCGGTTACTCGCGCGGGGAGTACCGGCTGCCGCGCATCTTCGCCGGTGCCGACTCCGTGACCGAACTCATCGCCGCCGTCACCGTCGACGTGGTGCTCAACGGCATGCCCGGCTCGCAGGGGCTCGAGCCGACGCTGCGCGCGCTCGAGACCGGCGCCACCCTCGCGCTGGCCAACAAGGAGTCGCTGATCGCGGGCGGGCCGCTGGTGCTCGCCGCGGCGAAGCCCGGCCAGCTGGTGCCGGTCGACTCCGAGCACTCGGCGCTGGCCCAGGCCCTGCGCGGCGGCCGCGCCGAGGAGGTCTCGAAGCTGGTGCTGACCGCTTCCGGTGGCCCGTTCCGCGGCCGGTCGCGGGCCGACCTGGAGCACGTGACCGTGGAACAGGCGATGGCGCACCCGAACTGGTCCATGGGCCCGGTCATCACCATCAACTCGGCGACCCTGGTGAACAAGGGCCTCGAGCTGATCGAGGCGCAACTGCTGTTCGGCGTGCCCTACGCCGACATCGAGGTGGTGGTGCACCCGCAGTCGATCGTGCACTCGATGGTCACCTTCACCGACGGCTCGACGCTGGCCCAGGCGAGCCCGCCGGACATGCGGCTGCCGATCGCGCTGGCGCTGAACTGGCCGGACCGGGTGCCCGGCGCGGCGTCGGCCTGCGACTTCTCCCAGGCCGCGAGCTGGACCTTCGAGCCGCTGGACCACGAAGCCTTCCCGGCGGTCGAGCTGGCCAGGAGCGCCGGGCTGGCCGGTGGCTGCATCCCGGCGGTCTACAACGCGGCGAACGAGGAAATGGTGGCTGCTTTCCGCGCGCAGAACGCTCGCTTCACCTCCATCGTGGACACTGTTGCCCAGGTGGTGGACGCCGCCGACGACTGGCGGCGCGAACCCCGCGACGTCGAGGACGTGCTGGCCGCGGAGCAGTGGGCTCGTGCCCGCGCCGCGGAGCTCAACCGGGCCGGAGGGAAGTAGGGCGTGCTCGCCTACATTTTGGGAGTGGTGCTGTTCGCGCTGGGCATCTGCGTTTCGGTCGCCCTGCACGAAGCCGGCCACATGGTCACCGCCAAGGCCTTCGGCATGAAGGTGCGGCGGTACTTCGTCGGCTTCGGGCCGACGGTCTTCTCGTTCCGCCGCGGCGAAACCGAGTACGGCCTGAAGTGGATCCCGCTCGGCGGGTTCTGCGACATCGCCGGCATGACCGCGCTCGACGAGGTCACCCCGGACGAGGCGCCGCGCGCGATGTGGCGCCAGAAGACCTGGAAGCGGACCGTGGTGATGGCCGCGGGTTCGGTGACGCACTTCATCCTCGGCTTCGTGGTGCTCTACTTCATGGCGTTCACCATGGGCCTGCCGAACCTCGAGCGGAACCCGGCGCCGGTGATCGGCGCGGTCTCGCAGTGCGTGCGGGACGCGGCCACGCTGCAGGAGAACAACAACCCGGTGTGCCGGCCCGGTGACCGCGCGCCCGCGCTCGAGGCGGGCATGAAGCCGGGCGACCAGATCGTGTCCATCAACGGCACGCCCACCCCCACCTGGGAGGACATGCTCCGGACCATCGGCGCGGCCGGTGGCCCGACCCCCATCGAGGTCAAGCGCGGCGACCAGACGCTGCTGCTGACCGTGGACGTGCCGAAACTGGTGCGGCCCAAGGCGGACGGCTCCGCGGGCACCGAGATGCGGGGTGCGATCGGCGCGGCCAAGCAGGACGACTCGGTCCTGCAGTACGGCCCGATCGCGGCGATCGGCGGTGCGGCGACCTTCACCGGCGACATGTTCGTGCAGACCTGGCAGCGGATCGTCGAGTTCCCGCAGCGCATCCCGGCGGTGGTCGAGTCGATCTTCGGCGCCGAGCGCGACCCGGAGACGCCGATGAGCGTGGTCGGCGCGAGCCGGATCGGCGGTGAGGCGGTCGAGCACGGCCTGTGGGAGATCTTCCTGCTCCTGCTGGCCAGCCTGAACTTCTTCGTCGGCGTGTTCAACCTGCTCCCGCTGCTGCCGATGGACGGCGGGCACATCGCCATCGTCTGGTACGAGCGGGTGCGCGACTTCTTCCGGAAGCTGCGCGGGAAGGCCGCCGGCGGCCCGGTGGACTACACAAAGTTGTCCGCGGTCACGATGGTGTTGGTTTTCCTCGGCGGAGCGGTGGTCCTGCTCACCGTGACGGCGGACATCGTCAACCCGATCCGGATCATGCCCAACTAGAAAATCCCAGCTCAGGGGCTTGTGATCACCCAGCTGCCGCCCGCACTCGCCGGAAACCGGGTGCGGGCGCGCCGGTATCGTGGGGGGTGTCATAGCCGCTGACACCTTTCGCAGAGGAATCGATGACAGTCGCGCTTGGAATGCCCGCCCTGCCCCCGCCCGTACTCGCCGAGCGCCGCAGGACCCGACAACTGCGGGTGGGCTCGGTGGGCGTCGGCAGCGACCACCCGATCTCGGTCCAGTCGATGACCACCACGCTGACCTCCGACGTGAACGCGACCCTGCAGCAGATCGCCGAACTGACCGCGGCGGGCTGTGACATCGTCCGGGTGGCCTGCCCGAGCGCCGACGACGCCGAGGCGTTGCCCGCGATCGCGAAGAAGTCGCAGATCCCGGTGATCGCCGACATCCACTTCCAGCCGAAGTACGTCTTCGCCGCGATCGAGGCCGGGTGCGCGGCGGTCCGCGTCAACCCGGGCAACATCCGCAAGTTCGACGACCAGGTCAAGGAAATCGCGCAGGCGGCGAAGGATCACAACACGCCGATCCGGATCGGCGTGAACGCGGGTTCGCTGGACAAGCGGATCATGGACAAGTACGGCAAGGCCACCCCCGAAGCGCTCGCGGAGTCGGCGCTGTGGGAGGCGAGCCTGTTCGCCGAGCACGACTTCCACGACATCAAGATCTCGGTCAAGCACAACGACCCGGTGGTCATGGTGCGGGCCTACGAACTGCTGGCCGAGCAGTGCGACTACCCGCTGCACCTCGGCGTGACCGAGGCGGGCCCGGCGTTCCAGGGCACCATCAAGTCCGCGGTGGCCTTCGGTGCGCTGCTGCGCCAGGGCATCGGCGACACCATCCGCGTGTCGCTGTCGGCGCCGCCGGTCGAAGAGGTCAAGGTCGGCATCCAGATCCTGCAGTCGCTGAACCTCAAGGAGCGCAAGCTCGAGATCGTGTCGTGCCCGTCGTGCGGGCGCGCCCAGGTGGATGTCTACACGCTCGCCGAGCAGGTCACCGCCGGGCTCGAGGGCATGGAGGTGCCGCTGCGCGTCGCGGTGATGGGCTGTGTGGTGAACGGGCCGGGCGAGGCGCGCGAGGCCGACCTCGGCGTCGCTTCGGGCAACGGCAAGGGGCAGATCTTCGTCAAGGGCGAGGTCATCAAGACCGTGCCCGAGCACGCGATCGTCGAGACGCTGATCGAAGAGGCCATGCGCATCGCCGAGGAGGCGGGCGAGTCGTCCGGTGCGGGTGAACCCACCGTCACCGTCGGCTGAGCGGTTTACGCTGGTCAGGTGAGTGACCAGTGGGCGGCCCGGCCGCCGCACCCGGCCCTGCGGCAGGTGGTGCGGCGGTACGTCGGCTACACCCAGCACGGCGTCACGCTGCCCGTGCACCGCGGCCTGCCTTCGCGCTCGGTCACGCTGATCATCAGCCTGGCCGAGCCGATCCGGGTGGTCGGCGGGCCGGGTGCCGAGCACGGCCCGCTGCGGCGGCACTGCGTGGTCGGCGGCCTGCACCTGGCGCCGGTGCTCATCGGACAGGATTTCCACCAGCAGGGCCTGCACCTCGAGCTGAACCCGCTCGGGGTGCGGGCCCTGCTCGGCGTCTCGGCCACCGAACTCGCCTCGACCACGGTCGACGCCGGTGAGCTGCCGGTGCCGTGGGCCCGCGACCTGCCCGCCCGCCTGCGCGAACTGCCGGACTGGGCGGCCAGGTTCGACCTGCTGGACCGCGAGCTGGCCGCGACCATCGCACCGGTGACGCTGGTGTCGGAGATCCAGTGGGCGTGGCGGTCGATGGTCGCCGGGCACGGCGGTGTCGGCGTCTCCGAGCTGGCTGAGGAGATCGGCTGGAGCCGGCGGCACTTCAGCGAACGGTTCGCGCGTGAGGTCGGTGTCTCGCCGAAGCAGGCCGCGCGGCTGATGCGCTTCGAGCGCAGCGAATCGCTCCTGCGTTCGGGTGGCTGGCGGACCCTGGCCGACGTCGCCGCGCAGGCCGGCTACTACGACCAGGCACACATGGCCAACGAGTGGCGTTCGCTGGCCGGTTGCCCGCCGAGCACCTGGATCGCCGAGGAGCTCCCGTTTCTCCAAGCCGGTGGTACCGCCCTGCTCGCACACTGACCGGCATGAGCGAACTCAACAATCCGGGTGTGTGGCCCTGCCTGAAGTACGACGACGCCGAAGCCGCGCGGGTGTTCCTCACCGAGGTGTTCGGCTTCACCGAGGCGCTCACCGTGCGCGGCGAGGACGGCGTGTCGATCGCGCACGGCGAGCTGAAGTGGCCCGAGGGCGGCGGTGTCATGTACGGCTCGATGCTCGGCCACGACGACCTGCCGAAGCCGCCGGCCGGGGGTCAGTGGCTGTGCGTGGCCACCGACGACCCCGACGCGGTGCACAAACGTGCGTCGACCAGCGGGGCCAAGGTGCTGAACGAGCCCTACGAGACCGAATACGGCTCACGCAACGTCACCATCGCCGATCCCGAGGGCAACGTGTGGACCTTCGGCACCTACCGCGGTGCCTGAACCAGGGGCCGAGAGGGTGAAACCGGTCGCCGCGCGCGGCCGGTTCACTTTCCGTCGTCCGGCCTCATCTGGCAGGCTGAGGGGGTGTTGCGGCTAGCAGGTGCGCGGCTCCTCGATGATCGGGACTTTCCGGCGGTCCGCGCCGCACTGGCCGCCGATCCCGTGGGCAGCTGCATGGTCAGCGCCCGGATCGAGGTGGCAGGCCTCGACCCGTGGCGCCTCGGTGGCGAGCTCTGGGCCGCCGAGTCCCGGCCGCTGCGCTCCGGTCGCCTCCAGGGCCTGTGCTTCTCCGGGCCGAACCTGATCCCGCTCCGGGGCAACGCCTCGGCGCTGCGCTCGTTCGCCGATCGCGCGCTGCGCCGCCAGCGCACCTGCTCCTCGCTGGTCGGCCCGGCCGAGCAGGTGCTCGGGCTGTGGGAGGAACTGACCACCGAGTGGGGTCCGGCCAGGGAGGTGCGCCACGACCAGCCGCTGCTCGCGCTGGACTCCGCGCCCAGCTGCACCCCCGACCACCTCGTCCGCCCGGTCCGGCCGGACGAACTGGAGCGCTACCTGCCCGCCGCGATCGCGATGTTCATCGAAGAGGTCGGCATCGACCCGCGGGCCGGGGACGGCGGGGCCAGCTACCGCGCCAGGGTCGCCGAGCTGATCGCCGGCGGCCGGGCGTTCGCGCGGTTCGAGAACGGCGAAGTGGTGTTCAAGGCGGAGATCGGCGCGATGTCGGCGACCGTGGGGCAGATCCAGGGCGTGTGGGTGCGCCCGGACCGACGCGGCCACGGGCTGGGCACGCAGGGCACCGCCGCGGTGGTCTCGCGGCTGGTCCGGGGCATGAGCCGCACGGCGAGCCTGTACGTCAACGCCTACAACGACCCGGCGCTGGCCGCCTACCGCAAGATCGGGTTCCAGCAGGTCGGCCGCTATGCGACGGTGTTGTTCTGAATGGGGGTGCCCTGATGTCGACGATGGCGACCCTGCGCATGCTGGCCGACGACCGCAAGCGCTACTCGGCGCTCAAACCGGCCGACACGCGTGCCCGGCTCCTGACCCTCGGCGTGCTGGCGGTGTTCGCCGCGATCGCCGTGCTCTGCGCGCTGACGCTGGGGTTCTGGGCGACCGTGCCGCCCGCGCTGGTGTTGCCGGCGGTGGTCGGCTGGTACCGCGGTTCCCGGGTGGCGCTGCTGGTCAACGCCGCCGGGATCCGGGTGAACAAGGACTTCGTGGCCTGGGACGACCTCGACGCGGTGACCGTGCGCCCCGGGCCCGCGGGTTCGGTGGAGGCCGAGGTCGGCGAGTTCCGGGTGCTGGTGGACGGGAAGCGCTACCAGGGTGACCGGCTGGCGAGCCTGGTCGCCACGCACGCGCCGGAGCACGTCCGGTTCTCCGACACCACGGGTGTCGTGACGGCCTGAGCGGGCGCTGACCGGCGATACTGCTGTGGGTGCGGGTTCTGCGCGGGCTGGCGGTGGCGGTGGTCACCGTGCTGACCGTTTCCGGGTGCTCGTGGTTCGCCGACGGGCCGCAGGAGATCACCGAGCGGTTCCTCGCCGCGCTCGCTTCCGGTGACACGGCCGCCGCGGCGGCGCTGACCGATTCCCCGGAGTCCGCGAAGGCCGCGTTCGACCAGGCTCGGGCCGCGCTCGAACCGGAGAAGATCGACCACGCCGTCGAGCACGTGGGCCAGTCGAGCCCGGCCGTCGCGCGCTACCGGCTCGAGTGGCGACTACCCGGCGGGCGCACCTGGGCCTACGCCGCCGAAGCGGAGCTGTACTCCGCGGACGACACCTGGAAGGTGCGCTGGCAGCCGTCGGTCGTCCACCCGGAGCTCGCCATGCGCCAGCAGCTCGCGTTGCGCGTGGACACCCCGCGCCAGGCTCCGGTGCTCGACCGCGACGGCCAGCCGTTGCTGGAGCCGCAGACGGTGGTGGCGGTGCTGCTCGACCCGGCACACGCCGCCACCGCCGCGAAGCCGCTGGCCGAAGCGCTGAAACCGATCGACGCGAGCCTCACCGAACAGTCCATTGTGGAGGGCGCGAAAGCGGCCCAGCGCGCGTACTCGGTGGTCACCCTGCGTCAGTCCGACTACCTCGCGGTGAAACCGGCCATCTACGAACTGCCCGGCCTGCGGTTCAGCGAGCAGCGCCGCCTGCTGCCGGTCGACCCCTCGCTGGCCGAGCAGCTGTGGCCGTCGATCCGGTCCACTGTGGAGGCGCAGGTGGCCGGGAACGCGGGCTGGCGCGTGCTCACCACGGACACCGGCGGCGGCGAGGTCGCCGAACTGCATGCGCAGGAGGCGAAACCGGCCGACGCGGTGACCACCACGCTCAGCCGCCGGACGCAGGCGGCGGGGGAGCGGGCGATCGAGGCCGTGCCGGGCGCGGCGATGATCGTGGCGATGCGGCCGTCGACCGGTGAACTGCTCGCGGTGGCCCAGAACGCGCCCGCCGACCAGCAGGGCCCGATCGCGCTGACCGGCCGCTACCCGCCGGGGTCCACGTTCAAGATCGTCACCGCGGCCGCCGGGCTGAGCGCGGGCAAGGTGACCGCGGCGTCGCCGGTGGACTGCCCGGCCACGATGGTCGTGGACGGCAGGCTGATCCCGAACAACGATCGGTTCGCGCTCGGCACCGTGCCGTTGAGCCGGGCGTTCGCGGAGTCGTGCAACACCACCTTCGCCACGCTGTCCACCGACCTGCCCGCGATGGCGCTCACCGATTCGGCGCGTGACCTGGGACTGGGCGCCGACTTCGTGGTCCCCGGCCTGACCACGATCACCGGTTCGGTGCCGCCGGCCGGGAGCATCGTGCAGCAGGCGGAGAACGGGTTCGGCCAGGGCACCGTGCTGGCCAGCCCGTTCGGCATGACGGTGGTCGCCGCGACCGTGGCCAGTGGCCGGATCCCGGTGCCCTCCCTGCTGCGTGGCGGGGTGACCGAGGCGAAGAACCTGGGCGCGCCCGTGCGTCCCGACGTGCTCGAGGCCCTGCGCGGCATGATGCGCGAGGTGGTCACCGGCACGGCGTTGCGGGACCTGCCGGACGTCCGGGGCAAGACGGGCACCGCGCAGTTCGGCGACGGCAGCGACGCGCACGGCTGGTTCGTCGGTTATTCGGGTGATCTGGCCTTCGCCGTTCTGCTCACCGGAGCCGGATCCTCGGGGCTCGCGGTCGAGGCTGCCCACCGGTTCCTCACCGCGCTCGGCTGAAGTCGTAGGCTGGAGGCATGTCCCAGCGTGCCCCTCTGAAGCCCGGTGTGCAGTCGCCGCGCCGAGCCGTTCCCGCGTCCATCAAGCGTCCCGAGTACGTGGACCGGCCGGCCCCGAAGCGCGACACCGGCAACGGCGTGCGCACCCCCGAGGTGATCGAAGCGATGCGGGTGGCGAGCCGGATCGCCGCGCAGGCGCTGCAGGAGGGCGGCAAGGCGGTCAAACCGGGCGCCACCACCGACGACGTGGACAAGGTGGTGCACGAGTTCCTGCTCGACCACCACGCCTACCCCTCGACGCTGGGCTACCGGAACTTCCCGAAGTCGTGCTGCACCTCGCTGAACGAGGTGATCTGCCACGGCATCCCGGACTCGACGGTGATCGAGGACGGCGACATCTGCAACATCGACGTCACCGCCTACATCGGCGACGTGCACGGGGACACGAACGCCACCTTCCTGGCCGGTGAGGTGTCGGAGGAGGCGCGGCTGCTGGTCGAGCGCACGCACGAGGCGACCATGCGCGCGATCAAGGCGGTCCGGCCGGGGCGGCAGCTGAACGTGATCGGCCGGGTGATCGAGGCCTACGCGAAGCGGTTCGGCTACGGCGTGGTGCGCGACTTCACCGGCCACGGCGTCGGCCCGGCGTTCCACACCGCGCCCACGGTCCTGCACTACGAGGAACCGACGGTCACCACCGAGATCCTGCAGGGCATGACCTTCACCATCGAGCCGATGATCACCCTGGGCACCATCGACTACGACATCTGGTCCGACGACTGGACGGTCACCACCAAGGACAAGAAGTGGACCGCCCAGTTCGAGCACACCATCGTGGTCACCGAAACCGGCTCGGAGATCCTCACCCTCCCCTGACCCCCACGCGCGAACCCCACGTTCGCGCACCCGAACCCCACACCGGCGCAGCCGACTCCCACATTCACGGCCCTCACCGGGGACACAAATGTGGCTTTGGGGGCCGAATCCGCCCCCAAAGCCACATTTGTGTCCCCCGATGGCTTCGGCGCCGGGGCCGGGAGTGTGGGGAGGGGCCACCGCGGGCGGGGTAGGTGTGGGCGGTGGACACATGGTCCGGGTGACTCGCGGCTCGTAGCGTTCCGTGGCATGAACGAGCCCACGCTCCGCGGCCGGACCGCGCTGGTCACCGGTGGCGCGGCCGGGATCGGCCGGGCGTGCGTGGTCGCGCTCACCGCGGCCGGTGCCAAGGTGCACTTCGCCGATCTCCACGCCGGGCAGGCGGCCGAGGTCGCCGCCGAGACCGGGGCCATCGCGCACGTCGCCGACCTCACCGCGCCCGGCGCGGTCGAGGCGCTGCCCGACGACGTGGACATCCTGGTCAACAACGCCGGCGTGCAGCACGTGGCCCCCATCCACGAGTTCCCGCCGGACCGCTTCGCCGCGATGCACGAGCTGATGGTGCAGGTCCCGTTCCGCCTCATGCGGCACTGCCTGCCCGCGATGTACCGCCGCGGCTGGGGCCGGCTGATCGCCGTCTCCAGCGTGCACGGCCTCCGGGCCAGCCCCGGCAAGTCCGCCTACGTCGCGGCCAAGCACGCGCTCGAAGGGCTGAGCAAGGTCGCCGCGCTGGAGGGGGCCGAGCACGGCGTCACCAGCAACTGCGTCAACCCGGGTTACGTGCGCACGGCACTGGTCGAGGGCCAGGTCCGCGCGCAGGCCGAGCGGCACGGCATCGGCGAGGACGAGGTGCTCGACGAGGTCTTCCTCCGCCGGACCGCGATCAAGCGGCTGATCGAACCCGAGGAGGTCGCCGCGGTCGTGACCTGGCTGTGCGGTGACGCCGCCGCCTACCTCACCGGTGCCTCCGTCCCGCTCGACGGCGGCTGGACCGCCGGCTGAGTCCTCGAAACCCCCCGTCACACAACGAAGTGGTGATGTACATGGCTGATACCGCGTCCCCGCCGCGCCGGAAGATCGTCAAGATCGTCGGCGCCAGCCTCGTCGGGACGACCGTCGAGTGGTACGACTTCTTCCTGTTCGCCTCGGCCGCGACCCTGGTGTTCAACAAGCTCTTCTTCCCCGACTCCGACCCGCTCACCGGCACCCTGCTGGCACTGGGCAGCTACGCGATCGGCTTCCTCGCGCGCCCGCTCGGCGGGCTGGTGTTCGGTCACTACGGCGACAAGATCGGCCGCAAGAAGCTGCTGGTGCTCAGCCTGCTGCTGATGGGTGGCGCGACCTTCGCGATGGGCCTGCTGCCCACCTACGCCACCATCGGCGTGGCCGCGCCGATCCTGCTCACCCTGCTCCGGCTGGTGCAGGGTTTCGCGCTCGGCGGTGAGTGGGGCGGCGCGGTGCTGATCGTCTCCGAGCACGGCGATCCGGAGCGGCGCGGCTTCTGGGCGTCCTGGCCGCAGGCGGGCGCACCGGGCGGGAACCTGCTCGCCACCGGCGTGCTGGCGATCCTCGCTTCCGTGCAGACCGACGCCGCGTTCGAGTCGTGGGGCTGGCGCATCCCGTTCCTGCTCTCCGGGCTGCTGGTGGCGATCGGGCTGTGGATCCGGCTCTCGGTCGAGGAGTCGCCGGTGTTCATCGAGGCCGCGAAGAAGGCGGGCGGCAAGGTCGAGAAGGCGCCGATCGTCACGGTCCTGCGCCACAGCTGGCGCGAGGTGCTCATCGCGATGGGCGCGCGCTTCGCGGAGAACGTCTCCTACTACATCCTCACCGCGTTCATCCTGGTCTACATCACCGTCGGACTGGGGATGTCGAAGAGCGTCGGGCTGACCGCGGTGCTCATCGGTTCGGCGGTGCACTTCGTGACGATCCCGGTGTGGGGCGCGCTGTCCGACCGGCTCGGCCGCCGCGCGGTGTACCTGTTCGGCGCGAGCGCGATGCTGGTCTGGTCGTTCGTCTTCTTCGCCATGCTGGACACCAGGTCCTTCGGCCTGATGGTGCTGGCGACCACGGTCGGCCTGGTGCTGCACGGCGCGATGTACGGCCCGCAGGCGGCGTTCTTCTCGGAACTGTTCGGCACGCGGGTGCGGTATTCGGGCGCGTCGATCGGCTACCAGCTGGCGTCGATCCTGGCCGGTGGGCTGGCTCCGCTGATCGCCACCGCCATGCTGCGCGACCTCGGCGGCAGCCTCCCGGTGTCCATCTACGTCGCGGCGACCTGCGTGGTCACCATCGTGGCGGTCTACCTCGCCAAGGAGACGAAGGGCAGTTCGCTGGCCGAGCCGGAGCAGCCCGCGTCGGTTCCCGAGGACCGCACGCCGGTGACACCATGACCGGATGAGCGTGGAGCTGCTGGACCTGATCGCCGCCGGGGCGAGCGCGCAGGAACTGGCGGCGGCGGGCGCGGATCCGCGGGCCACCGAGGCGGCCCTGCGGATCCACGCCACGCTCGCCGGGCACTCCCGGCGCGAGGCCGAGCTGGCGGCGTTGTTCGACACCGCCAGCGACCTCGCCCGCCTGCGCGACACCGACGCGGTGCTGCAGTCGATCGTGCACCGGGCGCGGATGCTGCTGCGGGTGGACGTGTCGTACCTGAGCATGAACCGCCCCGGCGCCGGTGGCACGTACATGCGGGTCACCGACGGGTGCACCTCGGCGTTGTTCAAGGCGTTGCGCCTCGGCATGGGGGAGGGGCTCGGCGGGCTGGTCGCGCAGACCGCCCGCCCGTACGCCACCGCCGACTACCCGACCGATCCGCGGTTCCGCCACACCGGCCCGATCGACGAGGCCGTGCGCGACGAAGGGCTCATCGCGATCATCGGCGTGCCGCTGGCGCTCGGGGACGAGGTGATCGGCGTGCTCTACGCCTCGGACCGCCGCCCCCGGCAGTTCTCCCCGGCCGAGGTGGCGCTCCTTTCGTCACTGGCCGACCACGCCGCCATCGCGATCGACAACGCGCGCCTGATCGAGACCATCCAGGAGCACCACGCGACGATCGCGCGGGCGCAGGAGGCACACGACCGGCTGACCGCGCTGGTGCTCGGCGGCAGCGGCGTGCGTGAGGTCGCCGAAGCCGTCGCCGGGGTGCTGGGCGGCGCCATCACCGTGCACGACGCGACCGGCACCGAACTCGGCCGCTCCGGTGCTCCGGCGCGGTACCCGTCCGCCGAAGTCGTGGCCGCGTCGCAGACCAGCGGGCGGGCGGTGGCCGAGGACGGCGTGTGGACCTGTGCCGTGCTCGCCGGGCCCGAACTGCTCGGCAGCATCACGCTCACCGGCCGCGCGGACCTGGTCGACGCCGACCGCAGGCTGTTCGAACGGGCGAGCGTGGTGACCGCGCTTTTGCTGCTGCTGCGCCGATCCACCGCGGAAGCCGAGGACCGCGTCCGCGGCGAACTGGTCGCCGACCTGCTCACCGCCCCGGACCGCGATCCCGAGGCGCTGATCGACCGGGCGCGCCGCGTCGGCGTCGACCTCGGTGCCGGGCACGTGGTGCTGGTGCTGCAGTCCGACGCGTGTTCGCGCGGCAGGCTGGCCGCCGCGGTCGCCGGGCACGCGGCACTGGCCGGGCTGCACGCGGAACAGGTGGTCGCGCTGGTGCCGCCGAAGGAAGCCGCCGCCGACCCGGGCAAGCTGGCCTCGATGCTGGCCGGGCCGGCCGGTGGCCCGGTGACGGTCGCCGCGGCGGGACCGGCCGCGGGTCCCGCCGGACTCGCCGCCGCGCACGCCGAAGCCGCGCGCTGCCTGCGGGCGATGCTCGCGCTCGGCCGTGAAGGCGATGGCGCGACGGCCGGTGAACTCGGTTTCGTCGGTGTGCTGCTCGGCGATCGGGCGGACACCGCCGGCTTCGTGCGTTCGGTGCTCGGCCCGGTCCTCGACTACGACGCCCGCCGCGGCACGGAACTGGTCAAGACGCTGAACTGCTACTTCGCCGCGGGCGGGAACCTGGTGCGGGCCAAGGACTCCCTGCACGTGCACGTGAACACGGTGGCCCAGCGGCTGGAACGGATCTCCGCGCTGCTCGGGCCCGACTGGTCCTCACCGGCGGGCGCGCTGGAACTCCAGCTCGCCCTGCGGCTGCACCGGCTTACTCGATCTCCTTGAGCAGTTCGTCGAGGAAACCGCCCGCTTCGGTGACCGCGCGCTGCGGATCGCGGGCGGCGATCGCTTCGAGCAGTCCGGTGTGCTGGACGTTGTCCGCGTGCTTGGTCGCCTCGACCGAGGCCGTGACCACCTCGCTCAGCCCGCGGTAGAGCTCGGTCAGCAGCGTGTTCCGTCCACATTGGACAACGGCGAGGTGGAAGCTCGCGTCCGCTTGGACGAATTCGTCGTACTCCTTGGCCGACTGGTGCGCGTCGCGGATGCGGAGCAGTTCGGTGAGCCGTTCCAGTTCGGCCTCGGTGCGCTCGGTGGCGGCCAGCCGGGCGCCTTCGACTTCGAGCGTCCGGCGCACCTGGAGCACTTCGCGAAGTTCGGAGCCGCACAGGCGGCGGACCGCACCGGAGACCTCGCTGGTCGCGCGGACGTAGGTGCCGTCACCCTGGCGCACCTCGAGCAAACCGCTGTGGGACAAGGCGCGGACGGCCTCACGCACCGTGTTGCGGCCGACACCGAGTGCGGTCACCAGTTCGCTTTCCGGCGGGATGCGTTCGCCCACCGGCCATTCGCCCGCGGTCACGGCTTCGCGCAACTGCCCGATCACCTGGTCGACGAGTCCGGTCCGGCGGGTGGTGGCCAACGGCACTGTGACATTCCTTTCGCGTGCTCCAGGTATTTTCGGGGTTCAACCAATCATCCTACGTCTGTCATACTAGCTCCGTGTCCGTCGAATCCGAGGTTTCGATCAAGCAACGTGCCCTGGCCGGCACGATCGAACCCGTCCGCCGGTCACGGAACCTCGCCGTCGCCGGTGGCACGCTCATCGCACTGGCCGTGGTGCTCGCCGCGCTGAACCTGCGACCCGCTATCACCAGTGTGGGGCCGCTGCTCGACGAGGCAAGGGTTTCCCTCGGCGCTTCCGGCACCTGGGCCGGATTGCTCACCACTTTGCCAGGCTTGTGCTTCGCCGTCGCGGGACTCGCCGCACCCAGGCTGGCGCGCAAGGTCGGGATGGGCAGCGCGGTCGCGCTCGCCCTCGGCGTGCTGGGTGTCGGCCTGATCGTGCGGGTGCTCGACGGACCGCTGGTGGTGCTCGGCGGCACGCTCGTGTCCAGCGCGGGCATCGCGCTGGCGAACGTGCTCGTGCCCGTGGTGGTCAAGGACTCGTTCCCCGCCAGGGTCGGCCTGATGACCGGCATCTACACCGCTTCGCTGAACCTCGGCGGCGCTTCGGGTTCCGCGCTCTCGCCCAAGCTGGACGCGCTGCTCGGCGGCTGGCGCCCGGCGCTGGCGGCGTGGGCGGTGCTGGCTTTCCTGGCGCTGGTGGTCTGGAAGATCGCCATCCGCGGCGGTTCCCGGCACACCGAGCACACCGGAACCGTTGCCGAACCGCGACGTTCGCTGCTGCGCAGCCCGCTCGCCTGGATCGTCACCCTGTTCTTCGGCCTGCAGTCGTTCCTGGCCTACATCGTGATGGGCTGGTTCCCGCAGGTGCTGATGGACGCCGGGCTGACCCGCGGTGACGCGGGCCTGGCCGTCGGGCTGATGTCGTTGCTGGCGGTGCCGATCAGCCTCACCGTGCCGCCGCTCGCGGCACGGCAGCGCAACCAGACCTGGTGGATCGTCGGCCTCGGCCTGTTCTCCATGGCGGGGCTCGGCGGGCTGATCCTGGCCCCGACGGCGGCGCCGCTGCTGTGGGCGATCCTCACCGGGATCGGCATGAGCGTGTTCTCGATGGCGGTCATGGTGATCGCGCTGCGCGCGCGGGCCGGGGACGAGACCGCGCGGCTGTCCGGCATGGTGCAGGGACTCGGGTACCTGCTCGCCGCGATCGGCCCCTTCCTCTTCGGCCTGCTGCACGACGCCACCGCCGGGTGGACCGTGCCGCTGGCCGTGGTCTTCGGCGTGGTCGTCGCACAAACGATCTTCGGCGGCCTGGCCGGCCGCGACAAGCTCGTCTGAACCACTGCCTGTCGGGTGCGTGAGCCGTCTCCGGGCAGGTGCGGTCAA
Organism: Amycolatopsis magusensis; assembly: GCF_017875555.1. Lineage (GTDB taxonomy): Bacteria > Actinomycetota > Actinomycetes > Mycobacteriales > Pseudonocardiaceae > Amycolatopsis > Amycolatopsis magusensis. The sequence continues at coordinate 8,710,279 of NZ_JAGGMS010000001.1, read as the reverse complement.
GCGCGGACATGTGTGGTGGACGTGGCCGAACCTGCCCCGAAGTGGCTGAGGGCGGTGAGGTGGAGCACGCGGTGTCTCGCCCGCGCTGCCTGAACCGCTGACAGGTGAGGTCATCCGCGGGCAATTGTGCGCCAGCGTGGAAGCTGGCACGAGGTGACCGTGGCCATCGCCGGGCGGTTCTGCCCGCTTGGCAGGCTTCACTACTCGCGTCGGGAGTGCCAGGACGCAGGGCCGATCAGCGGACCCGGGGCTCGCAGGTCATCGGCCTCGAAAAGGTTCTCACGCTTGTGTCCCCACTCGTCGTATGTGTCATCGTTGGCGGGGCCTCTGGTGGAGTAGCCCCTGGCTTCACCTATCTTGGCAACTTGATTCCCCAGTCGGGAAAGTTCGCGATAGACCTTGTCGAGTTCGATCCCGAGTTCTCGACCCAGTTCCTTGGTGGAGTTGGTGAGGAAACCGCGTAGTTCGCCGATTTTCGCGTGCATGACGTCCAGTTCGCTCATCATGTCTTGTGTGCGCGAAAGGGCGACATCGCGATCTTCTTCGATCTGCCTGATGCGTTTGGCATCAGCATCCTGGACGCGCTCGAGTTCACGAGTGAGGAAAACGACCCGTTCCAGCGCCTTCTCACGCTCGTCCTCTGCCTCCTGGGCGCGCTTCAAGCTGGTTTCGTGCAGGCGTTCTAGCTGCTCAGCCAGATCGCTGGCGCGCCGCTCGGCCGCGTCCCGACGTTCCTCGACAGCTTCCTGACGTTGTCGCAATTCGAATAGTTCCGCGTCTGCTTGCTGTCGAATCTCGCTCCCGGAGTTCGTTTCGCCCCCATACTTTCGAAGGAACTCATTGGGCGGCGTCTCGGCAGGCTTTTCGTCGATGGATCCGGTGCTGAGGCGAGCCCATGTGGAAAACCATGCCTGCGTTTCAGGGTGAGAGATGCCGCACACATGGAGGAATATCTCCAGAAAATCCCGATTTGGAAGCTCCCCGTCGACCGCCTGGCCTATTTTGGTTCGACCGATGTTCTTTTTGCTTCGACGCTCTATTTCTCGGTTCGAGAGTGGGCCGGCGAGATTGCGCAGCTTGTGGAGGCACTTGCCGAACTGCTGGGCATCGTGAACTGCTTCAAGATCGATCGTGGCATGATCTTCCAACGGCGATACAGGCCCGATCTCGTGCTTGATTCTCTGCAGCCGGGTGTCTCGGTGGTTCACTGCACCTCACTGTGCGTCCATCGCTGGCCAGGGTTGACCGTAAATGGATCGCTACGGATGACGCCGGTGTTTCACAGTGACCACATTTGACCCATATCGCACCCAGATGCCCACCAGGTTGGCAGTGGCCCGACGAGGCATGTTTGCTAGATCGTACCGCGCCTACCAGGCAGTTTGCGGTGGAACGGAGGTGATTGGCAATGCCCAGGTCGAACAAAGACAGAAGCTCGACGCCGCCCCCGTGGTGGGTGTGGATCGTCGAGCTTCTGATCGTTTTCTACTACGTGGTGGAGCCGGTTGGCGTCCATCTCCACCGCTGACGTAGAGCCAGCGCGGGTGTCCCCTGGGCTGCCGCGAGGTGGCCCAGGCTCCGCTCTGAAAACACTAAACACGCAGTTCCCGGCTGTCGACCGCTGCGGTCACATGCTGCCAAAACTCTCGGAGGAGTGGACTCACTCCTCCGAGAGTTGGCTCAGTCGTCCAGGGGCAGGTTGAGCAAAGCGTTCTCGATCAGCTCCGGCATCGCCGGGTGGATCCAGTACTGGCCACGGGCCATCTGCCGCGCGTCCAGGCCGAAGCTCATCGCCTGGATCACCGGCTGGATGAGGGTGCCCGCCTGCGGTCCGATGATGTGCGCGCCGAGCAACTGCCCGGTGGCCGGGTCGGCGAGCAGCTTCGCGAAACCGGTGGTGTCCTCCATCGCCCAGCCGTAGGCGATGCCCGCGTAGTCCTGCGTGTAGGTCACGTAGTTCACGCCCTGCGCCTTGGCTTCGCCTTCGGTGAGGCCCACGCCCGCGATCTGGGGCGCGGTGAACACCGCGTGCGGCACGAACCGGTGGTCCGAGGCGACGGGATCGTCCGGGTGGAGCAGGTTGTGCTGCACCACGCGCTGTTCGTGGTTGGCCACGTGCTTCAGCTCATGCATCGAGGAGATGTCGCCGAGTGCGTAGATGCCTTCGACCGCGGTGCGCTGGTACTCGTCCACCTCCACGTGCCCACTGTCCCTTGTGGACACCCCGGTGGCGGCGACGTCGAGCAGGTCCGAGTTCGGCCGGCGGCCGGTGGCCACCAGCAGCAGGTCCGCGTCGAGCGTTTCGGTGCCCTCGGGTCCTTCGAGGTCCAGTGAGACCCCGGTCGAGGTACGGCGGACCTTGGTGGTGCGCCGGTTGAGCCGGACGTCGTACTTCTCGGCGGCCAGTTCGGTGAACCGCTCGCTCACCGCCTCGTCCTCCGCCCGCAGCAGCGCGCCGGACCGGGCGATCACCGTCACCGCGACGCCGAACGAGGAGAACACGTGCGCGAACTCGGCGGCGATGAACCCGCTGCCGAGGATGACCAGCCGCTCGGGCAGTTCGTCGATCCGCATCACCGTGTCCGAGGTGTGGTACCCGCTGTCGGCCAGCCCGGGGATGTCCGGGACCACCGGCCGCCCGCCCGCGGCGAGCACGAACCGGTCCGCGGTCAGCGTTTCGGTGCGGCCGTCGGGGAAGCTCACCCGGAGCTCCTTCATCCCGGTGAACCGGCCCTCGCCCTCGTAGACGGTGACGTTGGCGTTGTCCTCGTGTTCGACGCGGTACTGCTTGCCCCCGGCGGCGATCGGGTCGATCCGGCCGAAGACCCGGTCGCGGATCTCGCGCCAGCGCACCTCGTTCAGCTTCATGTCCACGCCCAGCTTCGCGCCGGCGGGCACGGCCGCGGCGAGGTCGGCCGGGTAGACGAACATCTTGGTCGGGATGCAGCCCACGTTCAGGCAGGTGCCGCCGAAGGTGCCCTTCTCCACGATCGCCGTCTTCCAGCCGGCGAACCGCGGGTCGAGCACGGAATTGCCGGAGCCGGTGCCGATGATCACCAGGTCGTAGTGGGGCACTGCAGCCATCCTGTCGGTCGGGGGTCGTCTTCTGGTCGGTCAACCGCGCCCGGGGCCCGGTTTGTTCCCGTCAGCCGCCGGTGGCGGAGAAGTGCATCAGGTCCTTCGGCGAAGTCCAGGTACCACCCCAGGTCCAGCCGATGGCGCGGAACGCCCGGACCGCCACCCCGCCGGGCAGGATCATGCCCGGCCGCTCGCGCGCGCGGTCGGTGTAGGCCGAGGCCAGCTCGGGCAGCACCAGGTCCGCCTTGAGGTACGGGTTGCAGAACGGGTTCACGTCGACGGCCAGCCCGGAGGCGTGCGCCGACCAGGTGGTCTGCCCGCGCACCGGGCGGCAGACGAACGCGCTGGTGTTGTTGCCGTCCCCGGTCGGGGCCGCGTCCAGCTCGTCGGCCCTGGTCACCCGCATCTCCTCGATCGGGAACTTCGCCGCGAACAACGCGCCGAAGGCTTCGGTGACCGGCTGCGCGACGGAGGCGTTGACCAGCATCTCGCCGGTGTGCACCCGGCCGTCGAAGCCCCAGAAGGACATCGTCAGGTACCGCAGCTGCGCGGCGCCGACCGGGCATTCGGGCTGCCAGGTGCTCCGCGCGAGCACTTCACCCGGCACGGGTGCGACGGTCGACGCGTACTCGCCGTCGGGTGGCGGGGGCAGCAGGTCCGCGGTCGGGAGGTGGCGGTCGGCCAGTTCGGCGGGGGTCGGCAGCACCTGCCCGTAGCCGTCGGCACGCAGCGGCAGCGGGCGGGCGCCGACCCGCCAGCTCGGCTGGACCGGGGGCGGCTCACTCGATCGAGGAACCACGGGCTGCGGGGTCGTCGTGGTCGCCACTGGCGGCGAAAGTGCTGGTGGAGGCTCTGCGCCGCAGGCGGAGAGCGCGAGCAGCAGCACTCCGAGAACCGCGGCGGGGGCCTGTAGTCGCACCGCTCCACTGTGACAGAGCCGTAGCGTGACCGGCAGTCCACCCGGTTCAGGGACACCGCGGACGCCCTAGGCCATTTAGGCTAGCCGGACCGCTCCCGACCCCCTGCGAGAGGACTCTCCCCGATGCCGAACAAGTCCCGCCGCCGCGGGGTGCTGACGGCGGCCGCGGCCATGCTGGCCGGAGCGGTGACGCTCATCCCGTCGGCCGCGGCGACCAACACCCAGCCGTACATCGTGGGCGGGACCGAGGCCTCCATCGCCGACCACCCGTACGCGGTCTACCTCACCGATCGCGACAACCAGCAGTTCTGCGGCGGCGTGCTGGTCTCGCCGAGGGGCGTGCTGACCGCGGCGCACTGCGCGCAGGCGGTGAAGCGCGCGCAGATGCGCGTGGTCGCCGGGCGGCAGGACCAGCGCACCAGCGCCGGTGTGACCAGCGGGGTGGCGAAGGTGTGGATCTCCCCGCAGTTCCAGGACCCGACCAGCGGCAGCGACATCGCCCTGCTGACCCTGGAAGACGAGATGCCCTACACCGCCGCGAAGCTGCCGACCGCGCAGGACACCGCGCTGTACAGCGAAGGCACCAAGGCCCGTGTGCTCGGCTGGGGCCGCACCTCCGAAGACGGGCCCCGCTCGGACACACTGCGCGGCGCGCTCGTGCCGGTGATCTCCGACGAGGGCTGCCGGCAGACCTTCAGCAACTTCGACGAGACGACCATGCTCTGCGCCGGGTATCCCAACGGCGGCGTCGACGCCTGCCAGGGTGACTCCGGCGGTCCGCTGCTGGTCGGCGACACGGTGATCGGCATCGTCTCCTGGGGCGAGGGCTGCGCCCGGCCGAACCGCCCCGGTGTGTACACGCGGGTGGCCGCGTTCACCTCGGAGGTCCGCTCGCAGGACTGAACCCTCCGCTCCTTGCCCCGACCACGGCGTGTGCTAGGCATACGCCGTGGTTGAAAGCATGGTTCGGGCGGCTACCGGGGACCAGGTGTCCGCCGGCGATCTCTATTCCTTCCTCAAACTGCGCGTCGACGTCTTCGTCGTCGAGCAGGAGTGTCCCTACCCCGAACTGGACGGCAGAGACCTGCTGCCGGGCACCCGGCACCTCTGGCTCGACGGTGCATCCGGGGTCGACGCCTACCTGCGCGTGCTCGAAGAGCCCAGCGGTGGGTTCCGCATCGGCCGGGTCGTGACAGCGGGGGCCGCGCGGGGCCGAGGCCTGGCGGGGCAACTGATGCACGCCGCGCTGGAGTCCATTTCGGACGCTCCGGCGGTGCTGGACGCGCAGACCTACGCCAAGGGTTTCTACGCCAAGTTCGGCTTCGAGCCGACCGGCGAGGAGTTCCTCGAGGACGGCATCCCGCACGTGACCATGCGCCGCTAGCGGGGCGCGCAGTCCACGATCACCTTCACCGCGGCGTCCACATCGGACTCCGTCAGGTCGGCGCGCGCGGTCAGGCGCAGCCGTGAGATGCCGTCCGGCACCGACGGCGGGCGGAAGCAGCCCACGCGAACGCCTTGCTCCGCGCAGCTTTCCGCCCAGGCGACGGCTTTCTCCGGCGACGGCGCGTGCACCGACACCACCGCGGCGTCCGGCGTGCTCACGGTGAACCCGGCTTCGGCGAGTTGTTCGGACAGGCGGCTCGCCACCGCGAGCACCTTGCCGGGCAGATCGGGTTCGGCGCGCAGCACGTTCAGCGCGGACAGCGCGGCGGCGGCGCTGCCGGGCGCGAGCGCGGTGTCGAAGATGAAACTGCGCGCGGTGTCGACCAGGTGCTTGATCACGCGACGCGGGCCGAGTACCGCACCGCCCTGCGCGCCGAGCGACTTCGAGAGCGTGAGGGTGGTGACCACGTCCGGCGCCCCGGCCAAGCCGGCCTGGTGGACCGCGCCGCGGCCGCCTTCGCCCAGCACACCGAAACCGTGCGCGTCGTCGACCAGCAGCGCCGCGCCGTGCGCGCGGCAAGCTTCGGTGAGTTCGCCAAGCTTCGCCAGGTCGCCGTCGACGGAGAAAACGGAATCGGTGACCACCAGCGCGCGCGGCTTGCGCCGGGTGGCGAGCGCGTGCGTGATCGCGGCGGTGTCGCTGTGCGCGACGGCGGCGACGTCCGCACGCGACAGGCGGCAGCCCTCGATCAGCGAAGCGTGGATGTACTTGTCGGTGACGATCGCGGAGTCCGAGCCGGACAACGCGGTGACCGCGCCGAGGTTCGCGGTGAACCCCGAGGAGAACACCAGCGCCGACTGCGTCCCGCAGAACCGGGCGAGTTCGTGCTCCAGTTCGGCGTGCAGTTCGGTCGAGCCGGTGACCAGGCGCGAACCGGTGGCTCCGGCACCCCAGCGCAGTGCGGCGGCCGCGGTGGCCCCGGCGACGCGCTTGTCGCGGGCCAGCCCCAGGTAGTCGTTGCCGGCGAGATCGACCTCGCCGGTGTTCGCCGGCCGGGGCCGCAACCGGCGGACCAGCCCGGCCGCGGCGCGCTTCTCCGCCTCGGTGTCGAGCCAGTCGAAAACGTGGTCGGGGGCTGGACCGGGTGCGTTCACGCCTGGCAGTCTCGCATGCGACCGGATCGAGGAGGACGCACGGTGACCGCGGACCAGTTGGAACCGATGCCGGAGGACTGGGAGCGCGCGCTGGCGGTGGTCGCGCACCCGGACGACCTGGAGTACGGCGGGTGCGGCGCGGTGGCGAAGTGGACCGACGCGGGCAAGTCGGTGACCTACCTGCTGGTGACCAGGGGCGAGGCGGGCATCGACAGCCTGGCGCCCGAGGAAGCGGGTCCGCTGCGCACCGCCGAGCAGATCGCCAGCGCGGCCGTGGTCGGCGTGCACGACGTGGAGTTCCTGGACCACCCCGACGGCGTGCTCGAGTACGGCTTGCCGCTGCGCCGGGACATCGCGGCCGCGATCCGCAGGCATCGGCCGGAACTGGTGCTGATGACCAACCACCGCGAGACCTGGCCCGGGGGCTACCTGAACATGGCGGACCACCGGGTGGTCGGCGAAGCCACCCTGGACGCCGTGCGCGACGCGGCGAACCGCTGGGTCTTCCGCGATCTGGACCTGGAACCGTGGCAGGGCGTGCGCTGGGTGGCGGGCGCTTCGTCACCGCGATCGACGCACGCCGTGGACATCACTTCGACGCTGGACAGGGCGGTCGCTTCGCTGAAGGAACACAAGGCCTACTTGGCCGCCCTCGGGGGAGACATGGGTGAGCCGGAGACCTTCCTGCGGGCGGCCGCTGAGGAAACCGGCAAGCGCTTCGGCGGCCGCCTGGCCACCGACTTCGAACTCTTCCCCATGTAACCCGCCCACCCCGTGGCAGCCCCCGGCCAATGCTATGAGTGGGGCATTACTTGCATTGAACGCAAGTAATGCCCCACTCCTAGCATTCGAAGGGCCGTGGGAAGCAGGAAGCCCCGCCGGTCACGGGGACCGGCGGGGCTTCCTGGTGGAGCAGATCAGTCGTTGGACCAGCCGCGGCGGGCCGGGCCGCGGCCCGGGCGCTGCGGGCGGCCCGTGCTGCTGCCGCCGGTGCGCGGCTGGCGGCCACGACCGCCGAAGCTCGGGCGACCGCCACGGCCTTCGCTGTGGGCACGCGGGCCCCCCCGGCGCGGGGTGTCCCGGCGGTGCTCGCGCTCGACGACCGGCTCACCGCTGGGCTGGCGGGCCCCGGTGATCCGGGCCAGCTCGGTGTCACCGGGCCGCACGGTGGCGGTCTCGGCACGCACGCCGGCGCGGTCGGTCAGGCGCTTCATGGTGCGGCGCTGGTCGTGCGTGATCAGCGTGACCACGGTGCCCGACGCCCCGGCCCGCGCGGTACGACCGGCGCGGTGCAGGTAGTCCTTGTGGTCGGCGGGCGGGTCCACGTGCAGCACCAGGCTGATGTCGTCGACGTGGATACCGCGCGCGGCGACGTCGGTGGCCACCAGCACCGGGGTGTGCCCGGCCTTGAAGTCGGCCAGCACCCGGTTGCGCTGCCCCTGGGTCTTGCCGCCGTGCAGGGCGGTGGCGTGCACCCCGGAGGCCCGCAGGCGCTCCGCGAGGCGGTCCACGTGGTGCTTGGTCCGCACGAACATGATCGTGCGGCCCTCACGGGCACCGATCTCGGTGATGACGGCCTGCTTGTCCGGGTAGGACACCTGCAGCACGTGGTGGTCCATGGTGGTGACGCTGGCGGTGACCGGCGCGACCGAGTGCTCGACCGGGTCGGTCAGGTAGCGGTCGACCAGCTTCTTGACGTCACCGTCGAGCGTGGCCGAGAACAGCAGCCGCTGCCCGCGCGCCGGGGTGAGGTCGAGGATCTCCCGCACCTGCGGCAGGAAGCCCATGTCGGCCATCTGGTCGGCCTCGTCGAGCGCGACGAAGTTGACGTCGCCGAGCACGCAGGTGCCCTGCCGGACGTGGTCCGACAGCCGGCCGGGGGTGGCGATCAGCAGGTCGACGCCGCGCTGCAGCGCGTCCGCCTGCCGGTTGAAGGCCATGCCGCCGACCGCGGTGCGGCACCACAGGCCGAGCGACTTGGCCAGCGGGGTCAGCGAGTCGGCCACCTGCATGGCCAGCTCACGGGTCGGCACCAGCACCAGGGCGCGCGGCCGCTTGGCGCGGGCCTTGCCGCCCTCGAGGCGGGCCAGCAGGGCCAGGCCGAAGGCCAGGGTCTTGCCGGAACCGGTCTGCGCGCGGCCCAGCACGTCGCGCCCGGCGAGCGCGTCGGGCAGGGTGGCCGACTGGATGGGGAACGGGGAGTTGATGCCGGCTTCCCGCAGCGCGCGCAGCAGCGGCTCCGGGATGTTGAGCTCGGCGAAGGACTTCAGGGGTGCTGCGGGTGGTGCGGTGACGGCGGCGGGGCCACCGTCGGTGTTCCGAATCCGCGGCTTGCGGTTGCCGTGGCGCGCGGAGGTGTTGCCGGAATCGAGCGTGACTGTCACAAATGCCTCTCGGACGTGGCACGTCGCAAGGGAGGCCCGGTTGTCCGCACGCAGGCAGGACAAGGTGGTGTTGCTGTGGGCTTTCTCGAGGACATACCCGGCACGCGGTGTTCTGCACACCACGCGCCGCTTGATGGTTACCGCGGGCCGGACGGTTTTGGCCTTGGAGGCGACGGACACCACTCATCCACGCCGCCGAATGCGGTCTCATCACAGAATAGCGGAGAGTGTTTCCGGCTGCCGCGCGGAGGCGGGGATTGTGGGCAACGCCCCATCGCGGTAACGCGGGAAGGTGAGCGGACTCACCTTCCCGCGCACCCCGATCAGGGCAGCCCGGCCGCCCGGCGCAGTTCGTCGACCAGCGCGTCCGCGTCGAGCACGTCCGCCGGGAGGCCGCGCGCGGCGAACCAGTCCGCCACGTTGCGCACGTCCCTGGCGAGGAACTCCAGCCCACGCGGATTGGCCACGATGTCCACCACCTGTGGCAGGTCGATCAGCACCAGCCTGCCCTCGTGGACCATCAGGTTGTAGGCCGAGAGGTCGCCGTGCGCCAGGCCGTGCGTGGCCATCGTCTCCAGGGCGGAGACGAGCTGGTACCAGAGGTCGCGCAGGTCCGCTCCCTCCGCACGCACCTGCGCCAGCCGCGGCGCGGCCGTGCCGTCCTCGTCGCCGATGAACTCCAGCAGCAGTTCGGTGCCGCTGCGCTGGACCGGGTAGGGCACCGGCACGCCGGCGGTCCACAACCGGGACAGCGCGGCGAACTCGGCGGAGGCCCACTGCTCGGCGATCAGGTTGCGGCCGAAGGCGGTGCGGGTCTCGATCGCCCGCATCTCCCGCGACCGCCGCATCCGGCGGCCTTCCAGGTAACCGGCGTCGCGGTGGAACAGCCGGTGCTCGTTGCTGCGGTACCGCTTGGCGGCCAGCAGCGACTGCGGGCCGTCCGGCAGCCCGCGGCGCACCAGGTGGACGTCGGCTTCCTTGCCGGTCTTGAGCACCCCGAGCTCGGTGTCGACCGCGGCCAGCTGGGTGAGCACCCAGCTCGGGCGCGGCAGCGGCCCCTGCTCGCCGTCGGCCCAGGTGGACCAGCGGTCACCACCACCGGGGATGGCGGTTTCGGTGTAGGCGTCGGCGCGCTGGTGGGCGAGCCGGACGCGCTCTTCTTCGGTGAGCCGCCCGCGGCGGCTCGGTTCGGGTTCGTCGTCGAAGCGGGCGCGACGGCTCTTGCGGCGCGCGGACTGGGTTTCGAGGTGGTCGAAATCGAGGTCGTGCTTGCGCACTGGTGGGCTCCTGATCAGGAATTGCCCCGCCGGCGCTGAGTGGACGCGCGCGCGTCAGCCGGCCAGGGCGGTGGATGGGGCGCAGGGCAAGCCCAGGACAGTCCTAGCCACAGGGCACCTCCTCCGCTCTCCACCGGCGTACCGGCTCGTCCATCGATCGCCACGATCCTGCCCGTCGCCGGAGCAGCCGTGCAACCGAATTAACTGGGACAGTGAGGGCAGGTGTCCGGGAAGAGGAGGAACGCGGGTGACGGGGTACGACGTGGTGATCGCCGGTGGTGGGCACAACGGGCTGGTCGCGGCCGCCTACCTGGCCAAGGCAGGCCGGTCGGTGCTGCTGCTGGAGCGGCGGGCCGAACTCGGCGGCGCGGCGGTCTCGTTCCGCGCGTTCGAGGGCGTGGACGTGCGGTTGTCGCGGTATTCGTACCTGGTCAGCCTGTTGCCGCGGCGTATCGTCACCGAACTCGGGCTGGCGGTGGACCTGCGCCGCCGCCGGATGTCCTCCTACACACCCGTCGGCGCGGGCGGCCTGCTCGTGGACACCGGCGACACCGCGCGGACCGCCGCCTCCTTCGCCGCGATCACCGGTGGTGACGCGGATTTCGAGGCCTGGCAGCGGTTCTACGAGATGACCGGCCGGGTCGCCGAGCGCACCTTCGACACGCTCACCGAACCACTGCCCACGAAGGACGAACTACGCGCGCGAGTAGCCGATGACCAGGCGTGGAGCGCGTTGTTCGAACAGCCCCTCGCCGAGACGCTGGAAACCACGTTCACCGACGACACCGTGCGCGGCGTGGTCCTGACCGACGCGCTGATCGGCACGTTCGCCGCCGCCGAGGACCCCCTGCTGCGCCAGAACCGCTGCCTGCTCTACCACGTGATCGGCAACGGCACCGGCGACTGGGACGTGCCGGTCGGCGGCATGGGCGCGGTCACCGGCGCGCTCGCGGACGCCGCCCGCGCGGCCGGGGCCGAACTGCTGGCCGACGCCGAGGTGCTCGCCATCCAGCCCGACGGCGAGGTCCGCTACCGCCACGGCGACGCTGAACACGTGGTGCACGGCGGTCACGTACTGGCCAACCTCGCCGCGCCCACATTGGCGCGACTGCTCGGCGAAGAGCCGCCGCGCGAGGCGCCGGAAGGGGCCCAGCTCAAGGTCAACATGGTGCTCACCAGGCTGCCGCGCCTGCGGGACGGCGGGGTCGCCGCGCACGACGCGTTCGGCGGCACGTTCCACGTCAACGAGGACTATCGGCAACTCGCGACCGCCCACGCGGAGGCTGCGTCCGGCCGGATCCCCGCGTTGCCGCCGTGCGAAATCTACTGCCATTCGCTGACCGATCCGTCGATCCTCGGTCCGGCCGAGCGCGCGGCCGGCGCGCAGACGCTCACCCTGTTCGGCCTGCACATGCCCGCCCGGCTGTTCCGCGAAGACAACGACGCGGCCAGGGAAGCGGCGTTGACCGCCACGCTCGCCTCGCTGAACAGCGTGCTCGCCGAGCCGATCGAGGACTGCCTCTGGCGGGACGCGGACGGACGGCCGTGCGTCGAAGCGAAGACCCCGCTCGACCTGGAGGCCGAACTCGGCCTGCCCGGCGGGCACATCTTCCACCGCGACCTGTCCTGGCCGTACGCCACCGAGGGCACCGGCCGCTGGGGCGTGGAGACCGCCCACGAGCGAATCCTGCTGTGCGGGGCGGGCGCGGTCCGCGGTGGCGGGGTGAGCGGGATCCCCGGGCACAACGCGGCGATGGCGGTGCTCGGCCGGTAAGGGTTGTCCCGCGCTGATCCTTTACCCCAGGGTGGAGCCCATGCGCGTCCTCGTGATCGGCTCCGGCATCGCCGGGGCGTCGACGGCCTATCAACTCGCCCGCCGTGGTGCCGAAGTGGTGCTGGCCGGGCACGACCGCGACGGCGTGGCGACGTCGGCGGGCGCCGGCATCGTCTCGCCGTGGACCTCGCGCCGCAGCGACGAGGAGTACCACCTGGCGGCGCGGGCGGCGGCGTTCTACCCGAATCTGGTCGAGCAGCTCGCCGAGGACGGCCGTGAGGACTCCTCGTTCGAAATCGTCGGCGCGATGGTGGTCTCCGCGGACGAGGCCGAGTTGGACGCCGCGGAGAAGCGCGTCACCGAGCGGGCGACCACGGCACCGGGGCTGGGCGAGATTCAGCGGCTCGATCCGGTCGACGCCAGGGCTTACTTCCCGGCACTGGCACCGGAACTCGGCGCGGTGCACATCTCCGGCGGCGGCCGGGTCGACGGCAGGCACCTGCGTGCGGCGCTGCTCGGCGCGGCGGAAGCCCGAGGCGTGCGGTCGATTTCCGGCGCCGCGGAACTGGTGGTCGACGGCGGCAAGGTGACCGGCGCGCGCATCGGCGACGAGGTGGTCTCCGCCGACGCCGTGGTGGTGGCCGCCGGGGCGTGGACCGACGAACTGCTCGCCCCGGTGCACCTGCGCCTCGGCATCGAGCCGCAGCGCGGGCAGATCAGCCACCTGGAACTGCCCGGCACACCGACCGACGCGTGGCCGGTGGTGCTGCCGATCTCGAGCCACTACCTGCTGGCGTTCCCGGGATCGCGGGTGGTGGTCGGCGCGACCAGGGAAACCGACTCCGGCTTCGACTACCGCGTCACGGCGGCGGGGCAGCGCGAGGTGCTCGACAACGCGCTGGCCGTCGCGCCGGGCCTCGCCGACGCGACGCTGCTGGAGACGCGGATCGGCTTCCGGCCCGCGGCACCCGACGGGTTGCCGGTGCTCGGCAGCCCCGAAGGTCATCCCGAGCTGATGATCGTCACCGGCTTCGGCCCGGCGGGGCTGACCCTGGCGCCGTACTCGGGGCACGTGATCGCCGCGCAGTTGCTCGGCGCGCCGGTCGACAGCGACCTCGCGGCCTACCACCCGGACCGGTTCACTCGCCGGTGAGCATCTCCAGCTCGTGCTCGCCGGTGCGTTCCACGCTCAGCCCGGCCTTGGTGGCCACCTTCACCAGTCCGTCCACAGTGGACGGCGCACGCCCGGTCCTGGCCAGCACGGCGGCGAGCTTCCCCTTGTAGGCCTTGTTGAAGTGGCTGACCGTCTTGCGCTGCCCGCGGGCGTCCTCGGTGACCACGCGCACGGTGACCGCGCCGGGGATCCGGGCGAGTGCCGCGTAACCACCCGAGCGCAGGTCGACCACCAGGCCCTCGACCCCGGCGAACACCGGCTCGAGCGCGGGACGCCACAACGGCCGGAGCCCGCCCAGTGCGGGCAGCGTGGTCCCGGCGGAGAGGCGGTAGGCGGGGATGCGGTCGGTCGCGCGGGCGATGCCGAACAACGCGGACGCGACGGCCAGGCGTTCGTTCGCCCTGGTCAGCTCGGCTTTCTTGAAACTGGTGAGGTCGAGGGCGTCGTAGAGCACGCCGGTGTAGCGGCGCAGCGCGGGCAGGGTGGGGGAGGTCCACAGCTCGGCGTTGCGCTGGACTTCGTCGGCCTGGCGCTCGGAGATGCCGAGCGCGGCGAGGCCGGCCGGGACGTCGCGCGCGAGGTCGGTCAGCGCGTCGGCGATCTTGGCGCGCACCGGGTTCAGCTCGGGGGAGGACAGCGAGTCCAGGTCCAGCGGTGGGCCGTCCCCGCCGGTCGCCTTGGTCTCGGAGGGAGGGAGCAGCACCAGCACGTCAGCAGGGTAACCGGCGCGGAAAATCGGTGGGCCGGGCGATGGGGGCCGACTTAGGCTGCGTCACATGGACCGCTCCGAGGTGACCCGGCGACCGCTGACCCTGTCCGACGTGACGGCGCTCGCCGACCTGTTCGCCACGGCGGAGGCCGTGAATCCGACGGGGGAGCACGAGAGCGCCGAGGACATCGCCGAGAGCATCACCAGCCCGAACGTCGACCTGGAACACGGTTCGCTGAGCTGGTGGGCGGGGGACCAGTTGATCGCCTACGCCCTGGTGCGGGTCCGCGACGGCGCCGACCCGGTGCACCAACTGCGCTTCGAGGCGACCGTGCACCCGGAACACCGGACGGACGAACTCGGCGCGCAGGTACTGGCGTGGGTGGAGCGAGCGGGCCGCGAACGCCACCTGAAGGTGTTCCCGGACGCGCCACTGGAGCTGCACGGGCACGGCCACGAGAACCAGCGGTGGTACTGCGGGCAGCTGGAAAAGGCCGGTTACCACCGGGCGCGCGACTTCTTCGACATGCGCGCGGACCTCGGCGCGCTGCCGCCGAAGCGCGAGCTGCCGTCCGAGTTCGCGCTGGTGACCTACGAGGACAAGTACTTCGACGCGGTGCTCACCGCCCGGAACATCACGTTCGCCGAGCACTGGGGCAGCACCGTGCAAAGCCCGGAAGCGTGGCGCCACCTGGTGACGGACAGCGCCTCCTTCCGCCCGGAGCTGTCGTTCCTGCTGCTGCGCGGGGATGAGGTCGTCTCCCTGGTGCTCAGCGACTTCTACGAAAGCGATGCCAAAGCGACGGGGGTGCGGGAGCTGTACATCTCGCACGTGGCCACCCTGCCCGAACTACGAGGCCGAGGCGTGGCTTCGGCGCTGCTCGGGCACACCCTGGAGGAAGCCAGGGCAGCCGGGTACGAACGAGCCTCGCTGGGCGTGGACGCGGAAAACGCGAACGCCGCCGTGGGAATCTACGAACGATGCGGGTTCGCCATCTCGTCGCGCTGGTACGGATACGTCCGGGCAGTCGACGCCACGCTCGGTTCCTAGGTTCTGCCCGGTGTCACGAATGTGGCTTTCGGGACGTTGTCCGTCTCGAAAGCCACCTTCGTGACACCGACGGGGTGCGGGGGCCGGGTTATTCGGCGCTGCCTACGCAGAAAACGTTGTCTTCCGGGTCGGTGAGGACGGTCCACGCCAGTCCCGGGATGTGGTGCTCTTCGACCTCCTTGGCGCCCAGTGCGACCAGCCGCTTCACCTCCGCGGCGCGGTCTTCGGTGCGCAGGTCCAGGTGCACCCGGCTCTTCCCGTCCCGCGGCTGCTCCACCCGCTGCAGGCCGATCATCACCCCGTCCGGCGAGGCCGGGGTGAGCAGCAGGTACTCGCCCCCGTGGTCGACCACGACCTCCGAGCCGAGCGCTTCGGTCCAGAACTCGGCGAGCTTCCGCGGATCGGCGCAGTCGATGGTCACCGCGCCCAGCTGAACAGTCATGGGGGCACGGTAGGCGCCACCACCGACAATCAGCCCGTTGCAGCTGTTCGGCGCCGGTTGACTATCCTGCGCTGAACGCCCGTGTGCCCCTAGGAGCCGTAGTGATCACCAGGATGTCGTCGTTGTTCCTCCGCACCCTGCGCGAGGATCCGGCGGACGCCGAAGTGCCCAGCCACCGCCTGCTGGTCCGCGCCGGCTACGTCCGCCGCGTCGCCCCCGGCGGTTACTCCTGGCTCCCGCTCGGCCTCAAGGTGCTGCGGCGCATCGAGGACGTCGTCCGCGAGGAGATGAACGCCTTCGGCGCGCAGGAGATCCAGTTCCCCGCGCTGCTGCCGAAGGAACCCTACGAGGCCACCAACCGCTGGACCGAGTACGGCGACAACCTCTTCCGCCTCAAGGACCGCCGCGGCGCCGACTACCTGCTCGGCCCCACCCACGAGGAACTGTTCACGCTCACCGTGAAGGGCGAGTTCAGCTCCTACAAGGACTACCCGGTCACGCTGTACCAGATCCAGACCAAGTACCGCGACGAAGCGCGTCCCCGCGCGGGCATCCTGCGCGGCCGCGAGTTCGTGATGAAGGACTCCTACTCCTTCGACCTCGACGACGAGGGCCTCGAGCGGTCCTACCAGGCGCACCGCGCCGCCTACATCAAGATCTTCGACCGCCTCGGCCTGGAGTACGTCGTGGTCGCCGCGACCTCCGGCGCCATGGGCGGTTCGGCCTCCGAGGAGTTCCTCGCGGTCGCCCCGACCGGTGAGGACACCTACGTCCGCAGCACCGAGTCCGGCTACGCGGCCAACGTCGAAGCGGTCACCACGCCCGCGCCCCCCGCGCTGCCGGTCGACGACAAGCCCGCCGCGCAGGTGCACCACACGCCGAACACGCCGACCATCGAGACCCTGGTCGACTTCCTCAACCAGGCGGGCCTCGGCAGGCAGTTCACCGCCGCCGACACGCTGAAGAACGTGCTGGTGAAGACCCGCGAGCCGGGCGCCAAGGAGTGGCAGCTGCTGGCCGTGGGCCTCCCCGGCGACCGCGAGGTCGACATGAAGCGCCTCGAAGCCGCCGTCGAGCCCGCCGAGGTCGCCCTGCTCGAAGAGTCCGACTTCACCAAGAACCCGTTCCTGGTCAAGGGCTACATCGGCCCGAAGGCGCTGCTGGACAACAAGGTCCGCTACCTGGTCGACCCGCGCGTGGTTACCGGCACCGCCTGGGTGACCGGCGCCGACCAGGCCGACCACCACGTGGTGGACCTGGTCGCCGGCCGCGACTTCACCCCCGACGGCACCATCGAGGCGGCCGAGGTCCGCGAGGGCGACGCGTCGCCCGACGGCCAGGGCACGCTGGTCGCCGCCCGCGGCATCGAGATCGGGCACATCTTCCAGCTGGGCCGCAAGTACGCGGACGCCTTCGAGCTGGACGCGCTGGGCCCCGACTCGAAGCCGGTCCGGATCACCATGGGTTCCTACGGCATCGGCGTCTCGCGCCTGGTCGCCGCCATCGCCGAGCAGCACCACGACGAGCTGGGCCTGGTCTGGCCGCGCGCGGTCGCCCCGGCGGACGTGCACGTGGTCATCGCGGGCAAGGACGAGGCGGTCGCGGCGGGGGCCGAGAAGCTGGCGGCCGAGCTGGACGCGGCGGGCGTGCGGGTGCTGCTCGACGACCGCAAGGCCACGCCAGGCGTGAAGTTCGCCGACGCCGAACTGGTGGGCGTGCCGACGATCCTGGTGGTCGGGCGCGGCCTGGCCAACGGCGTGGTCGAGGTGAAGGACCGGCTGTCCGGCGAGCGTGCCGAGGTGGCCGTGGACGCGGTCGTCGAGCACCTGAAGCAGCTCGTCGCCAAGTGAGCGAGCAGCCGCGCCGGTCCTCCGGCGCGGCGTTCGGGTTCTTCGCGGTGATCCTGTTCGGCGCCGGGTACTTCTTCAGCCAGCAGGGTTCGGACGCCACGGACCACACGCCGCCGCCGTCGACCTCCCGCACGCCGTACACACCGCCGCCGAAGGTGGTCGTGCCCGCGGTGGTCGACGGCTGGCAGTCGGTCGCCGGTGGCGAGGGCGCCTACGCCTACGACGTGCCCGCCCGCTGGACGCCCAAGCCGGGCACGGTGCACGGCTGGGAGGGCGAAGGCCAGCCGAAGGTCGTCATGTCGACAAGTGCCTTCTACGGCGACGGTTTCTGCCCCGCGGACGACGACTCGCGGCTCGGCGGTGCCGGGGTCAAGCCGGACACCCAGACCGATCCGGCGGTGGCCGCCGAGCAGTTCGCGACCTCGGTGGCGAACCGGGCGTACACCTGGGACGGTCCGCCCCCGCAACTGCGCGTCGGCCCGCCCGAAGCGGCGGAGATGTCCCTCGGCGACGGCAAAACCCGCCCGGCCACGATCCGGCTCGTCGACGTGACCACCAGCGGCGGGCACCCGTGCCTGGCGAAACAGGCGGTCGTCGGGGTGATCGCCGCGAGTTCGGCGGACACCGCGAAACCGGGCACCGTGCTGCTCGCGGTCTACGCCGACCAGACCGCCCCGGACTTCACCACGAAGGACGAGGTCCAGCGAATCCTGCGCAGCTACCGAGCCGTACCCGCCGCCCAGCGAACCACCGTCCCGGCAAGCCCCCTCCCACGCTGAATGCTATGAGTGGGGCATTACTTGCGTTGATTGCTAGTAATGCCCCACTCATAGCATTCGAGGCCCTCGCCCACTTGGCTGACTGAGGTCACGAATGTGGGACTCGCCGTCCTGAGCGTGGGACTCGGCTGCACGAGTGTGGGGTTCGGGTGCGTGAGTGTGGGGTTCGGGGTCAGGCGGCGGTGAGGGCGCGGATGACGGCTTGGGTGTCCGACAGGTCGGTGAGTACGGTGTGCGCGCCCGAGTCCGCGAGTTCTTCGGCTGAGTGCCGTCCGGTGGCGACGCCGACCGCGATGGCGCCGTGTGCCAGTGCCGCCGTGACGTCGTGCGGGGTGTCGCCCACCACGGCGACCACCTCGGGGGCGAACGGCCGCCCATGCTTCTCCGAGGCGCGCTCGATGGCGTGCGCGACCAGGTCCGGCCGGTGTGCTGAGAGCGTGCCGTAGCCGCCGATCTCCAGGTCGAGGTGGTCGTGCAGGTCGAACGCCGCCAGCTTGTGCAGCGCGATCTCCGGCAGGTTCCCGGTGACCAGTGACTGCACCACCCCCTGACCGGCCAAAGTGGACAGTGCGAGGGCGGCGCCGGGCAGCGCGTGGCCGAACTCGGCGAGCGTGGCCCGGCCGCGTTCGGACAGCCGCACCAGTTCGCGCCACATGCGCTGGATCAGCTCGTCGGTCGGCTCGATCCCGTGTGCGGTCAGGATTTCCGTGGTGATCGCGCGTTCGGTGCGCCCGGGGAACGACGGCAGTTCGCGCAGCGGGGTCCCGGTGACCGCGAGCAGCGCGTCGGTGTACCAGCGGCCGCCGAGGCCGCGCAGGTCCACCAGGGTCAGGTCGATGTCCCAGAGCACCAGCCGGTGAGGAGTGTTCACCTGGCCGACGGTACCCGGGTGACTTTTCAACGCGTGTTGACTTCACCGCCTTCGCGGGACTACCTTGCGAGCAGAATTCAACGAGCGATGAAAAGAGGAGCGATGACTGACCGGATGTTGCCGGTGGCCGCGGCGCTGGCCGGCGCGGTGATCGCCGTGGTACTCGGGTTCCTGACCTTCGGCGCGCAGGCGACGGTGGCGCCGGACCGGTTGCCCGTGGCGGTGGCCGCGCCCGACGGGCCGCCGCGCGCGATGGCGGAGCGGATCGCGGCGCAGGGCGGTGACCAGCTGGCCTGGCGGATCGCCACGCCGGAACAGGCGAGGCAACTGCTCGAAGACAAGGCGGTCTACGGCGTCCTCGAACTGGGACAGCCGCCGGTCGTGGTGGTTTCCGGCGCGGTCAACCCGGTCGGGACGCAGGTCGCGCAGCAGGCACTCACCGGCGTCGCGCAGGCGCTCGGCGGTGGCGCGCAGGTCCAGACCGTGCACCCGGCGAGCGTGGCCGGGCGGACGGCACCGCTGGCGTTCAGCACGCTCGCCTGGATCGGCTGCCTGGCCGGGGGCGCGGTGCTGGTCCTGGTGTCCACGCGGCGGGCGCACCGGCCGGGTACGGGCACGCGGCTCACCCAGGTCGCGGTGACCAGCGTGCTCGTCACCGGGGTGCTCGCCGGGTTCGCGAAGCTCTGGGACTCGTCACTGCCGATGGGCTGGGACGTGCTCGGTTTCCTGCTGCTGACCACCGCCGCCTTCGCCGCGCTGCAGACCGGACTGCTGCGGTTGCTCGGCGTGCGGGCGATGGCCGTGCTCGGGCCGCTCTACCTGCTCGCGCCCGCGGTCGCCGGGCAGGCTCCGGAGCTGCTGCACGAGGGTTACCGCTGGCTGCTCTGGTCGTGGACCCCGTTCCGGTTCTCCACCGAGGGCCTGCGCAGCCTGCTGCAGGGCACGCCGGGCGCACCGGACGTGGCGACCGGTATCTGGGTGCTCGGCGGCCTGCTCACCGCCGGGCTCGTGGTGCTGCTCTGGCCGGCCCGGTCAGCCCGGTCAGCCGGCGAGGAAGCTGAAGCGGACGCGCCGGACGGGGTTGTCCACGTTGGTGTCCACTAGGCAGACCGACTGCCAGGTGCCCAGCGCCATCACCCCGCCGATCACCGGCACCGAGGCGTACGGCGGCAGCAGCGCGGGCAGCACGTGGTCACGGCCGTGACCACGGGTGCCGTGCTGGTGCCGCCAGCGGTTGTCGCGGGGGAGCAGGTCGTCGAGCGCGGCGAGCAGGTCGTCGTCGCTGCCGGCGCCGGTCTCCAGGATCGCCAGCCCGGAGGTGGCGTGCGGCACCCACACGTGCAGCAGGCCGTCCTCCGCGCCGTGCTCGGCGAGGAACGACTCCGCTTCCTTGGTCAGGTCGTGCACCACGGCGGTGTCGCCGGTGCGGACCTCGATCTCCGTGGAATGCATGGCTCCCACGGTAACCTCACGACTCGAGGTACCGCAGCACGGCGAGCACGCGCCGGTTGTCCCCGTCGGACGGCGCCAGGCCCAGCTTGCCGAACAGGCTCGTCACGTACTTCTCCACCGAACCGGGGGAGAGGAACAGCGTGCTCGCGATCGCCGCGTTCGAGCGGCCCTGCGCCATCAGTTCCAGCACCTCCCGTTCGCGCTGGGTCAGCGTGGCCAGCACGCCCGCTTTCCTGGTGGCCCCCAAGAGCTGGGTGACCACCTCGGGATCGAGCACGGTCTCCCCGGCGGCCACCCGGCTCAGCGCGCCGAGGAAGTCGGACACCTCGGCGACCCGGTCCTTGAGCAGGTACCCGACCCCGCCCGCGCGATCGGCCAGCAGTTCCGCCGCGTACTTCGTCTCGATGTACTGGGAGAACAGCAGGATCGGCTCACCGCGGTTCGCCGCCCGCAACGCGATCGCCGCGCGCAGCCCCTCGTCGGTGCAAGTCGGCGGCATCCGGATGTCCACAATGGACACGTCCGGCCGGTGTTCGGCCACCGCGGCCCGCAGCGCCTCGCCGTCCTTCACCGCGGCGGCGACCTCGTGCCCGCGCAGGGTGAGCAGCTCGACCAGGCCGGCGCGCAGGATGGTCGAATCCTCCGCGATCACTACCCGCACCAGCGCCCCCTAGACCGGAATCTCCACCACGACCACCGTAGGCCCGCCGGGCGGGCTGTCGATCGACAGGTAGCCGTCCACCGCGCGCAACCGGTCGGCCAGTCCGGCCAGCCCGCCGGACGGGTGCACCCGCGCCCCGCCCCGGCCCCGGTCGGAGACGAACAGCCGCAGCACCGAATCCAGCTCGAACAGTTGCAGTTCGGCGCGGTCCACCCCGCCGTGCTTGATCGCGTTGGTCAGCAGTTCCGCCGCGCTGAAGTACAGGATGGACTCGATCGCGGCCGGCGGGCGGACGGGCAGCGACACCAGCACCCGCACCTCGGCCTCGCTGCGGGCGGCCAAAGTGGACAGTGCGACCTCGAGCCCGGCGTCCAGCGCGGCGGGGTGGATGCCGCGCGCCAGGTCGCGGAGTTCGGCCAGCGCGTCCTTCGCGCCGGTGTGCGCGGCGGTGACCAGCGCCCGCAACCGGTCGAGGTCCACCTGGGCGGCATCCAGTTCGTCCTTGGCCACGCCCAGCTTCATCGCCAGCGCGACCAGCTGTGCCTGGGCGCCGTCGTGCAGGTCCCGTTCGATCCGGCGTAGTTTCACGTCCGCGGTTTCGACCACGGCGGCCCGGCTTTCCTCCAGGTCGCGCACGCGTTCGCTGAGCGTGGTCGGGCCGAGCAGGGCGCGGGCCAGCAGCCGGTCCAGGCCCAGCACCAGGTGCACCAGTGCCGGGGTGGCCAGCAGCAGTGCGGCCGCGAGCAGTGCCAGCGGGAGGGACGGCAGCAGGCCGGCGGTGCCGATGTCGAACAACGGCAGCGGCCGCCCGTCGAGCACGAACCACCAGAGCGGGTAGGTCAGCGTGCCCAGGCCGTACAGCAGCAGGAACGCCGTCACCCCCAGGTCGAGCACGGCCAGCGGGACGCGGAGCACCAGGTAGGCGACCGCGCGCCAGCCGGGACCATCGGTGAGTGATGTCCGGAAAGTAGCTGGTTTGCTGGTCGGACCAGTAAGTTTCAGCCCGAGAAGGGTCCCCACCAGCCGCCGGTGCGTCCCGCCGAGGGCCCGGGCGGCGAGCAGCGCGCCCGCCACCATCGGCAGCCCGATCAGCAACGGGCTCAGCGCGATACCGGACAGCAGGACCAGCGCGATACCGATGAGGCTGAGCACGGCCAGCGGCAGGCCGAGCACGACCCAGCCCAGTTCGGCCCAGAACCGCCGGCGCCACGGCTCGACGGCCCAGCGCCGGAAGAGATCGGGACCCGCGTTTCGCACGAGGGTCAGCCTGCCTCTTCCGACGCTGGGCCGCCTACCGGGTTATCCCCCTACTTCTCCGGTTCGTCCACGCGCGAAACGACCCCCGGAGCACCGAATTCCTCGTCCTCGCGAGCGCGCAGCGAAGCCTCGCGCATCTCGATCACGTCCGTGAGCCAGTCGCCGGTCTCCCTGGCGATGTCACGCACCGCGCCGGTGATGATGGTCGCGATGTTGCCGATATGGGTGGCGGCCGACTCCGTGAGCTCCTGCACGGTGTCCTTGCCGCTTTCGAACTGACCCACCATGGTTGTCGTCCTGCCTCAAGCCGCCGCGGGTTGCCGGTCACCGACCACGGTACGGGGACCCGGCTCCGGCTGCTCCTTGCCGGGCAGCGCCAGCTTCACGATCTTGCGCGCCACCGAGAACAGCTGCTTGCGCAGCGGGCCGGTGTGGTACGGCAGGCCGTACTTCTCGCAGATCGCCCGGACCTCCGGGGCGATCTGCGGGTACCGCCTGGCCGGGATGTCCGGGAACAGGTGGTGCTCGATCTGGTGCGAGAGGTTGCCGGAGAGGATGTGGAAGAGCTTGCCGCCGGAGATGTTGGCCGAGCCGAGGATCTGCCGGAGGTACCACTGCCCGCGGTTCTCCTCCTCGGTCTCGGCCTCGGTGAAGCTCTCCACCTCGGCCGGGAAGTGCCCGCAGAAGATGATCGAGAACGCCCACAGGTTGCGGATCAGGTTCGCACTGGCGTTGCCCGCCAGCGTCAGCGGCGCCATCGGCCCGGTCAGCAACGGGAAGAGCACGTAGTCCTTGCCGAACTGCCGCGCGGCCTTGCGCAGGATCTTCGCCCGGACCTCCTTGAACTCCGACCACTTGCGTTCGCCCTTGAGCACCCGGTCCACCTCGAGGTCGTGCAGCATCACGCCCCACTGGAACAGCAGCGCCAGCAGCGAGGCGTAGACCGGGTTGCCCAGGTAGTACGGGTGCCACTTCTGCTCGGGGTCCATCCGCAGGATCCCGTAACCGATGTCGCGGTCCTTGTCGAGGATGTTGGTGTAGGTGTGGTGGATGTAGTTGTGCGAGTGGCGCCAGTTGTCCGAGGGCGCCACCGTGTCCCACTCGAAGTTCTGCGAGCTCAGCGCCGGGTCACGGGTCCAGTCGTACTGGCCGTGCATGACGTTGTGCCCGATCTCCATGTTGTCCAGGATCTTCGCCAGCGACAGCGCGCCGACCCCGGCGAGCCAGGCGGGCGGGAAGAAGCCGGCGAACATCAGTCCGCGCCCGGCCACCTCGAGACCGCGCTGGGTCTTGATCATCTTGTGGATGTAGTCCACGTCCTCCTGGCCGAGATCGGCCACGATCCGCTGCCGCAGCTCGTCCAGTTCGCGGCCGAACTCCTCGACCTGTTCGGGGGTGAGCCGGTCCTGCAAGCCAGTCATCGCAGAAGTCCCTTCGTTCACGCGTTGATCTCGACGTCCCCGCAGGGGGCGGAGATGCACAGCTGGATTTCCTCGTTGTCCTCGGCGGAGACCTCGCCCGTGCGCAGGTTGCGCACCGGGCCGCTGGTCTTCACCTGCGTGCACGAGAAGCAGATGCCCATCCGGCAGCCGTGCTCCGGCCGCAGGCCCGCGTCCTCGGCCTGCTCCAGCAGCGGCTTGCCGGTGTTGGCGAACTCCTTGCCGCTGCGGGCGAAGCGCACCTGCCCGGTGACCTCACCGGCCTCGGCGGCGAAGGCGGGCGGGGTGAACTCCTCGGTGTGCAGTCGTTCACCCAAACCCTCGTCGGCGTAATCCTTGCGCACCGAATCCATCAGCGGCACCGGGCCGCAGAGGAAGGTCTCGGCCTCGCCGAACCACGGCGCCACCTCGTCCAGGTGCGCCCGGGAGAAGAAGCCGTGCAGGTCGCCGCCCCGCTCGGTCATCGTGCAGGCGAACCGGACCCGGAAGTTGGGCCTGCCAGCCACCAGTTCGGCCAGTTCGGCGCGGTAGGGCAGGTCCGCGGGCTCGTTCTCGTAGTGCAGCAGGGCGACCTGGCCGGGGTGGTCCTCGTCGGCCAGTGTCCGCAGCATCGACAGCACCGGGGTGATCCCGCTGCCGCCGCTGATCAGCAGCACGTGCCCGGGCCGCGGGTCCGGCAGGCCGAAGGTCCCGTCCGGCTCGGACAGGCCGAGCACCATGCCCGGTTCCGCGTGCCGGTGCAGGTAACCCGAGACCAGGCCGTCGTCGATGGCCTTCACGGTCAGTTCGAGCTGCCCGTCGGGCCGGTACTGCGAGCAGGCGGGGGAGTAGCAGCGGGTGCGCCGGACCCCGTCGATGGTGACCGTCACCCGCACGTACTGACCGGCGCTGAAGCCGCGCCACGCCCGGCTGGGGCGGATGGTCAGCGTCAGCGTGCTCGACGTCTGCCGTCGCACGGCGGTCACCCGGCCCCGGACCTCCCGGCGTACCAGCATCGGATCGATGAGTTCCAGATAGCGGTCCACGCCGTGAGGGGTGAGCAGGGCCTCGGCGACCGAAGCGAGCTTGCCCATGGCACCTCTCCATTCAGTGAACATCTGTACACTGAACAGTGTGGAGCACCAGCCAGGGATGTCAACGTGAGCGCGCCCCGATGTGACGTGGGCGATAGTCCGGAGGCGGCGGATAGGCTCAGGCTCGTGACCGCCGAACCCGTCAGCCGCTCCGAGCGCAAGCAGCGGACCCGCCGCGCGCTCCTGGACGGAGCGCTGAACCTGCTGGCGGACCGCGTGTTCGCCACGCTGAGCCTGCGCGAGGTCACCAAGTCGGCAGGCATCGTGCCGACCGCCTTCTACCGCCACTTCGCTTCGATGGAAGAACTCGGCGTGGTGCTGGTCGAGGAGTCGATGCAGGCGCTGCGCGGCATGCTGCGCGCGGCCCGGCGGGACAAGCGGGCCTTCCAGGACGTCATCAGCGCGTCGGTGGCGCTGCTCGAGGAGCACGTCCGCGAGCACGAGGACCACTTCCGCTTCCTGCTGCGCGAGCGCTACGCCGGTACCGGGGCGGTACCCGCGGCGATCGGGCTGGAACTGCGGTTGTTCTCCAGCGAACTGGCCGTCGACCTGGCCCGGTTCGACTACCTGCGCGAGTGGGACACCGAGGACCTGCACATGATGGCGGAGCTCATCGTCGCCGCGATGCAGGCCACCGTGCTGGAGCTGATCGAGGCGAATGGGCCCGAGGCGACCGCGCGAGTAGTGCGAACGGCGGAGAAGCGGCTCCGGCTGATCGTGCTCGGGGTACCGAATTGGCAAAGGACCTCCTGAAGACAGGAGCGATCAGGCCACTCTGTGTGCTACACCTGGAGTGATCCAGAACACAGTACGTGTTCGTTCGTGCTCCATCCTCAAGCTCGAGGAGGTCGCATGGTGGCCGAATCCGGGCCGGTGACGGTCGGTGTGGTGAAGG
The DNA here is from genome assembly GCF_017875555.1 of Amycolatopsis magusensis. Lineage (GTDB taxonomy): Bacteria > Actinomycetota > Actinomycetes > Mycobacteriales > Pseudonocardiaceae > Amycolatopsis > Amycolatopsis magusensis. The sequence continues at coordinate 8,684,653 of NZ_JAGGMS010000001.1, read as the reverse complement.
AGTCGCTACCTGGGGAACGCCGGGTAGCGCTGGTGCCGAAGGCAGTCGAGCGGCTGGTCGCCCGCGGGCTGAAGGTCATCGTGGAAAGCGGGGCGGGCGACGCGGCACTGATCACCGACAGTGACTTCGAAAGTGTCGGAGCCACGATCGGTGAGGCGTGGGCGGCCCAGGTGGTGCTCAAGGTCGGGCCACCGACCGCGGTGGAGGCCACCCGGCTGGCGCCGGGCACCCTGCTGATCGGCTTCCTCGCCCCACTGTCCAATGTGGAGCGGATCAAGGAGCTGGCCGAGGGCGGGGTGACCGCCTTCGCGGTGGAGTCCATCCCGCGGATCACCCGCGCGCAGGCGATGGACGCCTTGTCCTCGCAGAGCAGCGTCGCCGGGTACCGCGCGGTGCTGCTCGCCGCCGAGCGGCTCACCCGCTTCTTCCCGATGCTCACCACCGCCGCGGGAACCGTGGCACCGGCCAAGGTGCTGGTGCTCGGCGCCGGGGTGGCCGGGCTCCAGGCGCTGGCCACCGCGCGGCGGCTGGGTGCGCAGACCACCGGGTACGACGTGCGGCCCGAGGTCGCCGAACAGGTCCGGTCGGTCGGCGCGCAATGGCTCGACCTCGGCATCGAGGCCGTCGGCGAAGGCGGTTACGCCCGCGAACTGACCGCCGAAGAACGCGCCGAGCAACAACGACGGCTCACCGAGGCGATCACCCGGTTCGACGTGGTGATCACCACCGCGCTGGTACCCGGGCGGCAGGCGCCGGTACTGGTCACCGCGGAAGCCGTGCGGGGCATGCCTTCCGGCGGTGTGGTCGTCGACCTCGCCGGGGAGTCCGGCGGCAACTGCGAGCTCACCGAAGCGGGCCAGGACGTGGTGCGCCACGGCGTGACGATCAGCTCGCCGCTGAACCTGCCCGCCGGCATGCCCGCGCACGCGAGCGAGTTGTACTCGCGCAACCTGACCGAACTGCTCGGCTCGCTGCTGAACGACGAAGGCGCGCTGGCGCTGGACTTCTCCGACGAAGTCGTCGCCGGAGCGTGTGTCACGGGAGAGGGACGGGACTGATGCTGCAGAACCTGGCGATCCTGGTGCTCGCGGGCTTCCTCGGCTTCGCGGTGATCTCGAAGGTGCCGAACACGCTGCACACGCCGCTGATGTCGGGCACGAACGCCATCCACGGCATCGTGCTGCTCGGCGGGCTGATCGTGCTCGGCCTCGGGGTGGACGGGGTGCTGAACAAGGTCCTGCTGGTGATCGCGATCGCGTTCGGCACGATCAACGTGGTCGGCGGTTTCCTGGTGACCGACCGCATGCTCTCGATGTTCAAGGGCAAGCGCGCGCCCGCCGCGAAGAAGGAGGACGCGTGACCGAGTTCATCGCGGTTCTCTACATCGTCGCGTTCGCCATGTTCGTCTACGGCCTGATGGGCCTGACCGGGCCGCGGACCGCGGTGCGCGGCAACTGGATCGCCGCCGCGGGCATGGTCCTCGCGGTGGTCGCGACGCTGCTCACCCCAGGGATGGGGAACTGGGGCCTGATCGTGCTCGGCGTGGTACTGGGCGTGCTGGTCGGCGTGCCGGCCGCGCGCAAGGTGAAGATGACCGCGATGCCGCAGATGGTGGCGCTGTTCAACGGCGTCGGCGGCGGGGCGGTGGCGTTGATCGCGTGGGTCGAGTTCCGCAGCACGGAGGGATACGCGCACGAACCCGCTTATGTGGCGATCGCTTCGCTCTTTTCCGCGCTGGTCGGCTCGATTTCGTTCTGGGGCTCCAACATCGCCTTCGGCAAGCTGCAGGAACTGATCACCGGGCGGCCGGTGTCGGTGGGCAAGCTGCAGCAGCCGCTGAACCTGCTGCTGTTGCTGGCCGCGCTCGGCTGCGGCGTGGCGATCGCGGTGGGGTCGGGGTCCGGCTGGTTGATGGGCGGACTGCTGGTCGCCTCCGCGCTGCTCGGCGTGATGGTGGTGCTGCCGATCGGTGGTGCGGACATGCCGGTGGTGATCTCGCTGCTCAACGCGCTCACCGGTTTGTCGGCCGCGGCGATGGGGCTGGCGCTGGACAACACCGCGTTGATCGTGGCGGGCATGATCGTCGGCGCCTCGGGGTCGATCCTGACGAACCTGATGGCCAAGGCGATGAACCGGTCGATCCCGGCGATCGTGGCCGGTGGTTTCGGCGGGACGCCGGTGAGCGCCGGGAAGTCGGGTCCCGAGCGGCCGGTGCGCGCGACCAGTGCCGCGGACACCGCGATCCAGATGGCCTACGCCGGGCGGGTGGTGGTCGTGCCAGGGTACGGGATGGCCGTGGCGCAGGCGCAGCACGCCGTGCGGGAGATGGCGGACCTGTTGGAGGGCAAGGGGATCCAGGTCTCCTACGCGATCCACCCGGTGGCCGGCCGGATGCCGGGGCACATGAACGTGCTGCTGGCCGAGGCGGACGTGCCCTACGAACGGCTCAAGGAGATGGACGAGATCAACTCGGACTTCCCGCAGACCGACGTGGCACTGGTGATCGGCGCGAACGACGTGGTCAACCCGGCGGCCGAGACCGACCCCGGCTCACCGATCTACGGCATGCCGATCCTGAAGGTGAACACCAGCCGCTCGGTGATCGTGCTCAAGCGCTCGATGAACTCGGGCTTCGCCGGGGTGGACAACGACCTGTTCTACGACACCAAGACCAGCATGCTCTTCGGGGACGCGAAGAGCTCGGTCGGCGAAATCGTCGAAGAGCTGAAAACGCTATGAGTGAGGCATTACTTGCCCGAAGAAAACCGCGCGCAGCTCCGTTGAGGGTGGCGGTGGGCGACGGGAGGGCGCAAGTAATGCCCCACTCATAGCATTCGCGGACTACTCCGCGGCGGAGAAGGTGACGGGCGGGGCCTTGCGCGGGGCCCGCTTCGCCGGGGTCTTGGCGGCGGCGGGGGTGGCCTTCGCCGTGGCGGCCGGCTTCGCGGTCTTGGCAGCCGACGTGGTCTTCTTCGCGGCCGGCTTCCTGGCGGCAGCGGGCTTCTTCGCCGCGGCGGGCTTTTCGGCGACGGCCTTCTCGGTCGCCTTCTCCGCCGGGGCCTTCCTCGCGGTGGCCTTCTTCGGCGCCGCCTTCGCCGGGGCCTTCGTCGCCGCAGCCTTCGCAGCCGCAGTCTTCGTGGCCCCAGCCTTCGCCGTCCCGGCTTTCTCGGTCACGGCCTTCGCTGTCCCGGCTTTCTCGGTCACGGCCTTCTCCGGCGCGGCCTTCTCGGTCGCGGCCTTGCCGGCAGCGGCCTTCTTGGCGGCCGGGGCCGCGGCGGTCTTCTTGGCGGCGGTGCGCTTCGCGGCCGCCCGGCCCTTCGCGGTGCGGCGCCGCATGACCTTCTTGCGGCCGCCGGTGCGGCGCCCGTTGGTCACGAACGGGTCGAGGATCTCCCTGAGCCGGTCCGCGTTGGACCCGGACAGGTCGATGTCGTAGGTCACCCCGTCCAGTTCGAACCGAACCGTTTCCTCGGCGGGTTCGCCCGTGATGTCGTCCAGCAGTTGGACCGCGGTGTTCCTGGCCACGAAGTGCTCCCAGTGCTCGATGGTGATCTCAGGCGAAAGCGGCCTGTACGAACTCGCTCGCGAGGATACCCGCCACGGCCGAGTGTCCTACTTGCGCCACGGCCCCGGCTGGTGTGCGCTGGCACCCATGGCAGACAACGGTTATGACGTCGTGGTGATCGGCGGCGGTCCCGTCGGGGAGAACGTCGCGGCCCGCGCGGTCCGCGGCGGGCTGACCGCCGCGCTCGTGGAGTCCGAGCGCTTCGGCGGCGAATGCTCGTACTGGGCGTGCATGCCCAGCAAGGCGTTGCTGCGGCCGGGAATCGCGCTCGCCGCGGCCCACCGACTGCCGGGCGTGCCCGCCGGCGACCGGGTCGATCCGGCCGCGGTGTTCGCCCGCCGCGACTCGTTCACGTCGCATTGGGACGATGCCGGTCAGGTGAGCTGGGCCGAGGGCGCGGGCATCGTCGCCGTGCGCGGCGTGGGCAGGATCACCGGCGAGCGCGAGGTGACCGTCGGCGACCAGGTGCTGCGCGCCCGGCACGCGGTGGTCGTGTGCACCGGCAGCGTGCCGCGCACGCCGGACATCCCCGGTATCGCCGACGTGCGCACCTGGGGTTCCCGCGAAGCCACCTCGGCGAGCGAGGTTCCCGGCAGGCTGGCGGTGCTCGGCGGCGGTGTGGTCGGCGTGGAAATGGCGCAGGCTTTCGCGAAGCTCGGCTCGCGGGTGGACCTGATCATCACCGGCGAGCGCCCGCTGCCGCGGTACCCGGAGTTCGCCGGTGACCTGGTGGCCGAGGGCCTGCGGGCGGACGGCGTCCAGGTGCACGTGAACACCGGCGCCGAACGCGTGTCCGAAAAGGATGGTGTGATCCGCATCGAGCTGACCGGTGGCGGGGAGGTGCTGGCCGACGAGTTCCTGGTGGCGACCGGCCGCAGGCCCGCCACCGACGGCCTCGGCCTGGCCGTGGCCGGGCTCCGCGACGGCGACGCGCTGGCCGTGGACGACTCCGGTCTGGCGTCCGGTGTGGACGGTGGCTGGCTGTACGCCGCTGGCGACGTGACCGGCCGCGCGCCGCTGACCCACCAGGGCAAGTACCAGGCCAGGGTGGTCGGCGACGTGATCGCCGCCAGGGCGAAGGGCGAGCGGATCGAGCCGGAGCCGTGGAGCGCCTACGCCACCACGGCCGACCACACCGCCGTGCCGCAGGTGGTCTTCACCGACCCCGAGGTCGCCTCGGTCGGCCTCACCGGCGCCGAGGACGGCGAACCGCACCGGGTGGTCGACCTCGACATCGCGGTCGCCGGCTCGTCGCTGCACGCCGACGGGTACGAGGGCAAGGTGCGGATGGTGGTCGACACCGAGCGCGAGGTCATCCTCGGTGTGACGTTCGCCGGGCCGGATGTCGCGGAACTGCTGCACGCGGCCACCATCGCCGTGGTCGGCGAGGTGCCGTTGAAGCGGCTGTGGCACGCCGTACCGGCCTATCCGACGATCAGCGAGATCTGGCTGCGCCTGCTGGAGGAATACGGCCTCTGAAACGCGCCCAGCGCGCCCAGCGTGCTCAGCCGGGGAGTTGCATGGTGAGCCCGGCCTTGGCGGCCCTGCCGAGGCCGGGATCGTCCGAAGTGGACGGGCCGTCCAGCCAGCACGCCTGCGCGATGAGCACCGAGGACTGCGCGCCGGTGCTGGCGTAGGCCGCTCCGCTGAACGTCGGCGGCCGGCCGGTCCAGCGCTGGGTCTCCACCGCGAGGTCGGTGATCCCGCCGTTGCCGGGGAAGTCGACGAACTGCTTGAAGGTCTCCGCCTGCTCCGCGTTCGGGAAGTCGAGCGCGGCCAGGGTGACCGCGGCGCGGCGGCCGTCCACCGACACCTCGAAGCTGGCGCGGCGCAGGCGTGAACAGGGCGTGGTCTCCAGCACGGTCTTGGTGTCGCCGAAGGCGTGCGGGGTGCACTGCGTGCCCCCTTCGGCGGCGACCTGGGAAAAGCCCATGCCGTCGACGTTCTGCCCGGTCGGCGCGGCCGTGGTGGTCTGGCTCGGCCCCTGTTCCGGGGCGGCCGCCTCGCTGCCGTCCTGGTTCGACGCCACCAGCACGGCCGAGACCAGCAGCACCAGCAGCAGGCCGACGGCGGCGAACGGCAGCCAGCGCACCGGCTTGCCGTCCTTCATCAACGGCGGCAGTTTCGGCAGTTTCGGCAGCTGGAACGCGGGCTTGGCCGGTGCCTGCGGCTGCTGCCGTGGCGGCTGTACCTGCTGGCTTTGGTGCCTTTGCGGACCTTGCTGGGGCGGCCGGGCCTGCGGCGGTGGTGGCGGGGGCCCGGGGCGGCGCACGTTCGCCACCGCGACCGGCGGCGTCCTCGGCGGGGTGCGCACGATCTTCGCCTTCGCCGGCGGGTGCTCGGCGGGCACGGTCGGCGGGATGATGTGGAGCGGGCTGTCCACCGGCTCGGTCCGCTCGGGCTCGGCCAGGAGCACCGGGGCGAAACCCTCCGCGGCGAGCACCTCGTCGCTCAGCGCCGGTGCGTTCTCGGCCAGCGCGGCCAGCATCGCCCGCGCCTGCACCACCGTGCTCGGCTGGCTCGCGGAGGCGAGCGAGACGGTGGCGGCGAGCATCGCGGTCGGCGTCGGGTGCAGCACGCGGACCGCGCCGGCCAGGTCCGCCGGGGGCTGGTCGACCTGCTCGACGTACGGGCCGACGGCGACGATGGTGCCGATCGTGGTGGTCGACGGCTCGGTGTCACGCAGGTGGCGCGCGATCTTCTCGGAGGTGGCGAGCGCCTCGGTGGCCGGGTTGACCGTGTCCTCGGTGCCGACGAGGGGCCAGCCGTCGGCCTTCCACTGCCCCGTCAGCGGGGCGTGCAGCCGCATCGCCGGGTCGGGGAGGTCGACACCGACTACGATGAGCACGCCACGCGGGAGCAGGACGACGGCGTCCACCGGCTGGGCGAACCCGGGCGGCGACACCCCGATCAGCGCCACCCCGCCGACCACGGTGTTGCCGCGGCCGAGTGAGGCCAGCGCGGCGCGGATGTCGTCGGCCACCCGGGAGGGCTGCTGTGCCAGGCGGACGAGCCGCATGCCGGTCCTCCCCAGTGCTCTGCCGTGCTCCGCGGTGCTGCCGCAGCACACGGTAGCGGGTCCGCCCGGGTGGCCGGGGCACCCCTGTGCGGTGATCTCGCTGCGACTTCTGTGGTTCATGTGGCCAAAAGGCATGGATGAGGTGCACAATGTGCGCAGCGCGTCACGAGTGGGCCGCCGTGGTTCGAGAGGTCGTAGGGGAAGACGCATCTCGTCGAGCAGCGGAGGTCACCAGTGAGCACCCGTGGAAACACCCGTGGCGTGGTGTACGTCCACTCGTCGCCGTCTGCGGTGTGCCCGCACGTCGAGTGGGCTATTTCGGGCACCCTGGGTGGCCGAGCAGATCTGCGGTGGACGGCCCAGCCGGCCGCCGCGGGACAGTTGCGCACCGAAGTCTCCTGGCGCGCACCGGCGGGCACGGCCGCGAGGCTGGCGTCCGCGCTGAAGGCGTGGCCGATGCTGCGCTTCGAGGTCGTCGAAGAGCCCAGCCCGGGTGTCGACGGCGAGCGGTTCTGCTACGCGCCGGTGATCGGCCTGTGGCACGGCCGCACCAGCGCCAACGGCGACATCGTCGTGGGCGAGGACCAGTTGCGCTCGCTGGTGGCCCGCAGCCGGGCCGGTGAGCAGTTCGCGCACAAGCTCGACGAGCTGCTCGGCGCGGCATGGGACGAGGCTCTCGAGCCGTTCCGGCACGCCGGTGACGGCGCTCCGGTGACCTGGCTGCACCAAGTGGGGTAGGGGGTTTACTACGCTCTGGGTGTGCCAGCTTCACCCCTCGCTCCCGCCCGTGGCCGCTGGCTGGTGCCCGCGCTGATCGTGGTCGTCTCGCTGACCGTCGGTGGCGGGTTGCTCGCCAGGGAGGTCTACCGCAAGCCGGACGCCGCCGCGGACACCGGGGTGATCGCCACGCGCACCTCGCAGTCGCTGGCGCCCGAGCAGCAGCCGGGCTCCCCGGTCGTCGAAATGACGCCGGACGCCGCCGCGCACCCGCACGCCGACGGGGTACGCGCCCTGCTGCAGAACTACTTCGACGCCATCAACGCCCGCAACTACGAGCTGTGGAAGACCACGGTGACCAAGTTGCGGGCGCAGGCGAAGTCCAAGGTGGAGTGGGAGGCCGACTACCGCAGCACCAAGGACGGCAGCATCCTCGTCTACCGCATCGAAGCCATGGGGGACGGCACGCTGCAGTCGCTGATCGGCTTCACCAGCACGCAGGACCCCCAGGACGGGCCGGTGGACCTGCAGGAACCGTGCGTCCGGTGGCACCTGACCCTGCCCATGGTGCTGGAGAACGGCATGTGGAAGCTGGACGCCATCCCCGCGGGCACCACCCCCATGCACGAACGCTGCACCTGACCCAGCTCCCGAATGTGGGTTTCGCGTGCGGGAGTGTGGAACTCGCTTACCCGAACGTGGGGTTCGACTTCCTGAATGTGTAGTTCGGCTGCACGAGTGTTCCGGCGACCCCACGCTCAGGAGCCCGAGTTCCACGTTCAGGAAGCCGAACCCCACACTCAGGAAGCCGAACTGCACGTTCGCGTAGCTGAACTACGCGCTCGGGCAGGTGAGTTGGCGCGGGCGTGGATGTGAAAAGGGGCACCGGCCTCCGTGGAGGGGTGCCCCTGTTCAGGTGGAGAGGGTCAGGCTGGGGTGAAGGCGAGGGCGACGTTGTGGCCGCCGAAGCCGAAGGAGTCGCTGATGGCGGCGCCGATGTCCATCTTGCGCGGTTCCCCGGCCGCGATCTCCTGCACGACGCCCGGGTCCTGGTTCTCCAGGTTCAGCGTCGGCGGGATGACACCGTCCCGGATGGACAGCACGGTCGCGATCGCTTCGACCGCGCCCGCGGCGCCCAGCAGGTGCCCCAGCGCGCCCTTCGGCGCGGTCAGCACCGGGTGCTCGCCGATCGCCTTGCGCACGGCCACGGTCTCCCCGACGTCCCCGGCCGGGGTCGAGGTCGCGTGCGCGTTGACGTGGTCGATGTCCTTCGGGTCCAGCCCGGCCGAGCGCAGGGCCGCGGTGATCGCCCGCGCCTGTCCCGTGCCTTCCGGGTCCGGTCCGGTGATGTGGTACGAGTCGGCGCTGGTGCCGATCCCGGCCAGCCTGCCGTAGATCTTCGCCCCGCGCGCCTTCGCGAACTCCTCGCGCTCCAGGACCATGATCCCGGCGCCCTCGCCGAGCACGAAGCCGTCGCGGTTGACGTCCCACGGGCGCGAAGCGCGCTCGGGGTCGTCGTTGCGCGTGCTCATCGTGCGCGCCTGGGCGAACCCGGCCATGGTGATCGCCGCGATGCACGCCTCGGCGCCACCGGCCACCACCACGTCGGCCTCACCGGTCTTGAGCATGCGCCAGCCCCAGGCCAGCCCTTCGGCGCCCGAAGCGCAGGCCGACACCGGTGCGTGCACCCCCGCCCGCGCCTTCAGCTCCAGGCCGACGTGGGCCGCTGGCCCGTTCGGCATGAGCATGGGCACGGTCAGCGGGGACACCTTGCGCAGACCGGTGGTCTCCAGCAGGTCGTCCTGGTCGAGCAGGGTGTTCGCGCCACCGATACCGGTGCCGACCACGACGGCGAGCCGTTCGGGTTCGACGGTGTCCTCGTTGTGCCCGGCATCCGCCCACGCCTGGCGGGCCGCGATCACCGCGACCTGCTCGCTGCGGTCCAGCCGGCGGGCCTGCACCCTGGGCAGCACCTCGGTGGGATCGACCGCGAGCCGAGCGGCGATCTTCACCGGCAGGCCGAACTTCTCGACCCACTCGGCGTGCAGGGTGGACACCCCACTGCGGCCGGTCAGCAGACCGTCCCAGGTGGACGCGACGTCCCCGCCGAGGGGCGTGGTCGCGCCCAGCCCGGTGATCACGACGTCGTTGTTGCTCATCGGTTTCTCCCCGAGGTCGGCACCGGCAGGTGTTACTTCGAGTTCGAGGCGACGTAGTTCACGGCGTCGCCGACGGTCTTGAGGTTCGCCAGCTCGTCGTCCGGGATCTTGACGCCGAACTTGTCCTCGGCCTGCACGGCGATCTCCACCATGGACAGCGAGTCGATGTCCAGGTCGTCCACAAAGGACTTCTCGGCGCTCACGTCGTCCTGGGCCACACCGGCCACCTCTTCGACGATCTCGGCGAGCCCGGACAGGATCTCTTCTTTGTCAGCCACTGCTATCCCTTTCCTGTTTACCTGAGAATTCTTTCCGGCCGGTGCCCGGCCGGAATGCTGGGGGTTACGGGCAGATGACGACCTGGCCGGCGTACGAGAGCCCGGCCCCGAACCCGACCATGAGTACCACGTCACCGCGCTTCACCGTGCCCGCGGTGCGCATGTGGTCCAGCGCGAGCGGGATCGAGGCCGACGAGGTGTTGCCGCTGTAGCGGATGTCGTCGGCGACCACCATGTCCTCGCGGGCACCGTTGGCGCGCAGCTTCTTCGCGATCGCCTCGACGATGCGCAGGTTCGCCTGGTGCGGGATCAGAACGTCCACTTCGGACGGTTTGACCCCGGCGACCTCCAGTGCGCGCAGGGCGATCGGCGCGATCTGGGTGGTCGCCCAGCGGAAGACCGCCTGGCCCTCCTGGTAGATGTACTTCTCGTCGCGCATGTAGATCGTGTGGACCAGATCGCCGGCGCTGCCCCAGGCCACCGGCCCGATGCCCGGCTCGTCGGACGGGCCGACGACCGCGGCACCGGCGCCGTCGGCGAAGATGATCGCGTTGGCGCGGTCGGTGGGGTCGACCGAGTCGGTCAGCTTCTCCGCGCCGATCACCAGCACGTGCTTCGCCGAACCCGAGCGGACCAGGTCGGAGGCGACGCCGAGGCCGTAGCAGAACCCGGCGCAGGCGGCGTTCAGGTCGAACGCGCCCGCCTTCGACGCCCCGATCCGCTCGGCCACCTGGGCGGCCGCGTTCGGGATCAGCGTGGGCATGGTGCAGTTCGGCAGGATCACGGTGTCCACATCGGACGGATCCAGCCCGGCGTCGGCCACGGCGCGGGACCCGGCGGTGACCGCCATGTCCACCAGCAGTTCGTCCTTCTCGGCGAACCGGCGTTCGACGATGCCGACGCGGTCCCGGATCCACTGGTCACTGGTGTCCATCAGCTGGGACAGGTCGTCGTTGGTGACGATCTTCTCCGGCTGGTAGCTGCCCACGCCGAGGATTCGGCTGGCGGCTGATCCGTGAAGAAGTCGCAGCGCGGGGCGCTGGCTCATTCGGTGTCCTCCTGGGGGCTCAACTTCGCCACGTCCGCGGGCGTCTTGAGCGCGATGGGGCTGGTGACGGTGCCTTTGAGCTGGCGCTTGACCAGGCCGGTCAGCGTGCCGGCCGGCGGGAGCTCCACGGTGCGGGTGACGCCGAGGGCGGCCAGGCCGTCCATCGTCAGGTCCCACCGCACCGGGCTGGTGACCTGGGTGATCAACCGCTCCAGGTACTCCGCGCCGCCGGTCACCACGGTGCCGTCCGCGTTGGACAGCAGCGGGCGGACCGGGTCGGCGGTGGTGATCTCACCGGCGTGCTCGCGCACCGCGGCCTCGGCCGAGGCCATGTACTCGGTGTGGAAGGCGCCCGCCACCTTCAGCGCGCGCACCTTCGTACCCGCCAGCGGTTCGGCGACGATCTTCTGGATCGCGGCCGCGGCGCCGGAGGCCACGATCTGGCCGGCACCGTTCTGGTTGGCGGGAGTCAGTCCCTGTTCGGTGAGCCAGGCCACGACGGCCTCGGGCTCGCCCAGCATGACCGCCGCCATGCTGGTGGGCTCGGCCTCGCAGGCCTTCGCCATTTCCGCGCCGCGCACGGCGGCCAGTGCGACGGCCTCCTCGGCCGGGAACACCCCGGCGATCGCGGCCGCGGCCAGCTCGCCGACCGAGTGCCCGGCCACCGGCGCGTCCGCGGGCACCAGGCCCTGCGCGTCGAGCTGGTGGAACGCCAGCAGCGACAGCGCCACGATCAGCGGCTGGGCGATGGCGGTGTCCTGGATCTCTTCCGCGTCCGCCTCGGTGCCGAGCCGGAGCAGGTCCAGGCCGGTGCGGTCGGACCAGTGCCGCAGGCGCTCGCGCGCACCGTCGAACTCGAGCCATGGCGTGAACATGCCGGGGGCCTGGGAGCCCTGTCCGGGGGCGAGGAGGGCGGTCATCACTCCTCTAGGGAACACGCTAACCCCCGTTCCCTATCATGCCGCCGCTCACCAAGTCGTCTCGCCGGATTTGTAGAGACCCTACAAATGTGACCGGGTGATGAACCTCTGGTACCCAAATGTCTTGTCGGGTTCGGGCAGATTTTTGGTGAGCCGCGTCACTCGCTCACCAGATGCCGCGGGCCCGCGCGAGCCTGCCGACGGTCAGCGCGATCCGCAGGACCAGCGCGTCACGGGGGTCGGCGGCGTGCCGCCCGGTCAGCTCGGCGGCCCGGCGCAGCCGGTACCGCACGGTGTTGGGGTGCACGAACAGCGTACGGGCGCAGATTTCCAGCACCCCACCGCTTTCCAGGTAGGTCTCCACCGTCTGCAGCAGTGACGTGCCCGCTTCTTCGAGCGGGCGCGCGATCTCCTCGATCAGCAGGCGTTCCGCTTCGGCGTCACCGGCCAGCGCGCGTTCCGGCAGCAGCTCCCACGACCTCGCCGGGCGGGGTGCGCCCGGCCAGCCGACCACCGCACGCAGGCCGGACAGCGCTTCGGCGGCGCTGGTGTGCGCCTCGGCCAGGCTAGGCACGGTCGGCCCGGCGACCACCGGGCCTTCGGCGAAGGCCGTGGCCAGCTTCTCCAGGACCTCGCGTTCCTTGATCCCGCCCTCGGTCGGCCCGGCGACCACCACGACCAGCCGCGACCCCTGCACGCTGAGCAGCACCGGGCGGCCGATCCGGGCGGCCCGGCTGCGCACGTCGAACACCACCGCGGGCGGGTCGTCCGAGGAGGGCGTGCCGACCAGCACGGTCGCTTCGGCCGCCGGTTCCCAGCCCAGCGCCGACGCGCGGGAGAGCACCGACTCCTCGGCGTCCCCACGCACGATCCCGTCCACCACCAGCGCTTCGAGCCGGGCGTCCCAGGCACCGCGGGCTTCCGCCGCGGCGGCGTAGGAATTGGCCGCGGCGAAGGCGATCTCCCTGCCGTAGCGCAGGATCGCCTCGGTCAGTGCGGCGCGTTCGCTGTCGTCGGCGGCGAACTCGGGCAGCTGCTCCTCGAACACCTCGATCGCCAGCCGCACCAGCCCGACCGCCTGGCGCAGGCTCAGCCAGCGCGACAACTCGGCCGGGGCGCCGCGGAAGGCGTCGGTGGTGAACTTCAGCGCTTCCTGCGAATCACGCAGCCAGCCGACGAACCCGGCCACCCCGGACTGGGTGATCAACAGCACGCTGGCCCGCTGGTCGGCCGACATGCGGCCGAACCAGGGCAGGCGCTCCTCCATCGCGGCGACGCTGGCCGCGGCGAGCCTGCCCGACGCGCGCTCGAGCCGGCGCAGCGTCTTCGCGGACAGGCCGTGCCGCTCCTCGACGCGGCGGCGGGGACTGGGTGCGGTCATGGTGCCCAGATCGTAGTTCAGGAGACTTCCTCGTCGTCCTGCTCGGACCGGGAGGACGGCGAGGGCTCCGGCGGCGGCTCCTTGCGGGGCCGCCCCCTCGGCCGCATCCGGCCCGCGGTGCCCGGCAGCCGGCCGGCGTCGGCCAGCGCCTGCCGGAGCAGGAACTCGATCTGCGCGTTGGTGCTGCGCAGTTCGTCCCCGGCCCAGCGGGCGATGGCGTCGTGCACGGCCGGGTCGAGCCGCAGCAGGACCTTCTTGCGTTCGGTCACCAGTGGCCTACTGGTAGAGGGTCCCGGCGTTGACCACCGGCTGGGTGTCGCGATCGCCGACCAGCACCACCAGCAGGTTGCTCACCATCGCCGCCTTGCGCTCCTCGTCCAGTTCCACCACGTCGTGCGCGGCGAGCCGGTCGAGCGCCATCTCGACCATGCCGACCGCGCCTTCGACGATGCGCTGCCGGGCCGCCACCACCGCGCCAGCCTGCTGGCGCCGGAGCATGGCCTGGGCGATCTCCGGCGCGTAGGCCAGGTGCGTGATCCTCGATTCGATCACGTCCACCCCGGCGGAGGCCACCCGGGCGCCGATCTCCGCCGAGAGCTTCTCGGTGATCTCGTCGGCGTTGTCCCGCAGGGAAAGGGTGGCTTCCCCGTGTGTGTCGTACGGGTAGTTGTTCGCGATGTGCCGGATCGCGGTCTCGGTCTGGATGGCGACGAACTCGACGAAGTCGTCCACCTCGAACATCGCCTGCGCGGTGTCGGCGACCTGCCAGACCACCACCGCGGCGATCTCGATCGGGTTGCCGTCGGCGTCGTTGACCTTGGCCACCGCGGTCTCGTGGTTGCGGATCCGGGTGGAGACCTTGTGCCGTTCGGTCAGCGGGTTGACCCACTGCAGCCCGTCGGTGCGCAGGGTGCCGGTGTAGCGGCCGAGGAACTGGATCACCCGCGCCTCACCGGGGGCGACCGGGGTCAGGCCGAACGCGAGCACGCCGGCGGTCACCACCAGCAGCGCGCCGAGCACGAGCATCGCCACGCCGACGCCCTGGTTGCCGTCGATCAGCTGCGGCAGCCCGAACCCGACCAGCGCCAGCCCGCCGAGCGTCCCCGCCGTGGAGACGGCGAACATCGTGTACCCGTTCACCGTGCGCACCTCGCGCTCCCGCGTCTGCGGGACCGGCATCTCCACCTGCTCCAGAACTTCGCTGGTCATCGTCGTCCTCCTGCTGCCCTCGGGGGCTTGTGCCCTGCGGCGAAGCCTAGCATAGTGATATCACTTTAATAGCTACCCGGGGCAGGGGTGAAGGCATGGCTGCGACGCGCACGGCCGTGGGACAGGCGTTGCTGATCGGACTGGCCGCGATCGCGGTGGCGGTGGCGAAACTGGCGTTCGCCGAACCGGGCGGGGGCGGTCTGGTGTGGCGCGTGGTGACCGGACTGGCGCAGGGCGCGGCGCTCTGCTGAGCGGCCGGGCTGAACGACGGCCGGGCTGAGCGACTGGGCTGATCGGCCGGGCTGAGCGGCCGGAAAGAAGGTGAATGGACCTCGCAGTCCACGCCGGGCGCGGCCCCCGGACCCCGGAAATACTCGAGGCCGCCCGGCGCCTGCGTTTTACGCCGCGCCGAGCGGCCTCGTCTCCCCGGTCCCCACCGGTAGTTCAACTATGGCCTGACTTTTCTGCTCGCGCCACCTGTCTCACCCGATCGTGCCCTCGCCGAGTTGCTCCCGCCTGGCCGGTGTTCAACGCTTGCCGAAACCGGAATTCCGCGAACCTGCGAGGAGGACACTATGGGTGAACAGCTCAAAGACGGGCTGGGTCAGGCGTGGAACCTGGTGGCCACGTTCGTCCCCAAATTGATCGGCTTCCTGATCATCCTGCTGATCGGCTGGCTGATCGCCAAAGCCGTGTCGAAAGGGCTCAGCCTGGTGCTCGGCAAGCTCGGATTCGGCAAACTCGTCGAAAAAACCGGACTTTCCGGGACACTGAGGAAAGCCAATGTCGACGCGATCGGCATCATCGCGAAGCTGGTGTACTACTTCATTCTGCTCATCGCGCTGCAACTGGCGTTCGGCGTGTTCGGTGAGTCCAACCCGGTGAGCCAGCTGCTCAACGACGTGATCGCCTTCCTGCCGCGGATCGTGGTGGCGATCGTGCTGCTGATCGTGGCCGCGGCGATCGGCAAGGTGGTGCGCGACCTGATCACCGGCGCGCTGTCCGGCCGCCCGGCGGGCGGGCTGATCGGCGCCATCGCCTACTACCTGATCCTGGCGCTGGGCGTGATCGCGGCGCTGAACCAGATCAACATCGCCACCACGGTGACCACGCCGGTGCTGGTGACCGTGCTGGCCACCATCGGCGGGGTGATCGTGGTCGGCATCGGCGGTGGCCTGATCAAGCCCGCGCAGCAGCGCTGGGAGGGCTGGCTGGACGGCCTGCAGGCCCAGCTCGGCTCCGGGAACGGGCCGAAGACCGGCCGCGTCGGCCCGCGCCACACGGCCACCGACGCCCCGACGCCGCCCGCCGGCCTCTCGCGTCCGGAGCACTGATCCCGAACAGTTCCTCCGGGCTGTCGCGGTTCGCGACACGAATGTGGCTTTCGGGGCGGAATCCGCTCCGAAAGCCACATTCGTGTCCGGGGCCGGGTGGGACCGCTCACAGGGGCTTGGGAATGCGGGGCGGGGGGAGCATGT
Organism: Amycolatopsis magusensis; assembly: GCF_017875555.1. Classification (GTDB taxonomy): domain Bacteria; phylum Actinomycetota; class Actinomycetes; order Mycobacteriales; family Pseudonocardiaceae; genus Amycolatopsis; species Amycolatopsis magusensis. The sequence continues at coordinate 8,668,879 of NZ_JAGGMS010000001.1, read as the reverse complement.
TGGGGGCGGTGACGGAAAGGAGCACGGGGTGGACTTCTTGCTGAACCACGGGCTGACCGTGCTCGGCCAATGGGTTTCCATCGCCGAGCTGGCCGGGCAGTTGTGCGCGCTCGCGGTGGTTTTCCTCGCGCAGCGCCGGACGCTCTGGACCTGGCCGGTGCAGGTGGGCGCGACCGTGCTGCTGTTCAGCGTCTACCTCTCCGCGCACCTCGGCGGCCTCGCCGGCCGCCAGGTCGCGATCCTGGCCATCTCGCTCTACGGCTGGTGGGCGTGGACCCGCCGCCGTGACCCGGTCTACGGCGTGGTCGTCCGCAAGGGCAGCCTGACCGAGCGGCTCGCCCTCCTCGGCGCCTTCGCCGCCGGCACCGCCGCGATGGCCGTGGCGCTCGATCTGCTCGGCGCTTCCTGGGCGCCGTGGCCGGACGCCGCCATCTTCGTCGGCACTCTGGTCGCCTTCGGCGCGCAGGGCCTCGGCCTGGTCGAGTTCTGGCTGGTCTGGCTGGTGGTCGACGCGATCGGCGTGCCGCTGCAGATCGCCTCCGGGCTCTGGTTCTCCGCGGCGATCTACCTGGTCTTCGCGGTGCTGGTGGTGCACGGCTGGTGGAGCTGGAACCGCACCGCCAAGCAGGTGGCCGCCGACCGCGTCAGGGCAGCATCCCGCTGAGGAAGCTCGCCTGCGCGGCCACGATCAGGCACATCACCAGCAGCAGCCCGATGCTCCACGGCAGCACCTTCCGCAGCAGGTTGCCCTCCTGACCGTTCATCTGCGCCGCCGCGCAGGCGATGGTCAGGTTCTGCGGCGAGATCATCTTGCCGAGCACGCCGCCCGAGCTGTTCGCCGACGCCAGCAGGTCGGGGGAGAAGCCGGCCTGGTTCGCCGCGGTCACCTGCAACGCGCCGAACAACGCGTTCGCCGAGGTGTCCGAACCGGTGACCGCCACGCCGAACCAGCCGAGGATGGGGGAGAGGAAGGCCAGCGCGCCCCCGGCCCCGGCGATCAGGTTGCCGATGGTGGTGGTCTGCCCGGACAGGTTCATCACGTACGCCAGCGCGAGCACGCTCGTCACGGTCAGGATGGCGAACCGCAGTTCGTGCACGGTGGCGCCCCACTCGCGGGCGGTGTCTTTCAGTTTCACCTTGAGCACCACCGCGGTGATCAGCCCGGCGAGCAGCACCAGCGTGCCGCCGGTGTTCAGCAGCGGCAGGCTGAAGGTGTTGCCGGAGACCGGTTTGCCGGTCGGCGCGACCACGTCCAGGAACGGCCAGTCGAACTTCCAGGTGGCCGAGTCGAGCAGCTTCTTCACCGGGGGCAGCTGGCCGATCGAGAAGATCGCGATGATCAGCAGGTAGGGCGCGTAGGCCTTGACCACGTCGGCGCGTTCGTCCTTGCCGTCGAAGGTCTCCGTGGCCGACCCGGTGAGCACGGCCGCGCGCACCTCGGCTCGCGCCGGTTTGCGCGCCGAGGGCACCAGCATCACCGCCGCGACCCCGGCGAGCGCCGCGCCGATGTCCGCCAGCTGCGCCGAGACGAAGTTCGACGCCAGGAACTGCACGAGCCCGAACGCCAACCCACAGGTCAGTGCCGGGATCCAGGTCTCACGCAGTCCGCGCCAGCCGTCGACGATCAGCACCAGCAACAACGGCACGACCACCGCGAGCAGCGGCGTCTGCCGCCCGACGATGGACGAGACGCTCTCCAGCGGCAGGCCGGTGACCTGCGCGAGCGTGACCACCGGGGTGCCCATCGCGCCGAACGCGACCGGCGCGGTGTTCGCCACCAGTGCCACGATCGCCGCCTTCACCGGGGCGAAGCCGAGCGCCACCAGCATCACCGTGGAGATGGCCACCGGGGCGCCGAACCCGGCGAGGGCCTCCATCAGCCCGCCGAAGCAGAAGGCGATGATCAGCGCCTGGATGCGCGGATCGTCGGAAATCCGGCCGAAGGATCGGCGCAGCACGTCGAAGTGCCCGGTGCGCACGGTGAGCCGGTAGATCCACAGCGCGTTGACCACGATCCACATGATCGGGAACAGGCCGAAGGCCGCGCCCTGCGCCGCGCCGGAGATGGTCTGGCCGATCGGCATGCCGAACACGACGACCGCGAGCACGGCGGCCACCAGCAGCCCGATCAACCCGGCCACGTGTGCCTTCAGCCGGACCGCGCCGAGCAGGACCAGCACGGTCGCCAGCGGGAGGGCGGCGACGAGCGCGGACAGGGCGAGTGAGCCGAGCGGGGCGAGTTCCTGGACGAACACCTCGGACCTCTTTCTCCGGAGCCAGCCACGGATTCCGCATCGTGAAAGCAGGCTTTCACCAACTGGCCCGAGATCCTGGTCACCCTTTTGCGTCCACGTCAAGCCCCACGTTCCACCGGCGATCAGCCGCGTCGAGCCCCGGGAGTGCCGTGAATGTGGCTTTCACGGCGAAATCGGCCGTGAAAGCCACATTCACGGCACTCGGGCGGGCGCCGGGTCAGCGGATGTGGGCGTGGCTACTGGTGAGCTCCGCGAGGGAGCGCACGCCGAGTAGGCGCATGGTCCGCACGATCTCGGTCTGCAGGATCTCCAGCGCCCGCTGCACCCCGCGCTCGCCCCCGGCCATCAGCCCGTACAGGTAGGCGCGCCCGACCAGGCAGGCGTCGGCGCCGTTCGCGAGCGCGGCGATGATGTCCGCGCCGGAGAGGATGCCGCCGTCCAGCCACACCTCGCCGCCGCCTTCGACGGCGTCGAGCACGCGGGGGAGCAGTTCGAGCGGTGTCGGCGCGCGGTCGAGCTGGCGGCCGCCGTGGTTGGACACGATCACCGCGTCCGCGCCGAGCTTGATCACCTCGCGTGCGTCCGCCGGGTTCTGGATGCCCTTGACCACCAGCTTCCCCGGCCACAGCTCACGCAGCCAGGCCAGGTCGTCGAAGTTGAGCGCCGGGTCGAACAGGGTGTTCAGCAGTTCCGCGACGGTGCCGTTCCACGAGGTCAGCGAGGCGAAGGTGAGCGGCTCGGTGGTGAGCAGGTTGAACCACCACGCCGGGTGCATCGCCCCGTCGGCGAAGGTCTTCAGGGTCAGCGCGGGCGGGATGGTCAGCCCGTTGCGCACGTCCCGCATCCGCGCCCCGCCGACCGGCACGTCGACGGTCAGCAGGAGCGTGTCGTAGCCGTTCTCCCCGGCACGCTGCACCAGGTCCTTACCGGCCTCGCGGTCGCGCCAGACGTAGAGCTGGAACCACTTCCGCGCGTTCGGCGCCGCTTCGGCGACCGCTTCGATCGAGGTGGTGCCCATGGTCGACAGCGCGTACGGGATCCCGGCCCGCTCGGCGACCCTGGCCACCGCGGGCTCGCCCTCGTGGTTCATCATCCGCGTGAAACCCGTTGGCGCGAAAGCGAACGGCAGGGCGGAGCGCTGCCCGAGGATGTCCTTCGAAGTGTCCACATCGGACACATCGCGCAGTACGCGCGGCTGGAACTCCACCCGCCGGAACGCCTGGCGCGCGCGGAGCAGGCTGTCTTCGAGTTCGGCCGCGCCATCGGTGTAGTCGAACACCGCGCGCGGGCTCCGCCGCCGCGCGATGGTGCGCAGGTCGGCGATCGTGTGCGCGTTCGCCAGCCTGCGCTCGGTCGGGTTCAGCTTGAACGGCTTCGGGCGCAGGATCTCGGCCAGTTCGGCCGGGCGGGGCAGGCGGCGCTTCGTCACGCGATCATCTCCCTTTCCGAGCAAGCGGGCCCCGGCAGACATCAGATGTCTGCCGGGGCCCCTTTCTAGCACCTTCGCTCAGGCGTTGCCCGCGTCCGAGGTCTGCGGACCGGCCGCGGTGACGTCGTCGATGCGGTACTTGCGCGACGCCTCGACCACCTTCGCCCGGTCCACCTTGCCCTGGTTGGCCAGCGCGGTCAGCGTGCCGACCACGATCGACTGGGCGTCGACCAGGAAGTGCCGGCGCGCGGCAGGCCGGGTGTCGGAGAACCCGAACCCGTCGGTGCCCAGGGTCAGCATGTCGCCGGGCACCCACGGGCGGATCAGGTCCGGCACCGAGCGCATCCAGTCCGACACCGCCACGACCGGGCCGTCCGCGTCCTTCAGCGCCTGCGTGACGAACGGCACACGCGGCGAGTCGGCCGGGTGGAGCAGGTTGTCCCGGTCCGCGTCCACCGCCTCGCGGCGCAACTCGGTCCACGAGGTGGCCGACCACACCGCGGCCCGCACCCCCCATTCCTCTTCGAGCATGGCCTGCGCCTTGAGCGCGTCCGGCATGGTCACGCCGGAGACCAGGATCTGCGCCTCCGGACCGTCGCCAGCGGGAGCCTCGGCGTACCGGTACAGGCCCTTGAGCAGCCCGTCCACGTCGAGGTTCTCCGGCTCGGCCGGCTGCTGGTACGGCTCGTTGTAGATGGTGAGGTAGTAGAAGATGTTCTCACCGTTGCCGTCCGGGCCGGTCTCGCCGTACATCCGGCGGAGCCCGTCCTTGACGATGTGGGCGATCTCGAACGAGTAAGCCGGGTCGTAGGCGACCACGGCCGGGTTCGTCGAGGCGAGCAGCAGCGAGTGCCCGTCGGCGTGCTGCAGGCCCTCACCGGTCAGCGTGGTGCGACCGGCGGTGGCGCCTAGCACGAACCCGCGGGTCATCTGGTCGGCTGCCGCGTACAGCCCGTCGCCGGTCCGCTGGAACCCGAACATCGAGTAGAAGATGTAGATCGGGATCATCGGCTCGCCGTGCGTGGCGTACGAGGTGCCCACCGCGGTGAACGAGGCCGTCGAACCCGCCTCGTTGATGCCCTCGTGCAGCAGCTGGCCCTGCTCGGACTCCTTGTACGCCAGCATCAGCTTGGCGTCGACCGAGGTGTAGGTCTGCCCGTGCGGGTTGTAGATCTTGGCCGTCGGGAACATCGAGTCCAGGCCGAAGGTGCGGGCCTCGTCCGGGATGATCGGCACGATCCGCTTGCCGATCTCGCTGTCCTTGGCCAGCTCGCGGATCAGCCGGACGATGGCCATCGTGGTGGCCACCTCCTGCTTGCCCGAACCCTTGCGGATGCCCTCGTAGACCTTGTCGCCGGGCAGCACCAGCGCCTTGGCCTTGCCGCGGCGCTCCGGCAGGAACCCGCCGAGCGTGCGCCGCCTGCTGAGCAGGTACTCGATCTCCGGCGAGTCCTCGCCGGGGTGGTAGTACGGCGGCAGCTTCGGGTCGCGCTCGAGCTCCTCGTCGCTGATCGGGATGCGCTGGGAGTCCCGGAAGAGCTTGAGGTCGTCGAGGGTGAGCTTCTTCATCTGGTGCGTGGCGTTGCGGCCCTCGAACGCCGGGCCCAGGCCGTAGCCCTTGATGGTGTGCGCCAGGATCACCGTCGGCTGGCCGTGGTGCTCCAGCGCCGCCTTGTACGCCGCGTAGACCTTGCGGTAGTCGTGCCCGCCGCGCTTGAGGTTCCAGATGTCGGCGTCGGAGAGGTCCTTGACCAGCTCCTTCGCCCGCGGGTCGCGGCCGAAGAAGTGCTCGCGGACGAACGCGCCGTCGTTGGCCTTGTAGGTCTGGAAGTCACCGTCGGGCGTGGTGTTCATCAGGTTGATCAGCGCGCCGTCGCGGTCGCCGTGCAGCAGGGCGTCCCACTCGCGGCCCCAGATGACCTTGATCACGTTCCAGCCCGCGCCGCGGAAGTACGACTCCAGCTCCTGGATGATCTTGCCGTTCCCGCGGACCGGCCCGTCGAGCCGCTGCAGGTTGCAGTTGATCACGAAGGTCAGGTTGTCCAGGCCCTCGCCGGCGGCCACGTGGATCAGGCCGCGTGATTCCGGCTCGTCCATCTCGCCGTCGCCGAGGAACGCCCAGACGTGCTGGTCGCTGGTGTCCTTGATGCCGCGGTCGCGCAGGTACCGGTTGAACCGGGCCTGGTAGATCGCGTTCATCGGGCCGAGGCCCATGGACACCGTCGGGTACTCCCAGAAGTCCGGCATCAGCCGCGGGTGCGGGTACGACGGGAGGCCGCCGCCCGCGCCGGCGTGCGAAAACTCCTGGCGGAAGCCGTCGAGCTGCTGCTCGCTCAGCCTGCCTTCGAGGAACGCGCGAGCGTAGACACCGGGGGAGGCGTGGCCCTGGATGTAGATCTGGTCGCCACCACCCGAGTGGTCCTTGCCGCGGAAGAAGTGGTTGAAACCGACTTCGTAGAGCGCCGCGGAGGAGGCGTAGGTGGAGATGTGCCCGCCGACGCTCACCCCCGGCCGCTGCGCGCGGTGCACCATGATCGCCGCGTTCCACCGGATGAAGGCCCGGTAGCGGCGCTCGAGCTCCTCGTCACCGGGGAACCACGGCTCGTTCTCGGTCGGGATGGTGTTGACGTAGTCCGTGGCCGTCAGCGGGGGTACGCCGATGTTGCGCTCACGAGCGCGTTCCAGTACCCGCAGCATCAGGTAACGCGCACGCTGCTGACCGCCCCTGGCCAGTGCCGCGTCGAAGGAGTCCAGCCATTCGGCGGTCTCCTCCGGGTCGATGTCGGGCAGGTGCGCGGCCAGACCGTCACGGATGACGCGGACCCGCGCCGGGGCCTGGAGGCCGGAAGCGTTGCCGCGCCCGGCCTCGTTGCTTGGGGGGGCCAAGGGTTCTCCTCGCCGTACTTGGTTGCGCTGTTTGTCTGGTCCATGGCCGGCGCGTTGGGGTTCCGCCGCAGGTGCCATCGTCGTCGCCCGCGCTGCCCGCGTCACCGCTACTGAGCGGTAACGTCCGCGGCCCCGTCCAGGGTGCCTCCCGCCTGCGGGTGTATCGCGCGCGCGACTGCCACCCACCCTAGGGCAGCCCGGTCGCGGGCGTGCGGGCGCGGCGCCCTACGGTGGTCGGATCAACCGGCCGGGTGCCCTCGCACTGGGGCACGACTTGGGCGATGATCCGGTGTGGACGGTTGCGCGGACAGCCTCGTCAGTGTTCGCTAACCCCATTCATGTCGGACGTGCGGCCGGAACCGGCCGGACGAGAAGCTACCTGGAGGAGTTGAGTCGTGGTCGCCGCGGGAGACGCTGGGCAGAACAGCGTCGCCGAGAGGCTTGGGATCAAGCCGGACATGGTGGTCCAGGAGATCGGCTGGGACGAGGACGTCGACGACGACCTTCGTGCGGCGATCGAGGAGCAGATCGGCGGGGAGATCCTCGACGAGGACGCCCAGGAGGTCATCGATGTGGTGCTGCTGTGGTGGCGCGAGGACGACGGTGACCTCGGGGACGCGCTGATCGAGGTCAGGCAGCCGCTGAGCGACGACGGGGTGATCTGGGTCCTGACGCCGAAGACGGGCCAGCCGGGCCACGTCGAACCCAGCGAGGTCGCCGAAGTGGTGCCCGCGGTGGGGCTGTCGCAGACCTCCAACATCAGCGTCGGCCCTGGCTGGTCGGGTACCCGCCTGGTGCCGCGGTCCAAGAAGTGAGCACGCTCGCGGTGCCGGGGTGGAGCGGGCCGTTCGCACGATAGGGTTGCGTGGGCAGTCCCCAGGTTCGTCGAGCAGCGGGAGAGGAACACATGGCGGTCGAGGTCGGTTCGAAGGCCCCGGACTTCACACTCAACGACTACAACAAGCAGGCGGTCAGCCTGTCGTCGTTCCAGGGTGAGAAGCCGGTGCTCCTGGTTTTCTACCCGTTCGCGTTCAGCGGCACCTGCCAGGGCGAGCTGTGCCAGCTCCGGGACGAGTTCGCCGAGTACGACGGCAAGGGCGTGCAGGTGATCGGCGTGTCGGTGGACACACCGTTCTCGCTGAAGGCCTGGGCCGAGCAGCAGGGCTACCAGTTCCCGCTGCTGTCGGACTTCTGGCCGCACGGCGAGGTCGCCAAGACCTACGGCGTGTTCAACGAAGCGGCCGGCCTGGCCAACCGCGGCACCTTCCTGATCGACACCGAAGGCGTCGTGCGGTTCGCCGAGATCAACCAGCCCGGCGAGGCGCGCGACCAGGCGGCCTGGAAGAAGGCCGTCGCCGAACTGGCCTGACGCAGTTTTCCGCGGCGGCACCCCACGCGTGGGGTGCCGCCGTCGGGGCGCATAGCTCAGCGGGAGAGCACTCGGTTTACACCCGAGCGGTCGCAGGTTCGAATCCTGCTGCGCCCACCACCTGACCCCGTTTCAGCCAGGGCTGAATGGGTCCGTTCGGCCCACTGAGTGGCCACTGCCTCCGGTAACCTCCCGCTGTCCACTTTCAGGATCATCGAGTTGGGACTCTGGGGAGAACATGAAGAACACCTTGCGGCGGATCGCCGTCGCCGGGATGGCCGTCGCCGCCTTCGCTTCGGTCGGCGCGGTGAACGCGAGCGCGGCACAGGCCGAGGGCTACGAGCTCATCAACTTCTACATCAGCCACGACGACTGCGAGATGACCGGCCGGACCGGTTTCGTCAACGGCGACTGGGACGAGTGGATCTGCGTGTACGACACGCCGATGTACTTCCACTGGGGCCTGTACGCGAATCTCTGAGGCTGACGCGCCTGAGGGCCGTGCCGGGGGACTTCGAGTTCCCCGGCACGGCCCTCGCGCTATGCCCGGAACGCGGCGGCCCGGTCGGTGGCCCATTCGCGGAATGAGCGTGGAGCGCGGCCGGTGATTTCCCGCACCACTTCGTTCACCCGCTCCGGCTCGGTGACCATGGCTCCCCAGGCGTCCAGGGCGCCCGTGGCGAAGGTGGGGTCCCAGCCCCGCGCCAGCAGCAGTTCACGCGCGGCGTCCGGCGGCAGTTCTTCGAACCGCAGCGGGCGGCCGATCGCCTCGCCGATCTGGCGCACCTGCTCGGCCTGGCTGATCGCTTCGGGGCCGCTGAAGTAGTACTTCCGCCCCTGGTGCCCGTCGTCGAGCAGGGCGCGGGTGGCGACGGCGGCGATGTCGGCCTCGTGGATCAGGGAGCGCCGGGCTTCGGCGAACGGCCAGCGCACCACGTCACCCGCCCGGATCTGGTCCGCCCAGCCCAGGGTGTTCGTGGCGAAACCCGACGGCCGCAGGAAGGTCCACTCGGGCACCGCGTCTTCGACCAGTCGCTCCACCTCGGCGTGGAACGGCACGCCTTCCGCGGACAGGTAGACGATCCGCCGCGCTCGCAGGCGCCGGAGCACCTCGGGCACCAGCGTGGTGTCGAACATCGGCCACACCAGGAACACGGTGTCGAACCCGTCGGTGTCGATGCTCGCCGGCTCGGTCAGATTGCCGACGACCTGCTCGACCCCCTCGGGCAGCGAAGTGGGCTTGCGCACCAGCGCCCGGACCCGCACGTCTTCGGCGAGCAACTGGGGCAGCAGTTCCCGGCCGACGTTGCCCGTGGCTCCGATCACCAAAACACGCTGTGACATGGCATTTCCCTTCGATCGACGACTTCCGCAACGCTAGGAGTTGAACGAAGGTTCAAGTCAATCGCCGGAGTTGCGCGTCACATCGCCATGACCTATGCATGAGTTATGAATAGATCGCGGGTGGCCAATCTGCTCGGAGCCGGGGCGCTGGCCGTGGCCGAGCGCGTCAGCGGGGAAGCGGCACGGGCCGCGGGGGTGAGCACCAGCGGTGCCGCCGCGTTGTCGACGCTGCTGGTCGAGCCCGGCATCGGCGGCACCGAACTCGGCGCGCGCATCGGGCTCAGCCAGCCCGCCACCGCCCGCATGCTCGACACGCTGATCGCCGCCGGACTGGTCGAGCGCCACCACCCCGGCGGCCGCGGTGTCCGGCTGACGCTGACCGCGGCCGGCCGGACCAGGGCCGAAGCCCTGCTCGAAGCCAGGAGCCAGGTCCTGCTGGAGCTGCTCGAACCACTGACCGACGACCAGGTGCGAGCGTTCGCGCCCGCGTTGGAGGCGTTGCTCGCGGGCCTGGTGGAGGACCGGCGGTCCGAATACCTGCTGTGCCGCCTGTGCGACCGGCAGGTGTGCACCCGCTGCCCGGTCGGGGAGGAGTGCCGCGGCTATGGGTGAACTGCTCGCGCTGACCTCGGCGTTGTGCTTCGGCGTCACGCACTTCGCGAACGGCCTGCTGTCGCGGGCGCGGCCGGGCATGACCGTCTCGTTCCACGCCCAGCTCGGCGGCACCGCGGTGGCCGTCCCGGCGGCCTTCCTCGCGGGCGGTACCGGCGGCGGACTCGGCTACGGCCTGCTGTCCGGGATCGGTACCGGCGTCGGGGTCGCGTTCCTGTACCGCGCGATCGGGCGCGGTGCGATGAGCGTGGTGGTGCCGATCAGCGACCTCGGCGCGGTCGCCATCCCCGTGCTCGCCGGGGTGGTCCTGCTCGGCGAACGGTTCTCGCTGATCGCCGGGGCCGGGGTGGTCTGCGCGCTCGCCGCGGTGTGGCTGGTGTCACGAACCGGACGGGCCGAGCGGAAGCCGCCGCCCGGTTTCGTCGACGCGGTCATCGCCGGGATCGGCTTCGCCGTGCAGTTCCTGGCCATGGCGCGAGTGCCGGCGGACGCCGGGCTGTGGCCGATCGCGGCCAGCCGCGTCAGCTCGGTCGTGGTGATCGCGGTTTTGCTGCTCGGCACCCGTCAACCGCTGCGGATACCGCCGAGGCCCGCGGTGTCGGCCGGTGCCGCGGGCGTGCTCGGCAGCATCGCGCTCCTGCTGTACTGGTACGCCACGCAGCAGCAACTGGTCTCGATGGCGACCGTGCTTTCGGCGCTCTACCCGGCGATCCCGGTGGTGCTCGCGATGCTGTTCCTCGGCGAGCGCGTCAATCGGACGCAGACCGCGGGACTGCTCGGGGCCGTCGCCGCGATCGTGCTGATCACGCTGGGCTGACGCCCCGCGGGGTGGTGACCGTGTCCAGCTTCGCCCAGTTCTCGCCGGCCTCGGCCCACGGCCGGTCCCCGGTCAGCACCGCGATGGTCGAGGTCTTCATCTCCACGGTGACCCCGGTGAGCAGCGCGACCAGGTCTTCGAGCACCGGGTTGTGGCCCACGACCATCACCGTCTCGACGGCGGGCAGTTCGCGGAGCACCTCGACCAGCGTCTCGGCGGGTTCGCCGTAGAGCCGGTCCTCGTGGCGCAGTTCGGGTTGTGCGGGAAGTTCGGTGGTGACCAGGTCGCAGGTGGTGCGGGCCCGGACCGCGGGCGAACACACCACCACCTGCGGCGCGGGGCCGTTCTCCCGGATCCAGCGACCGGCGGCGGGCGCGTCGCGCAGTCCGCGTTCGTTGAGTGGGCGGTCGAAGTCCGCGATCCCGTCGGGCCAGGCGGATTTCGCGTGCCGCATCACGATCAGGCGCATGGCCGCGAGCCTAATGCGCGTAAAGGTGTTCAAGCAGGACGGCGGTGAGGGCCTCCGGCGCCTCTTCGGGCACCCAGTGCGAAACGTCCTCGAACATCTCGAACCGGTACGCCGCGCTCACCCAGTTCTCCGTGTCCAGCGCCGCCGTCGAGCCGAAAGCCACGTCCTCGGTGCTCCACACGTAGCACGTGGGCACGCTGATCTTGCCGATCTTCCCGCCGGGACGGCCCGCGCGGTACCAGTTCAGCGCAGCGGTGAGCGCGCCTGGTTCGGACAACCGCTGGACGTACTCCTCGACCCGGCTCGGCGGCACCTTCCACTCGAACATCCGGCGCAGCGCTTCGGCGTTGTTCTCCAGCATCCGGCGCTCGGTGACCCTGGTCTGGCGCCATTCGGTCATGTACGCCGAGCGCAGGTGCTGGTCCTCGTCGGTCTTCATGGCCGCGGCGAGCGCGGCGGGGTGCGGGGTGGACACCGCGGTGAGCGTGCGCAGCCGGTCCGGGTGCGCGTCGGCGGTCCACCAGGCGACCGCGGCGCCCCAGTCGTGCCCGGCCAGGTCGAACCGGCCCCAGCCGAGTTCCCCGGCGATCGCCAGCACGTCGCCGACCAGTTCGTCGATCGAGTACTCGCTGGCCTGCTCGGGCCGGACGCCGGGGGAGTAGCCGCGCTGGTCCGGGGCGACCGCCCGGCAGCCGGCCGCCCCGAGCGCCGCCACCTGGTGCTCCCAGGTGAGCGACGCCTCGGGGAAGCCGTGCAGCAGCAGGACCGGACGGCCGTCGAGCGGCCCGGCCGCGATCGCGTCGAACGAACCGGCCGGGGTGTCGATGCTGAGCTGTTCGGTCACGGTTGCCGACCTTAATGCGAGAGCGCGTCCTCGTTCGCGAGGCGTTGCGCGCCGCTCTCGGTCTTCAGCGGAATCTGCTTGATGAACGTGATGACCACCACCGCGATCACCGCGATCGGCGCACCGATCAGGAAGATCTCGCTGGTCGCCGCGCCGTAGGCCTCGCGGATCACGTTCGCGATCGGCTCGGGCAAGGTGGACAGGTCCGGCACCGAGCCGTGCCCGCCGCCCTCACCGGCGCCGGCCCCGGCCGCCATCGGGCCGAGGCCCTCCGCGGTCAGCGTGGTCACCCGGTTCGCCAGCACCGCGCCCAGCGCGCTGACCCCGATCGACCCGCCGAGGCTGCGGAAGAACGACAGCGTCGAGGTGGCCGTGCCGAGTTCGTGCGCCGGCACGTCGTTCTGCGCCACCAGCACCAGGTTCTGCATCAGCATGCCGATCCCGGTACCCAGCACGAACATGTACACGCTGAGCAGCAGCACCGAGGTGCCCGCGCCGATCGTGCCGAGCAGCAGCAGGCCCGCCACCATCAGCACCCCGCCGAGCAGCACGTACTTCTTCCACACGCCGGTCCTGCTGATCAGCTGCCCGGACACGGTGGAGGAGACGAGCAGGCCGAAGATCATCGGCAGGCTCATCAGCCCGGCCTGGGTCGGCGTCTTGCCCAGCGAGAGCTGGAAGTACTGCGACAGGAACACCGTGCCGGCGAACATCGCCATGCCCACCAGGAAGCTGGCGAGGGTGGTGAGCGAGACCGTGCGGTTGCGGAACAGGCTCAGCGGCACGATCGGCTCGGGCACCTTCGACTCGACGAAGACCGCCAGCGCCAGGATCGCCAGGCCGCCGCCGACCATCGCCACCGTCCAGCCGGACCACCAGTCGAACTGGTTGCCCGCCATCGAGGTCCACACCAGGAGCACCGAGACGCCGGACATGATCAGCGCCGCGCCCAGGTAGTCGATCTTGACCTCCTTGCGCACGGTCGGCAGGTTCAGCGTGCGCTGCAGCAGCAGGATCGCCGCGATCGCCAGCGGCACCCCGAGGAAGAAGCACCAGCGCCAGCCCAGCCACGAGGTGTCCACCAGCAGCCCGCCGATCAGCGGACCGGCCACCGTGCCCACGGCGAAGACCGCGCCGAAGATGCCGGAGTACTTGCCCAGCTCACGCGGGGAGACGATGAGCGCCAGGATGATCGGCGCCAGCGCGGTCAGGCCACCGGCACCGATGCCCTGCGCGATCCGGCTGGCGATCAGCACCTCGATCCCCTGCGAGAACCCGGCGACCAGCGAGCCCAGCACGAAGAGCGCGAGCGAGAGCTGGACCAGCAGCTTCTTGTTGTACAGGTCGGCGAGCTTGCCCCAGAGCGGCACGGTCGCGGTCATCGCGAGCAGCTCGGTGGTGACCACCCAGGTGTACGAGGACTGCGAGCCGCCGAGGTCGGCGACGATCCGCGGCAGCGCGTTGGCCACCACGGTCGAGGCCAGGATGGCGACGAACATACCCATCAGCAGCCCGGAGAACGCCTCCACGACCTGCTTTCTGCCCATGGTGGACGGCTCCACCGGGTCAGCTGTTACAGACACGAAACCCCCTTGGTAGCGGTGCTTGTTCCCGTCGCGGCGGACGGGGGTCAGTGGCGGGTGCCGGGATCCGGCAGCCCGGCGGCGAGCGCCGCCCAGGCCTGGTCGATCAGTTCGGTGAGCGGCTCCTCGCCACCGAAGGCGTGCCAGCGGCGGACCGCGGCCTGCATGGCGTGCCCGACCACGCCGAAGAGCAGGCCGGGGTAGAGGTCCTTCTCCGGGTCGAGCCCGGTGCGCTCGGCGATGGCGGCGACCATCGTCTGCTGGGTGCCTGCCTGGGACGCGATCACGCGGGAGACCAGCGCCGGGTTCGCCTCGATCACCGACATCCGCGCGAGCCATTCCTCGCGGTCGGCCTCGATGTTCTCGATGTCCGGCCGGATCGCCTGGATCAGCGCCTCCAGCGCGGGTGTCGTGGCCGGTGCGGCCAGGAACCGGTCGATCGCCTGGCGGGTGCGCTCTTCGTGATCGGGGTAGGCGATCAGCACGGCGTCCTCTTTGGACGCGAAGTAGTTGAAGAAGGTCCGCGGCGAGACCCCGGCCTCGGTGGCGATGTCCTCGACCGTGACCTGGTCCAGGCCGTGGGCGGCGGCCAGCCGGACCGCGGTCGCGGCCAGGGTGCGGTGCGTGGCGTACTTCTTGCGCTCACGCAAACCCATCGGCTGGTTCATGTCGGCCAAGGTAGCAAGATTTTTGCAGGATCTGCAAACTTGCAGATTGTGAAACGGGTCTCCGTCGAGCGGCTCCCGACCCGGCGTCGAGAACCTGGGCATGATGGCCGGGTGGAGGCATTCTTCGCCGCGTACGACGCGGTGCTGGCGAAGTGGCCGGTCGAAGCAGAGCCGGTGGACGTGGTGTCGGAGTTCGGCACAACCCGGGTGCGGGTCTGCGGTCCGCCGGGCGGTGCCCCGCTGGTGTTGCTGCACGGTGGGGGTGCGACCTCGGCGGTGTGGCTGGCCAACATCGCGGAGCTGAGCCGGGCGCACCGGGTCTACGCGGTGGACCAGCTCGGCGGGCCCGGCCGGAGCGTGCACAACGGCCGCCCGTTCCGCCGCCCGGGAGACCTGCTCGACTGGCTGGACTCGGTGTTCCGGCACTTCCGCCTCTCCGGCGCCGGCCTGTGCGGGCATTCGTACGGCGCCTGGCTGGCGCTCTCGTACGCGCTGCGCGCGCCCGCCCGCGTGGGGAAGCTGGCCCTGCTGGACCCGACGCAGTGCTTCGCCGGTTTTCGCGTGAGCTACCTGCTCCGGGCGTTGCCGTCGTTGCTGCGTCCTTCGGTGGCGCGCGAACGGTCGTTGCTCCACTGGGAGCTCGGCGGTGCGCCGGTCGACCCGGACTGGCTGGAGCTGGTGGCACTGGGGGCGGGGTTCCCGTCCTCGAAGATCGTCGCCGGTGAGCGGCCGCGGTCGCCGCGGCCCAAGATGCCGGTGCTGCTGGTGCTCGCGGGCCGGAGCCGCGCGCACGACGCCCGGAAGGTCGAGGCGAACGCCCGCGCCGCGCTCGGCCCGGGCTCTCTGACGGTCGTGACGCTGCCCGAGGCGACCCACCACTCGCTCCCGCTCTGGCCCGCCGAGCCGCTGAACCAGGCGCTCACCGCCTTCTACCAGGCAAGATCGGCTTAAGGGACCCCCCTGTTTCCGGCCCAAAACCGCCGTGTAATGTTCTCTTCGTCGCCAGGGAGACCGGGCGGCCGCCGGGACCACGAACCAAGCTCCCACCTTGTGGTAGAGTGGGTGGTCCCAAATCTGAGACAGTCGCTACCCCCACTGAATCCGAGTGGTTCGACGCCGGGTAGGCTGGTTCAGGGCCAAAAACCTCGTAGTGTGTTGCTTGAGAACTCAACAGTGTGCTAGTGAACTAAGCCAGTAGAGCTTATATGAAACCCCCTCGTCGGGGTTTCCTTTGAGAATACTAGAATAGTCTAGATCAAATTCATTGTTGGAGAGTTTGATCCTGGCTCAGGACGAACGCTGGCGGCGTGCTTAACACATGCAAGTCGAACGATGAAGCCCTTCGGGGTGGATTAGTGGCGAACGGGTGAGTAACACGTGGGTAATCTGCCCTGTACTTTGGGATAAGCCCTGGAAACGGGGTCTAATACCGGATATGACTGCGCATCGCATGGTGTGTGGTGGAAAGCTCCGGCGGTATGGGATGAACCCGCGGCCTATCAGCTTGTTGGTGGGGTAAAAGCCTACCAAGGCGACGACGGGTAGCCGGCCTGAGAGGGCGACCGGCCACACTGGGACTGAGACACGGCCCAGACTCCTACGGGAGGCAGCAGTGGGGAATATTGCACAATGGGCGCAAGCCTGATGCAGCGACGCCGCGTGAGGGATGACGGCCTTCGGGTTGTAAACCTCTTTCGACAGGGACGAAGGGCAACTGACGGTACCTGTAGAAGAAGCACCGGCTAACTACGTGCCAGCAGCCGCGGTAATACGTAGGGTGCGAGCGTTGTCCGGAATTATTGGGCGTAAAGAGCTCGTAGGCGGTTTGTCGCGTCGGCCGTGAAAACTGGAGGCTTAACCTCCAGCTTGCGGTCGATACGGGCAGACTTGAGTTCGGTAGGGGAGACTGGAATTCCTGGTGTAGCGGTGAAATGCGCAGATATCAGGAGGAACACCGGTGGCGAAGGCGGGTCTCTGGGCCGATACTGACGCTGAGGAGCGAAAGCGTGGGGAGCGAACAGGATTAGATACCCTGGTAGTCCACGCTGTAAACGTTGGGCGCTAGGTGTGGGCGACATCCACGTTGTCCGTGCCGTAGCTAACGCATTAAGCGCCCCGCCTGGGGAGTACGGCCGCAAGGCTAAAACTCAAAGGAATTGACGGGGGCCCGCACAAGCGGCGGAGCATGTGGATTAATTCGATGCAACGCGAAGAACCTTACCTGGGCTTGACATGCGCCAGACATCCCTAGAGATAGGGCTTCCCTTGTGGTTGGTGTACAGGTGGTGCATGGCTGTCGTCAGCTCGTGTCGTGAGATGTTGGGTTAAGTCCCGCAACGAGCGCAACCCTTATCCTATGTTGCCAGCGGTTCGGCCGGGGACTCGTGGGAGACTGCCGGGGTCAACTCGGAGGAAGGTGGGGATGACGTCAAGTCATCATGCCCCTTATGTCCAGGGCTTCACACATGCTACAATGGCTGGTACAGAGGGCTGCGATACCGCGAGGTGGAGCGAATCCCTTAAAGCCGGTCTCAGTTCGGATCGCAGTCTGCAACTCGACTGCGTGAAGTCGGAGTCGCTAGTAATCGCAGATCAGCAACGCTGCGGTGAATACGTTCCCGGGCCTTGTACACACCGCCCGTCACGTCATGAAAGTCGGTAACACCCGAAGCCCATGGCCCAACCCCTTGTGGGAGGGAGTGGTCGAAGGTGGGACTGGCGATTGGGACGAAGTCGTAACAAGGTAGCCGTACCGGAAGGTGCGGCTGGATCACCTCCTTTCTAAGGAGCAACACATCCATGGTCGCCGGGATACCCGGATCAACGATTCATGGGGTGGCCAGGGTTCAAGTGCCGACTGTGTACTTGCTCTGGTTGCTCAAGGAATTGTGGAACTACTGGTCTATCACTGTCCGGTCAGGTTGCCGGCGTGGTGAGTACTGCTCCTTCTGGGGGCGTGGAAAGCTTCGTTGGGTTTGGTTGGGTGGTTGTTTGCTGGCACGCTGTTGGGTCCTGAGGCAGCACGCTGGTGTTGTTTCTGGTGTGGTGTTTGAGAACTGTAGAGTGGATGCGAGCATCTTTGTGGTCAAGTTGTTAAGAGCACATGGTGGATGTCTAGGCATCAGGAGCCGATGAAGGACGTGGGAGGCTGCGATAAGCCTCGGGGAGCTGTCAACCGAGCTGAGATCCGAGGGTGTCCGAATGGGGAAACCCAGCACCAGTTATGTGGTGTTACCCGCACCTGAATATATAGGGTGTGTGGAGGGAACGCGGGGAAGTGAAACATCTCAGTACCCGTAGGAAGAGAAAACAACCGTGATTCCGTGAGTAGTGGCGAGCGAAAGCGGATGAGGCTAAACCGTGCGCATGTCAAGCTGTCAGGCGTTGTGTGTGCGGTGTTGTGGGACCCATCTTCCAGGAACTGACATTTCTGGCGTGATGCTGCATGGTTAGTGGAACCACCTGGGATGGTGGACCGGAGTGGGTGAGAGTCCCGTACGCGAAAACTGTGTGGGTGTTGCGTGGTGGTGTTCCCGAGTAGCAGCGAGCTCGTGGAATTTGCTGTGAATCTGCCGGGACCACCCGGTAAGCCTAAATACTTCCTGATGACCGATAGCGGACTAGTACCGTGAGGGAAAGATGAAAAGTACCCCGGGAGGGGAGTGAAAGAGTACCTGAAACCGTGTGCTTACAAGCCGTCAGAGCTGTAATAAGTGATGGCGTGCCTTTTGAAGAATGAGCCTGCGAGTTAGTGCTGCGTGGCGAGGTTAACCCGTGTGGGGTAGCCGTAGCGAAAGCGAGTCTGAATAGGGCGTTTTGAGTCGCGTGGTCTAGACCCGAAGCGGAGTGATCTACCCATGGCCAGGGTGAAGCGCCGGTAAGACGGTGTGGAGGCCCGAACCCACTTAGGTTGAAAACTGAGGGGATGAGCTGTGGGTAGGGGTGAAAGGCCAATCAAACTCCGTGATAGCTGGTTCTCCCCGAAATGCATTTAGGTGCAGCGTCGTATGTTTCCCATCCGGGGTAGAGCTACTGGATGGCCTAGGGGCCTTACCGGGTTACCGAAGTCAACCAAACTCCGAATACGGGTGGGTGAGAGTGCGGCAGTGAGACGGCGGGGGATAAGCTTCGTCGTCGAGAGGGAAACAGCCCAGAACACCAGCTAAGGCCCCTAAGTGTGTGCTCAGTGGGAAAGGATGTGGGATTGCCCAGACAACCAGGAGGTTGGCTTAGAAGCAGCCACCCTTGAAAGAGTGCGTAATAGCTCACTGGTCAAGTGGTCCTGCGCCGACAATGTAGCGGGGCTTAAGCACACCGCCGAAGCTGTGTCATTGACACAATAGATCGGTGCTTGTTTTCGGATGAGCATCTAGTCGTGTTGATGGGTAGGGGAGCGTCCTGCATCCAGGGAAGCCGCGGTGTAAACCAGCGGTGGAGGGTGTGGGAGTGAGAATGCAGGCATGAGTAGCGAATGCAGAGTGAGAAACTCTGCCGCCGGATGACCAAGGGTTCCTGGGCCAGGCTAATCCGCCCAGGGTAAGTCGGGACCTAAGGCGAGGCCGACAGGCGTAGTCGATGGACAACGGGTTGATATTCCCGTACCCGAGCACGTGCGTCCCTGATGAGGCAGTTGATACTAACCACCCAAAGCGCATGGTGAAGTCTTCGGATGGATCTGTGTTGTGGAGCGTGGGGCCTGATTCTGTAGTAGTCAAGTGATGGGGTGACGCAGGAAGGTAGCTCCGCCAGTGAATGGTAGTACTGGTGTAAGCGTGTAGGCCGTCATGTAGGTAAATCCGCATGGCATGTAGGCTGAGACGTGATGCGTAGCCGATTGAGGTGAAGTAGAGTGATCCTATGCTGCCGAGAAAAGCCTCTAGCGAGTGCGTGCACGGCCCGTACCCCAAACCAACACAGGTGGTCAGGTAGAGAATACCAAGGCGATCGGGTGAACTGTGGTTAAGGAACTCGGCAAAATGCCCCCGTAACTTCGGGAGAAGGGGGGCCAAACATCCTGAAGTCCTTTACGGGCTAGGGGTGGGTGGCCGCAGAGACCAGCGGAAAGCGACTGTTTACTAAAAACACAGGTCCGTGCGAAGAAGTAATTCGATGTATACGGACTGACGCCTGCCCGGTGCTGGAACGTTAAGAGGACCGGTTAATCCCTTCGGGGGTGAAGCTGAGAATTTAAGCGCCAGTAAACGGCGGTGGTAACTATAACCATCCTAAGGTAGCGAAATTCCTTGTCGGGTAAGTTCCGACCTGCACGAATGGCGTAACGACTTTCCGGCTGTCTCAACCACAGGCCCGGCGAAATTGCATTACGAGTAAAGATGCTCGTTACGCGCGGCAGGACGGAAAGACCCCGGGACCTTTACTATAGTTTGGTATTGGTTTTCGGTTCGGTTTGTGTAGGATAGGTGGGAGACTGTGAAGCGCTCACGCTAGTGGGTGTGGAGTCGTTGTTGAAATACCACTCTGGCCGGATTGGGAATCTGAACCTACGCCCATGATCTGGGTGAGGGACAGTGCCTGATGGGTAGTTTAACTGGGGCGGTTGCCTCCCAAAGAGTAACGGAGGCGCCCAAAGGTTCCCTCAGCCTGGTTGGCAATCAGGTGTTGAGTGTAAGTGCACAAGGGAGCTTGACTGTGAGACTGACAGGTCGAGCAGGGACGAAAGTCGGGACTAGTGATCCGGCACCACCTGGTGGAAGGGGTGTCGCTCAACGGATAAAAGGTACCCCGGGGATAACAGGCTGATCTTGCCCAAGAGTCCATATCGACGGCATGGTTTGGCACCTCGATGTCGGCTCGTCGCATCCTGGGGCCGGAGTAGGTCCCAAGGGTTGGGCTGTTCGCCCATTAAAGCGGCACGCGAGCTGGGTTTAGAACGTCGTGAGACAGTTCGGTCCCTATCCGCCGCGCGCGTAGGATACTTGCGGAAGGCTGTCCCTAGTACGAGAGGACCGGGACGGACGAACCTCTGGTATGCCAGTTGTCACGCCAGTGGCATGGCTGGTTAGCTACGTTCGGAAGGGATAACCGCTGAAGGCATCTAAGCGGGAAGCCTGTTCCTAGATGAGGTATCCCACCCCTTTGTGGGTTAAGGCCCCCAAAAGACGATTGGGTTGATAGGCCAGAAATGGAAGCGCAGTAATGTGTGGAGTTGACTGGTACTAATAGGCCGAGGACTTGCCTACAAAGACGCTTCGCATCCACTCTACGGCTCTGAAACACCACACCAGAGCATGTTAACGACACCGGTTGGTTGTTTCGTAGTGTTTCGGTGGTTATAGCGGCGGGGAAACGCCCGGTCCCATTCCGAACCCGGAAGCTAAGCCTGCCAGCGCCGATGGTACTGCACTCGAAGGGGTGTGGGAGAGTAGGACGCCGCCGAACTTAACGTGAAACAGAGCGGGGCCCGAGTCAGCAATGACTCGGGCCCCGCTTTTTCGTGTGCCCTGGATCAGTTGTCCTTCTTCGACTGCTTCTGCGCGGGCTCGCCCTTGCCGTTGTTCCTGTCGCGGTTTTCGTCCTTCTTGCCGGGACCCGAGTTGCCCGGGGTGCCCGAGTTGTCCACCGGCACCGTGCCGCCCTGCGGCTGGGCGTTCACCGGCGGCACCACCGGCTGCCCGGTACCGGGGGAGAGGGTGGCACTGCCGACCGGCGCGCCCGCCTCGACCACCGGCGGCGGCGCCGGAGTGCTGTGCGGGGTCCCGTCGGCCGGAAAACCCTGCGAGCCACCGGAGTTCGCCAGGGCGAAGATGCCGGCGACAGCCAGCGCGGCAGCGGGAATGGCAGCGGAGAGCACCACCTTCCGGCGGCGCTTCGGCGGTTTCCCGGCCTGCAACGGCTTGGTCCCGGCCACCGGCGGCTGGTCCATCGGCACCGGCTTGGTCACCAAGGTGGGCGCGTCGGCCTGCTCGGCGGTGAGCCTGCCGATCACCCTGGTGATGGCCGTGGGTGCCTCTGGCGACAGGAGAGCGGCGGCCACCTGCGCGGCGGTCGGCCGGGCCCGGGGGTCCTCGTCGGTCATGCGGGTCAGGAGGGCGGACAGCATCGGGCCGACGAAGTCGGGGATCTCCGGCGTGCGCGACAACCGCGCCAGTGCCGACTCCACCATGGCGCCCGGGTATTCGCGGTAGCCCGTCAGGCATTCGAGCAGGATCAGGCCCAGCGCGTAGATGTCGGCCGGCGGGCCGACCTCCTTGCCCCGCACCTGTTCCGGCGCCATGTAGGCGGCGGTGCCCACGACCGCGCCACTGGAGGTCAGGTCGCTGGTGCCCAGCCGGTAGGCCAGGCCGAAGTCGGTGAGCAGCGGGCGGTCCCCGGCGAGCAGGATGTTCGCCGGTTTCAGGTCGCGGTGGGTGATGCCGCGGGAGTGCACGTACGCCAGCGCTTCGGCGATGCCGATGCCCAGCTGGGTCGTCTCCGCGGCCGTCAGCGGACCGCAGAGGATGCGACCGGCCACGGTCGGGCCGTCGACCAGCTGCATCACCAGGTAGGCCCGGTCGAGGTCGAAGCCCGAATCGCGGAACTCCACCAGCCCGGGGTGGTGCAGATCGGCGAGCACTCGGAACTCGCGCTCCCGGCGCAGGAAGTCCTTGCCCGCGATCCCCGGGTGGAACAGCTTCACCGCGACGTCGTGCCCGGCTTCGAGGTCGATCGCCCGGTACACCACCGCGCTCGTGCCCGCGCCGGTCTTCGACAGCAGACGGTAGCGCCCGGCCACCAGCGCCGGGCACACCGGCTCTTCCGCCAACTCGGGCAGGTCGAACCGCGGCAACGTGTCGTCGGCCGAACTCACCGCCGGGGCTCCTCCACTGTCGGATCCACTGTCGAAACGAGACAAGTCATCGCGAGTACCCGGGTGGGTCGTCACCCAAACGCTGACTCGAGAAATGCTTTACCCACCGCCGACAGGCGCTGAGCGTCGTAGACGATTCCATACCTGCGCCGGATGGGTGGCGAGATCCCCCGGATCACCGCGCCTTCGCGGGCGGCGTCCTCCGCGCGGGACCGTTCGACCACGCCGACCCCCACCCCGGCCAGCACGAACCGCTCGGCCGCGGCGCGGTGCCGCAGCACCGCGGACGCCCGGGTCCGGCGGTTCGCGCCGGCGAGCGCGTCCTCGATCTGCGCCCGCACCGGGCTGCCCTTCGGCACGACGATCAGCGGCAGATCCGGCAGCGCGGCCAGCGGCAGCGGGTCGTCCGGCGGCACCTCCGTGCCCGGCGGGAAGACCAGCGCGTACTCGTGCACACCGAGTTCGTGCGTGGTGAGGCCGTCGCCGCCGGCGGGGAGGTAGCAGAAGACCAGCTCGCAGTGGCCGTCCCGGAGCAGCGACGGCACGGAGTCGTTGTCCCGCAGTTCGCCGATGCGCACCGACACCCCCGGGTGCCGCTGCCGGAACGCGCCGACCAGCGCCGCCACCGGGTGACCGGTGGTGAACGGCCAGGCGTGGATGTCGAGCCTGCCGCGCGGGGCGGTCCGCAGGAAGCCTTCGGCGGCGACCACGTCCCGCAGCAGCTGCCGCGCCGGGCCGATGAACTCGTGACCCGCCGAGGTCAGCACCAGCCCCCGGCCGATGCGGTGGAACAGGTCCACGCCGAGTGCCCGCTCCAGCGACCGGATGCCCTGCGAGACCGACGGCTGCGCGACCCCGGTCGCCGCGGCGGCCGGGGTGATGCCGCCGTGGTCGACCACCGCGAGGAAGTACTCCACCTGGCGAAGTTCCACGTCGGCTCCTACGCGAGTTCGATGAAGGCGGCCGCGGCGGGGGACAGCGGGCCCGGGCGGAAGATCAGCCCGATCTCCAGGCGGATCGCGGGCTCGGTGGCCAGTAGGGGCACCCCGGGCAACTCGCGTTCGGCCAGCGTCCTGGGCAGGAAAGCGGCTCCGGCGCCGTGCGCGACCAGCTGTCGCACGCCTTCCGGATGCGCGCACTCCACCACGGGGTGCAGTGTCTCGGGGATCAGCTTGCGGATGGTCGCGTCGGCCAGGCCCAGCACCAGGGGCAGGCTCGCGGCGGCGGCGAGCGGCACCGGATCGGGCAGGCCCGCGGCGAAGGCGGCAGGCACGGCGAGCACGATCTCCTGGCTGCCGAGGCCGCGCTGCTCGACGCCGGTCACCGGCAGTTCGGTCAGGCCCAGTTCGCAGTGCCCGCGCTTGACCTCGGTGACCACGTCGTCCGGGCTGCCGGGGTCGGTGACCGAGAGCAGCACACCGGGGTGCCGCCGGTGGAACTCGCCCGCGAGCGCGGGCAGCGGGTCGACCGCGAGCGTGGCGAGCGCGGCGATCGTCAGCCGGCCGCTCCGGAGTTCACCGACCCGAGAGGCTGTGGCCTTCGCCAGCCGGGCGTCGTCGAGCAGCCGCCGCGCGGGACCGACGAACGACCGGCCCGCCTCGGTGAGCACGAGCCGCCGTCCACCCCGGTCGAACAGTTCGGCCGCCAGCTCGCGTTCGAGCACGCGAAGCGCCTGCGAAACCGAGGGCTGCGCGACGAACAAGGCCTCGGCCGCCCTGGTCACGCCGCCGTGGTCGACGACCGCGAGGAAGTACTCGACCTGCCGGAGATCCATGCCCGCACTCTGACATAGGCAGCGCCTATCCGATCATGCGGAATCCCGACTTTGCGTGTGTCGCCGCGCTGTGCTGGATTGGGCGTAACCCAGAGCTGGAGGTCGTGTGGACGCCGAGGACTTCGACGCGGTACTGCGAACCGTGCGTGAGTTCATCCGCAAGGAGGTCGTCGGCCGCGAGGCCGAGATCGAAGAACGGGACGAGATCCCGGCGCAGATCCGGCAGCAGGCGGCCGGGCTCGGCCTGTTCGGCTGGGCGCTGCCCGAGGAGTACGGCGGTCTCGGCCTGAGCATGGGCGAGGACGTCCGGCTGGCCATCGAACTCGGGTACACCACGCCCGCGTTCCGCTCGCTGTTCGGCACCAACAACGGCATCGCCGGGCAGGCGATCGTCAAGTACGGCACCGACGCGCAGCGCACGGAATGGCTGCCGAAGCTCGCCGCGGGGGAGGCCATCGCCGCCTTCGCGCTGACCGAGACCGAGGCAGGCTCGGACCCGAGCGGGCTGACCACGCGTGCCGTGCGCGACGGCTCGGAGTTCGTGGTGACCGGGGCGAAGCGGTTCATCACCAACGCGCCGCTGGCCGACGTGTTCGTGGTCTTCGCCAGGACCGAGCCCGATTCGACCGGCAGGCACGGGATTTCCGCGTTGCTGGTGCCCGCCGGTGCGCCGGGGCTGACCGTCGGCCCGCACGACCCGAAGATGGGCCAGGCCGGGGCGTGGACCGCCGAGGTGTTCTTCGACGAGGTCCGGGTCGGCGAGGACGCGCTGATCGGCGCCGAGGGCGAGGGCTTCCGGATCGCGATGGCCTCGCTGGCGCGCGGCAGGCTGCACATCGCCGCGGTCTGCGTCGGCATGGCCGAGCGCGCGCTCGCCGAGGCCGTCGAGCACGCCAAGGTCACCCGGCAGGGCGGTCGGCCGATCGGGGAGTTCCAGTTGGTGCAGGCGCTGCTCGCGGAGTCGCACGCCGAGCTGTACGCCGGGCGCACGATGGTGCTCGACGCCGCGGCGAAGTACGACTCCGGTGAGGACCGCAAGCTCGCGCCGTCCAGCGCGAAGCTGTTCTGCACCGAGATGCTCGGCCGGGTCGCCGACCGCGCGGTGCAGGTGCACGGCGGCATGGGCTACATGCGCGGGGTCGCCGTCGAGCGCATCTACCGCGACGCCCGGCTGTTCCGGATCTACGAGGGCACCAGCGAGATCCAGAAACTGGTGATCGCCAAGCAGCTCCTAGCTGACCGGGGCTAACGCCAGTTCGCCGGTGACCTGGAGGGTCGGGTCCTGGTCCAGCGCGGTTTCCACGCCGAGCAGGCCGAGTGCGGCGAGGGTGACCGGCAGCCGGGCGCGGTCACCACCGTCGGCGATCTTGACGCCGAGTGCCGAGCCGTCCGGCAGCGCGGCCACCTGCACGCCCTCGAAGCCGTCCTTCGCGATCAGGCCGGGTACCGCGCGCATCAGCTTGGTGACATCGCGCCGGATCCCGGCCAGCATCTCCGGGTGCCGCCGGATCGCGTGGGCCACCGCGCCCTCCGCGGTCTCCGGATCGGCCGCGCCGAGGCGCCCGATCGCCCTGGTCAGGCCGAGCAGCGAGATCGAGAACAGCGGGGCACCGCAGCCGTCGGTGGCCACCTTCGCGATCGGCTCGTCGGCCAGCTCGGCGACCACGGTGGCGATCTCGCGCTGCAGCGGGTGGTCCGGGTCCAGGTAATCCTTGGTGGACCAGCCGTGCGCCCGGCTGACCGCGAGCATGGCGGCGTGCTTGCCCGAGCAGTTGTGCGACAGCTTGCTGGCGGGCCGTCCCGCGGCCAGCCAGGCGTCCCGGACGATCGGGTCGTACGGCAGGGCGACCGGGTTGCGCAGGTGGGCGCCGGTGCAGCCGGCGTCGCCGAGGATGCGGCGGACCCCGGCGAGGTGGAAGTCCTCGCCGGAGTGGCTGGCCGCGACCAGCGCGCGGAGGTCGTCCGGCAGGTCGAGGCCGAGCCGGGTCATCGCCGCGGCCTGCAGCGGTTTCGCCGCCGAGCGCGGGTAGCCCGGCGATTCCACGTCACCAGTGGAGAAGCGCACTTCGCCGTCCGGGCC
This sequence comes from Amycolatopsis magusensis, assembly GCF_017875555.1. Taxonomy (GTDB): domain Bacteria; phylum Actinomycetota; class Actinomycetes; order Mycobacteriales; family Pseudonocardiaceae; genus Amycolatopsis; species Amycolatopsis magusensis. The sequence continues at coordinate 8,642,942 of NZ_JAGGMS010000001.1, read as the reverse complement.
GATGACCACGACGGAACCGAAGTGCACGCTCTCGACCAGGCCGTCGCGCAGGACGTGGAGAAGGGGGACGTGAGCTGGTGCGGCTGTCATGGCTGGACCTCGGTGAGTGCCTTGGTGGTGTCGACCCGCTTGCGGACGCTGAACCAGCCGATCACCAGCGCGAGCAGGATCAGCGGCAGCGACAGCAGGGTCAGCCTGCCCAGCTCGTCGAACCACATCAGCACCAGGACACCCGCCAGGAAGACCAGCGTGACGATCTCGGTGACCGGGGACCCGGGCAGCCGGAACGAGGGCCGCTGGGCCAGGCCCGCCTTGGCCTTCCGCCAGAACAGCAGGTGGGACAGCATGATGATGCCCCAGGTGGACAGGATGCCGATGGCGGCGAAGTTCAGCACGATCTCGAAGGCGTCCGCGGGAACCACGTAGTTCAGGCCGACGCCGAGCACGCAGACCGCCGCGGTGAGCAGGATGCCGCCGTAGGGCACGTGGTTGCGGTTCATCACGCCGGTGAACTTCGGCGCCGAGCCGGCCACCGCCATCGAGCGCAGGATGCGGCCGGTGGAGTACAGCCCCGAGTTCAGGCTGGACATCGCGGCGGTCAGCACCACCAGGTTCATCACGTCACCGGCGGCCGGGATGCCGATGTTGGACAGCACGGTGACGAACGGGCTCTCGCCCTTGGTGTAGGAACTCCACGGCATCAGCATCGCCAGCAGCACCACCGAGCCGACGTAGAAGACGCCGATCCGCCACATGATCGAGTTGATCGCCTTGGGCATGATCTTCGCCGGTTCCGCGGTCTCCCCGGCGGTGACGCCGACCAGCTCGACCGAGGCGTAGGCGAACACGATGCCCTGGATCACCAGCACCAGCGGGAGCAGGCCGTTGGGCAGGAAGCCGCCTTCGCTGCCGAGCAGGCCGACGCTGGGGGAGGTGCCGTTGATCGGGTCGCCGGTGACCAGCAGCACGATGCCGATCACCATGAACAGCACCAGCGCGGCCACCTTGATGATGGCGAACCAGAACTCCATCTCGCCGAACAGCTTCACCGACACCAGGTTCAGCACCAGCACCACGGCCAGCGCGACGAGCGCGAGCACCCACTGCGGAACCGGCGTGAAGAAGCTCCAGAAGTGCGCGTACAAGGCGATCGCGGTGATGTCGGCGATGCCGGTGGTGGCCCAGTTGAGGAAGTACATCCAGCCGGCGACGAAAGCGCCCTTCTCACCCATGAACTCGCGGGCGTAGGAGACGAAGGCGCCGGAGGAGGGGCGGTGCAGGATCAGCTCGCCGAGGGCGCGCACCACGAAGAAGGCGAACAGGCCGCAGATGGCGTAGGCGATGGCCAGCGCCGGGCCCGCCGAGGCGAGCCTGCCGCCCGCGCCGAGGAACAGGCCGGTGCCGATCGCGCCGCCGATGGCGATCATGCTGATGTGGCGGGGCTTGAGCGCCTTGCTGTAGCCGGAGTCCCCGGCGTCGACCGTCTCGGGCGGCGCGGTGGGCTGCAGGGTCTGGTCCGTCACGGGTGCTCCGGGGGTCGGTGCGCGTCGTTGCGCACGATGGTTTCGAGGGTTCGCTCGACGTTGTCGAGGTGCCGGGTCATCGCCTCGACGGCGGCCGCCTCGGCCCCGTCCGCGATGGCCCGCACGATCTCGGCGTGCTCGGCGTTCGACTCGGCCTGGCGGTCGCCGAGCTGGTTGAGGAAGCTCGACTGGCGGGAGAGCGCGTCGCGGATCTCCTCGATGACCTTGCCGAAGGCCGGGTTGCCCGAGGCCTGGGCGATGGTGATGTGGAACAGGCTGTCCAGCGCCACCCAGCCGGTGTCGTCGGTCTCGCCGGACATCTTGTCCAGCAGGTGCTCGAGCAGGTCGAGATCGTCCTGGCCGCGGCGCCGGGCCGCGTAGCCAGCCACCGGGATCTCCACGTGCCTGCGGACCTCGAACAGGTCGCGGGCCGAGTAGTCGCCGAAGACCGGGTTCTCCACCGGGCCCGCGGCCGCGACGAAGGTGCCCTTGCCGGGGCGGGAGACGGTGAGCCCGAGCGCCTGCAGCACGCGCAGCGCCTCCCGGACGACCGAGCGGCTCACCGCGAACTCGGCGGACAGCGCGGCCTCCGACGGCAGCTTGCCGCCGACGGCGTACTCTCCGCCCTCGATGGCCGACCGGAGACCGGCGAGCACGGCCTCCATCGCGGTCATCCGCTGGGCGGAATGTCCGACTGTCTGGCTGTCTGACAGGTTCACGAGGGCAGATGGTGCGGTCGCGCGCTCGGCGTTGTCAAGCGGAGCGCCGGGCGACGGCAGACCGTCCGGTATGGCTGGTGGGGCAGGGATTTCCGCGCTGAGCTGGGGTCGGCGGTGGCCGATGTGGATCTTGGCCGACCGATCGGGTGACCCGGCTCACTAGTGATCTCGCGGGTCGAGTTGATTGCTATGAGTGGGGCATTACTTGCACTCAACGCTAGTAATGCCGCACTCATAGCAATCAGCCGAGGTGGGTGCCGGTGGCGCGAGGGGGGCGTCGGATCACCGGATTCGGAGGGCGTGCCGCTGGTGCTGAGGATCTACGACTGGACTACGGTGGATCCCCCGGGCGGCGGTCGCGGCCGGTGGTGTTCAGGGGAGGTTTTCGCTGGTGTCCAAGGATTCTTTCGTCCATCTGCATGTGCACACCGAGTACTCGATGCTGGATGGGGCGGCGAAGATCGCGCCGTTGTTCGCGGAGGCGGCTCGGTTGGGGATGCCGGCGGTGGGGATGACCGACCACGGCAACATGTACGGGGCGGATGAGTTCTACCAGCAGGCGCGCAAGGCGGGGATCACGCCGATCATCGGGATCGAGGCGTATGTGGCGCCGGAGTCGCGGTTTCACAAGAAGCCGGTGTTCTGGGGTCAGTCGAACCAGCGTGGGGCGGATGAGCTGGGTGAGGGTGGCGACGTCTCGGGTGCGGGTGCGTATACGCACATGACGATGCTGGCGGAGAACGCCACGGGGTTGCGGAACCTGTTCAAGTTGTCGTCGCTGGCGAGCCTGGAGGGGTATTACCGCAAGCCGCGGATGGATCGGGAGTTGATCGCCGAGCACCATGAGGGGATCATCGCCACGACGGGGTGCCCGTCGGGTGAGGTGCAGACGCGGTTGCGGCTGGGGCAGAAGGCCGAGGCGATCCAGGCCGCGTCGGACTACAAGGACATTTTCGGGGCGGGCAATTTCTTCCTGGAGTTGATGGATCACGGGTTGCCGATCGAGCGGTCGGTGCGTGAGGGTCTGCTGGAGATCGGTAAGCAGCTGGGTCTGGCGCCGCTGGCGACCAACGACTCGCACTATGTGACCCAGGATCAGGCGGACACGCACAGTGCGTTGTTGTGTGTGCAGGCGGGTAAGACGCTCAATGACCCGAACCGGTTCAAGTTCGACGGTGATGGCTACTACCTGAAGTCCGCGGCGGACATGCGCCAGTACTGGGACACCGAGGTCCCGGGCGCGGCGGACTCGACCCTGCTCATCGCCGAACGCGTCCAGTCCTACGAAGAGGTCTACGCGCACAAGGATCGGCTGCCGTTCTTCGAGGTCCCCGACGGCTACGACCAGGGCACCTGGCTGCGCGAGGAGGTCCAGCGCGGCCTCAAGTGGCGCTTCCCGGAAGGCGCGCCCGACGGCTACCAGGAGCGCATCGAGGTCGAGCTCGACGTCATCATCGGCAAGGGCTTCCCGGCCTACTTCCTCATCGTCGCCGACCTGATCAACTACGCCCGGCGCGTGGGCATCCGCGTCGGCCCCGGCCGTGGTTCGGCCGCCGGTTCGCTGGTCGCCTACGTCCTCGGTATCACCAACCTGGACCCGATCCCGCAGAAGCTGCTGTTCGAGCGGTTCCTCAACCCCGAGCGCGTCTCGATGCCCGATATCGACATCGACTTCGACGACCGCCGCCGCGGCGAGATGATCCGCTACGCCACCGACAAGTACGGCGTGGACAAGGTCGCCCAGGTCATCACCTTCGGCACCATTAAAACGAAGGCCGCGATCAAGGACGCCGCCCGCGTCCACTACGGACAGCCGGGCTACGCGATCGCGGACAAGATCTCCAAGGCCCTGCCGCCGCCGATCATGGCGAAGGACATCCCGCTCTCGGGCATCGTCGACCCCAAGCACGAGCGCTACGGCGAGGCCGCCGAAGTCCGTGCCCTGGTCGAGACCGACTCCGAGGTCTCCACCATCTTCGAAACCGCCCGCGGCCTCGAAGGCCTCATCCGCAACGCCGGCGTGCACGCCTGCGCGGTCATCATGTCGAGTGAACCGCTGACCAACGCGATCCCGCTCTGGCAGCGGGACGACGGCTCGATCATCACCGGCTGGGACTACCCCTCCTGCGAGGCCATCGGCCTGCTGAAGATGGACTTCCTCGGCCTGCGCAACCTGACCGTCATCGGCGACGCCATCGACAACATCAAGACCAACCGCGGGGTCGACATCGACCTCGACACCCTGGGCGTCGAGGACCCCGAGACCTACAAACTGCTCGCCCGCGGGGACACGCTCGGGGTGTTCCAGCTGGACGGCGGGCCCATGCGGGACCTGCTGCGGCGCATGCAGCCGACGCTGTTCGACGACATCGTCGCGGTCGGCGCGCTGTACCGCCCCGGCCCGATGGGCATGAACGCGCACAACGACTACGCCGACCGCAAGAACAACCGGCAGAAGGTCAAGCCGATCCACCCCGAGCTGGACGAGCCCCTGAAGGAGATCCTGGCCGACACCTACGGCCTGATCGTCTACCAGGAGCAGATCATGCACATCGGCCAGAAGGTGGCCGGTTACTCGATGGGCCGCGCGGACGTGCTCCGCCGCGCGATGGGCAAGAAGAAGAAGGAAGTCCTCGACAAGGAGTTCGAGGGCTTCGAGGCCGGGATGAAGGCCAGCGAGCTGGTGCCCGGCGGGTTCTCCGACGAGGCGATCAAGGCACTCTGGGACACGATCCTCCCGTTCGCCGGGTACGCGTTCAACAAGAGCCACGCGGCCGCCTACGGCCTGATCTCGTACTGGACCGCGTACCTCAAGGCGAACTACACCGCGGAGTACATGGCCGCGCTGCTGACCTCGGTCGGGGACAATAAGGACAAGTCCGCGATCTACCTCTCCGAGTGCCGCCGCCTCGGCATCAAGGTGCTGCCGCCGGACGTCAACGAATCGGCCCAGCGGTTCGCGGCCGTCGGGGACGACATCCGCTTCGGCATGGGCGCGGTCCGCAACGTCGGCGCGAACGTGGTCGAGTCGATCATCAAGACCCGCGAGGAGAAGGGCAAGTACACCTCGTTCACCGACTTCCTGGACAAGTCGGAGCTGGTGGCCTGCAACAAGCGGGTGATCGAATCGCTGATCAAGGCCGGGGCCTTCGACTCCATGGGCAACACCCGGCTGTCGATGGTCCAGGCGCACGAAGAAGCCGTGGAAGCGGTGGTGCCGCTCAAGCGCCAGCAGGCGATGGGCCAGTTCGACCTGTTCGGCCCGATGGGCGACGAACCGGACGACGCGGCGGCCGCGGCGGCGTCCTCCCCGCTGGCGCACCTGAAGTTCAGCGACGAGGAGTACCCGCGCAAGCAGCTGCTCTCCTACGAGCGGGAGATGCTGGGCCTCTACGTCTCGGCGCACCCGCTGGACGGCGCCGAGCGGATCCTGCGCAAGCACGCGAAGAAGCCGATCGCGGCGATACTGGCGGATCCGCCGAAGGAAGGCGAGATCGTGGTGTCCGGGCTGATCACCGCGCTGGAGCGGCGGGTCAACAAGAAGGGTGAGCCCTGGGCGATCTGCACGGTGGAGGACATGGACGCCTCGCTGGAGGTGCTGTTCTTCCCGAAGTCCTACGCGATCTTCGCCGCGGACCTGATCGAGGACAACGCGGTGCTGGTCAAGGGCCGGGTCAACTGGCGCGAGGACAAGATGTCCGTCTTCGGCGGGGGCCTGGTGCCGCTGGACCTGTCGGACGCCGCGGTCGGTGACGAGGAACCGCCACTGGTGCTGCTGGTCGCCGCGGAGAAGCTCGACCACTCCGTGGTCAGCGAGCTGAAGTCCACGCTGCTCGCGCACAAGGGTGAGACCCCGGCGCATCTGAAGCTGATGGGCAAGCAGGGGCCGCGGATGTACGCGCTGGACGACTACCCGGTGCGGGTCAGCTCGATGCTGATGGGCGAGCTGAAGAGCATCCAGGGGATCACCGCGAACACGTGATCCCGGCCGCGCCGCCGAGCCGGGCGCGGTGATCCGCGCGACGATGGACGGGTGAGCACAGCCGAGGGCAGTCACCGCGCCGAACCCGATCCCCGTCGCTGGAAGGCGCTCGCGGTGACGTTGACCGCGGGGTTCATGGTGCTGCTCGACGTCAGCATCGTGAACGTGGCGCTGCCGTCGATGCAGGCCGATCTCGGCGCGTCGGCGGGCGGGGTGCAGTGGGTGGTCTCCGGCTACGCGCTGACCTTCGGCCTGGTGCTGGTGGCCGGCGGCAGGCTGGGCGACGCGCTGGGCAGGCGGCGGATGTTCCTCATCGCGCTCACCGGGTTCGTGGCGACCAGCGCGCTCGCCGGGATCGCGCCGAACGAGGTGCTGCTGATCGTCGCCCGGCTGCTGCAGGGCATGGCGGGCGGGCTGCTCACCCCGCAGAACACCGGGCTGATCCAGGAGCTGTTCTCCGGTCCGGAGCGTGGGCGCGCGTTCGGCATGTTCGGCGCGGTCGTGGGCATCTCGACCGCGGTCGGCCCGGTGCTGGGCGGGGTCATCCTCGCCGTGTTCGGTGATCCGGAGGGCTGGCGGTGGGTGTTCTACGTGAACATCCCGATCGGCGCGCTCGCGCTGGTGCTGGCGGCCCGGCTGCTGCCGAAGTCACCCCGGTCGGTGCGCGGGCTGAGGTCCGAATTGGACTTCGTCGGCGCACTGCTGCTCGGGCTCGCGGTGGCCGCGGTGCTGTTCCCGGTGATGGAGGCCGAACAGGGCGGGCTGGGCAAGCTGTGGTGGCTGTTCCCGATCGCCGTGGTGCTCGGCGCGCTCTTCGTCTGGCGGGAACGGCGGCTGGTGCGGCTGGAACGGGCCCCGCTGCTCGACATCCGGCTGTTCACCACCGTGCGCGGCTTCTCCAGCGGCGCCACGCTCGGCTCGGTCTACTTCTGCGCGTTCACCGGGATCTGGCTGGTGTTCGCGATGTTCTTCCAGCAGGGGCTGGGGTTCACGCCACTGGAGTCCGGCTTGGCGGTGACGCCGTTCGCGGTCGGCTCGGCGGTGTCCGCGGTGATCGCCGGCCGCCTGGTCGAGCGCTGGGGCCGCAGGCTGACCGTGACCGGGCTGAGCATGGTGGTGCTCGGCATGGTCGGGTCGGGTGTGGCGGTGCTGGTGTTCCCGGCCGAGCACGCCGGGCTGGCGATCGCCTTGCCGCTGCTGATCGGCGGGATCGGCGGCGGCATGGTGATCTCGCCGAACACCACGCTGACCCTGGAGTGCGTGCCGACGGAGATGGCCGGGGTCGCCGGAGGCGCGCTGCAGACCGGGCAGCGCATCGGCACCGCGATCGGCACGGCCACGCTCGCCTCGGTCTTCCACGCGGCGGTTTCCGGTACGGGGAAGGACTATCCGGTGGCGCTGGCGGTGTCGATGGGCTGCGCGGCCGGGCTCACCGCGGTCGCCCTCGGGCTCGGGATCTTCGAGCTGCGACGGCGGCGGGTCGCGGTCGGAGGACAGCGCAGCGTGTTCGCCGATAGTCCATCCGGGTGACACGCCGGTCCGCTAATGGCGCTACGCTGAGCCACTGTGCGAGGCTTTGACCGCCTTCGCGCCGCGGTATTCGCTACCCAGGGTGGTAATTCGGGTCAGACTGCTGTGCCGGATTGTCTCCCGGACGCGCATCCGGGAGGAACTCTCAGCCGCACGTCACCGACGGCCGCGGGGGATCGCACGGTGAAGCGCTGAGGGCGTCGCCACCACGGTGGGGTAGGCGCGGGCGAAGGCCACTGGAGTGAGCTCGGGAGGGGGAGACCCCGGGCTCACTCCAGTACGTTCCGGTGCGCCGCTAGTGGAGGGCGCTGCCCGCCACCCACTGGTCCCACGGCAGCGACCAGTCGCCGTAGAGGTCCCACACCGGTAGCTGCGGGCCGCCGGAACCGGTCACCTCGACCACGTCGCCGAGGCCGAGGTTGTCGAAGAACCACTTGGCGTTCTCGGCGTTGAGGTTGATGCAGCCGTGCGAGACGTTCGCGCTGCCCTGCTGGCCGACGCTGTTCGGGTTCTCGTGCACGAATTCACCGTCGTTGGAAATGCGCAGCGACCACTTCTCCTGCGTCCGGTAGTAACCGGGGGAGCCCTGGCAGACGCCGTAGGTGCACGAATCCATGGTGTAGCTTTCGTGCTTTTCCGAGATGACGTGCGCGCCGAGGTGGGTCGGGGTGGCGTCCTTGCCCATCGAGATCGGCATGGTCTTCACCAGCGTTCCACTGTGGAATATCTGCATCTGCTCGGTGCCGCCGTCCGCCTTGGCCACCCAGGAATCGTGCACCTTGTAGGTTTCACTGCGGTCTTGCGCACCGTAGACCCCGCCGCCGAAATCGACGCCGTAGACCTTGGCGTCGACCTTCAGCGTGGTGCCCGGCTGCCAGTACTGCTTCGGTCGGTAGTGCACGTTCTTGTCGTCGATCCAGTACCAGCCGCCCTCCTGCGCCGGTTCGGAGACGACCGAAAGCGACTTCTCCACGGTGGCCTTCGCGGCGTCGCCCTTCACCGGCTGGCTGAACTGGAAGACGATCGGCTGGCCGACGCCGATCCCGCTCTGCGCCACCGCCCCCGGTGCCGGGATGAGGTTCGGCTCGGCCTGCTGCTTCGGCGTGAGCGTGGTGATCCGCGCCTGCTGCTCGAGCGGTTTCCCTTGCTGGTCAACGGCTTTCGCGACGATCGTGTAGCCGGCGCCGTAGCCGAGCGGCTCGGCCGAGGTCCAGCTGGCGTGGTCCGGGGCGAGCGTGCCCTTCACCTGCGTCCCCCGCGCGATGTTGGTCACGGTCACCTCGGTCAGCCCCGCGTTCTCGGCGTGCACGGTGACCGGTGTCACCGGGCTGAGGTCCTGCCCGCCAGCCGGCTCGATGCGCACCACCGGCTGCCCCGGCGCCGGTTCGGCCGTGCCCGGGGTGGTGCCGCCGGAATCGCCTGCCGAACACGCGGAAAGCAGCAGCAACGCGGTCAGCGGGAGCCAGAGTAAAGACTTCTTGGGTGCCATGTTATCTCTTTTTTAAGAATTGACGCGGTGGATTTCCCTTGGCGTCAAAACTACCGGCAGTTCCCGGTCAGGGGGTGGCGAGCCCGGGCACACCATAAAGGCCGGGGCCGTGCACCGAAAGTCCGGACAGGTGCTTTTTGGCCGATTCGTACGCGAGTGCGGTGAATTCCGCGGTGCGCCGGAAATCCAGCGGGCTCACCCGCACCGGCGGCGGCCCCGGCAGGTAGACCACCGGCACCTCGGTGGCGGCCAGCGGCGCCTCCAGCACCGCCTGGTTCCGCATGCTGATCATCGCGGTGAACATGACCACCTCGGCGAGGGTCTGCGGCCGGGTGGGCAGCCGGCCGGGGAACGCGCAGTCGAGCACGACCAGCGACTTCGCGCCCATCGCGATCGCCTGGCGCATCGGCACGTTGGCCACCAGCCCGCCGTCGTAGAGCAGCCTGCCCTCGTGCTCGACCGCCGGGTAGATGCCCGGGATCGCGCAGCTGGCCAGCAGCGCGGGCCGCAGTTCGCCGGAGCGGAGCAGCCGCGGTTCGGCGGTCTCCACGTCGGTGGTCACCACGCCCAGCGGCAGCGCGAGGTCCTCGAAGGTGGTGCCCTCGCCGAGGTACTCGTCGACGATCGCGGCCAGCCCGGTGTTCGGGAACAGGTTGGTCCGGCTGTGCCGCAGGGTGCGGACCTGGCTGAACACGCCGCCGGGGAAGGCCTCGTGCCGGGTCATCCTGGTCCAGATGCGCTCCAGGCGTTCGGCCTGGTCGTCGCCCTGGCGCGCCAGCACCGCGCCGTTGAGCGAACCGACCGAGGTGCCGACCACCAGGTCCGGCCGGTAGCCCGCTTCGGTCACCGCGCGCAGCATGCCGACCTGCATCGCGCCGAGGCTGCCGCCACCCCCGAGCACGAACGCGAGCGGGCGCGGCAGATCCGCCGTGGTCATCTCTCCGGTCCTCCTGATCGGGGTCGAACTCTTCAGTAACGTAGCCCGCCTGCCGGTTTCCCCGGCGCTACTGATGGGTAACACTGGTCACAGTTTCCGGAATGGACTTGACGGGACTCGTCGAAGCGAGGAAGGGGAGGCTGTCGTGGCCGACCAGCCCAAGGTGACGGAGAAGGAAGCCCGCGCGGTGGCCGAGGAGGCGAGGGAGAGCGGCTGGCAGAAACCGTCCTTCGCCAAGGAGTTGTTCCTCGGCCGGTTCCGCCTCGACCTGGTGCACCCGCACCCGCTGCCGTCCGAGGAGGACGACGCCAGGGCGGACCGGTTCCTCACCCAGCTCCGCGCGTACTGCGAAACCCTCGACGGCACGGTGATCGAACGGGAGTCGCGCATCCCGGACGAGTTCGTCAAGGGGTTCGCCGAACTGGGCTGCTTCGGCATCAAGATCCCCGAGGTCTACGGCGGGCTCGGGCTGACCCAGTTCGCCTACAACCGCGCGCTGATGCTCGCCGCGTCCGTGCACCCGACGATCGGCGCGCTGCTGTCCGCGCACCAGTCGATCGGCGTGCCCGAACCGCTGAAGCTGGCCGGGACCGAGGAACAGAAGAAGCGCTTCCTGCCGCGGTGCGCCAAGGGCGCGGTGACCGCGTTCCTGCTCACCGAACCCGACGTCGGCTCCGACCCGGCGCGCCTGGCCACCTCGGCGGTCCCGGTGGACGGCGGTGAGGCGTACGAACTCGATGGCGTGAAGCTGTGGACCACCAACGGCGTGGTCGCCGAACTCGTCGTGGTGATGGCCCGCGTGCCCAAGAGCGAGGGGCACCGGGGCGGGGTCACCGCGTTCATCGTCGAAGCGGACTCGCCGGGCATCACCGTCGAGCACCGCAACGCGTTCATGGGCCTGCGCGGCATCGAGAACGGGGTGACCCGGTTCCACAAGGTGCGGGTGCCGAAGGAGAACGTGGTCGGCCGCGAGGGCGACGGGCTGAAGATCGCGCTGACCACGCTGAACACCGGACGGCTGTCCATCCCGGCGATGTGCGCCGGCGCGGCCAAGTGGTGCCTGAAGATCGCCCGCGAGTGGTCCGGCGAGCGGGTCCAGTGGGGCAGGCCGGTCGGCGAGCACGGCGCGGTGGCGAACAAGATCTCTTACATCGCGGCGACCTCCTACGCGCTGGAAGCCGTGCTGGACCTGTCCGGGCACATGAGCGACGAGGGCCGCAACGACATCCGCATCGAGGCCGCGCTCGCGAAACTGTGGGCGAGCGAGGTGTCCTGCCTGATCGCCGACGAGCTGATGCAGATCCGCGGCGGGCGTGGCTATGAGACGGCCGAGTCGCTGGCGGCGCGCGGGGAGCGGGCGGTGCCGGTCGAGCAGCTGGTCCGCGACCTGCGCATCAACCGGATCTTCGAAGGCTCCTCGGAGATCATGCGCCTGCTCATCGCGCGGGAGGCGGTCGACTCGCACCTCACCGCCGCGGGTGACCTCGCCGACCCGGACGCCGACGTGAAGGCCAAGGCGAAGGCCGCCGCGAAGGCGAGCGGGTTCTACGCGAAGTGGCTGCCGAAACTGGTCGCCGGCAAGGGCCAGGTGCCGACCTCGTACACCGAGTTCGGCGCGCTGGCCGGGCACCTGCGGTACGTCGAGCGGACCGCGCGCAAGCTCGCGCGGTCGACCTTCTACGGGATGGCGCGCTGGCAGGCCGGGCTGGAGAAGCGGCAGGGCTTCCTCGGGCGGATCGTCGACATCGGCGCCGAGCTGTTCGCGATGTCGGCTGCCTGCGTGCGCGCGGAAATGCAGCGCGGAATCAACCGTGAAGAAGGCGAGGCGGCTTACGAACTCGCCGACGCCTTCTGCCGTCAGGCGCGGTTGCGGGTGGAGGCGTTGTTCGGCGCGTTGTGGGCCAACACCGACGACGTCGACCACCGGATCGCCGGGCGCACGCTGAAGGGCCGGTACACCTGGCTCGAAGAAGGCGTGCTCGACCCGAGCGAGGGCACCGGCCCGTGGATCACCGACTGGCAGGCCGGCGCGTCCGCCCAGGAGAACGTGGCGCGCCGGTACCTGCCGCGTCAGAACGGGAACTGAGCGGCGCGCAGCTTCCGGACCAGCTCGTCACGTTTGGGCCCGGACGCCACCCTGGCGTCCGGGACCTCGGTGTCCGGGCCGCAGGTCACGTCGTCCTCCGGCACCGTGCCGTGCACGAGGTAGGCAGTCGCGGCGTTGGAGGCGCAGGCGTTCTGCGTGGTCAGGTAGGTGCCGTGGCCGCCCTGGTCGGCGAGCACCAGCCGGGCGCGGTCGCCGAGCGCGTCGCGCATGGCCACCGCGCCGGGCAGCGGGGTGGCCGGATCGCGCCGGTTCTGCAGGAGCAGCACGGTGGGCTGCCCGCGGTCGCTCACCGCGACGGGCGTTTCCGGCTGGTGCGGCCAGAACGCGCAGGGCCAGACGTTGGACGGCATGCCGCCGGTGATCGGGTAGCGCTTGCGGTCGCGTGCCACGTCCTGCCGGTACACCTCCGGGTCGCGCGGCCAGCTGGCCTCGTTGCAGGCGATGCCCCAGAGGGTGGCGGGCAGGGACTGCGAGTCGTCGGGCAGCTGGAGTTCGTCGCGGGCTTCGGCGGCTTTCGCGGCGTCGGCGAGTTTGGCGGCCTGCCACAGCTTCGCCAGTGAGGGGAAGCTCTCGTCGCCGTACAGCGCGCCACGGGTGCGACCGCGGAAGTCGTTGCCGGACATGGGTTTCCGGGTGGCGGCGAGCGGGGTGATGTCGAGTTTGCCGGTCAGGTCGAGGTAGGTCTGCCGGACCGCCTGCGGGGTGTTGCCGAGTTCGTAGGTGGGGTGGCGCTGCGCGGCCCAGCGGGCGAAGTCGTCGAAGCGCTCTTCGTTGGCCGGGCCCCAGAACTGCCAGACGCGGCGCCAGACGTCGGTCGGGTCGACCACGGCGTCGAGCACGACGCGGTCGCTGCGCTCGGGGAAGAGGGTGGTGAACACGGCGCCGAGGTAGGAGCCGTAGCTGCCGCCGAAGTAGGAGATCTTCTCCTCGCCGAGCGCGGCGCGGATGCGGTCCATGTCGCGGGCGGTGTTGGCGGTGGTGACGTGGGGGAGGTTCGGGTCGGCGGCGCACTGCCCGGCGACCTGCTCGGCGTAGGCGAGGTTCGCGGTGATGGAGCCGTCGGGGGCGGGGTAGGGCATGAGCTTGGTGACGTCCTGCTGCTCGGCGGTCAGCTCGCAGGAAACCGGGGTGCTGGCGCCGGTGCCGCGGGGGTCGAAGCCGATGAGGTCGTACTGGTCGGTCACCCCGCGCGGGGCCAGCTTGCCGACCGCGCCCGGCATCCCGCGCCCGCTCGACCCTGGCCCACCGGGATTGAGCAGCAGTATGCCGCGGCGGCGGTCGCTGGTGGCCTTCTGCCGGGAGATCGCCACCTTGATCTGCGGCCCGGCGGGATCGTCGTAGTCGCGGGGCACACTGACCTCGGCGCACTCGACCTTGCGGCCGAACTCCTCCGGACAGGGCGTCCACGAGAGGGCCTGCTGCGCGATCGCGGGCACCCCCGCGGCGGCGATCACGGCGATCGAGGCGATCGCCAGCCCGGTCCGTGTACTGCGCATGCTGCCTCCGAACAGTTGGGGTGTGACCACCCAACTACCGCCGGAAGACCCGCGCACCCCTCCCCACCCATTCGAGACCCCACCCCGCCCGCGGACCATACAACCAGGTGACACCCACCCCACCCGTCCCCATGCTCGCGCACCCGAGTTCGGCGTCCAGGCACCCGAGTTGCACGTTCGGGCAGCCGAGTTCCGCGTTCAGGTAAGCGAGTTCCACGTTCGGGAGGCTGAGACCCACGTTCGCGCAGCTGAACCCCACGTTCAGGCAGGCGAAGTCGGCATTCAGGCAGCTGAACTCCACAGTCGAGGGCCCGCGGCCGGACTGTCGAGTGGGCATCCGGCGTGGTTGCCGCGGAGGCTCAACCACCCTCAACCGTCGGACTCGGCTGCCCGGCAGCTCCCCGAACGCGGGCTCCGGCCGCCTCAATGTGGAACTCGGCTGTCCGAACGTGGGACTCGACTGCACGGGTGTGGAGTTCGGCTGCCCGAATGTGGGACTCGGTCGCGCGAGCGCAGTCCTCGGCTTCGCGAACGTGGGTTTCGGCTGCCTGAGTGTGGGACTCGGCTTCGGGAGTGTGGGGTTCGGGTGCGCGAACGTGGGGTTCGGGGGTGTGGACGTGGGCTCGCCCCCGGGCGTGGGCTCGGGGGCGAGTGGGGGGTGTTGGGGGCGCGGGCTATTGGGGGCGGTTTGGGTTGTGGTCGGAGGTGGCGGAGGTGGTGGCGGTGGCGCGGGCCGGGGTGCTGGAGGAGCTGGAGGCGGGTGTGGAGGAGCCGGGTGTGGAGGTGGGGTCCGCGTCGGGGGTGGTGAGGTCCGCGTCGGGGGTGGTGTCCGCCTCGGGGGTGGACTTGGCTTCGGCGCGCTTGCGCTTCAGCAGGATGAAGGCGACGAAGGCGGCGGCGATGAGGGCCAGCACGATCCAGCTGCCCTTGCCGACCGCGGACTCCAGTTGTTCGGCGGCTTCCCCGGCGGCGGCGCCGATGCCGATGTGCAGGGCGCACCACGCGGTGGCACCGACGGCCACCGGTGGCAGGAACCGCCGGAACGGCAGGCCCGAGGCGCCCGCGGCGGCCGGGATCAGGGTTCGCATGACCGGCAGGAAGATCGCGATCAGCACCGCCCAGGAACCCCTGCGCCGCAGGAAGTCGCAGGCCTTGTCCCAGCCGTCGGCGCCGTGCTTCTGCACGAGTTTGGTCTGCCGCAGCCGTGGCCCGAACTTCTTGCCGAGCAGGTAGCCGACCGAGTCACCGGCGATCGCGCAGACGGTGGTGACCAGCCACATCAGCAGGAACTTCGGCGCGCTGTCCACAGTGGTGCCGAGGATGAACAAGCCGGTCTCGCCGGGTGCGATGAAGCCCAGGCCGAGGGTGCACTCCCCGAACACCAGCAGGCCGGCCCCGGCGGTGACGCCCGCGGGCGGCAGCGCGCGGAGCCAGTCGAGAATGTCGGTCACCAGTGCCACGTGAAAGTCCCCTCAGTTCGCTTCGGCGGATCAGCAAGCCCGTTCAGGCTAATGCGACCCTAGCCATCGCGCGTCAACCTTTCGTCAGGGGATTTCACCCACTTTGGTGGTACGCGGGCGTACGACTAGCGGCTCAGGAGGCTGGTGGCCTCCTGCGCCGCGGGGCCCTGCGAGGTCAGGTGTGCCAGGTTCTCCGGCAGCTCCTCACCACGGTGGGCCTTGGTCTGCGTGTACAACCGCCCGGCCCGGTACGACGAACGCACCAGCGGACCCGCCATCACCCCGGCGAAACCCATCGCCTCGGCGGCCTGCGAGTGCTCCACGAACTCCTCCGGCTTCACCCACCGATCCACCGGATGATGCCGCGGCGACGGCCGCAGGTACTGGGTGATCGTCAGGATCTCGCACCCCGCATCCACCAAATCCCGCATCGCCGGACCCACCTCATCCGGGGTCTCACCCATGCCCAGGATCAGGTTCGACTTGGTCACCAAACCTGCTTCACGGGCGGCGGTGATGACCTCCAGCGACCGCGCGTAGCGGAAACCGGGACGGATACGCTTGAAGATCCGCGGCACCGTCTCCACATTGTGCGCCAGCACCTCCGGCCGCGACCCGAACACCTCAGCCAACTGCTCGGGGTCGGCGTTGAAATCCGGGATCAGCAACTCCACCCCGGTACCCGGGTTCAGCGCGTGGATCTGGCGCACGGTCTCGGCATACAACCAGGCGCCACCATCGGGCAGGTCGTCGCGGGCGACACCGGTGACCGTGGAATAACGCAGCCCCATCGCCTGAACGCTTTCGGCGACCTTGCGCGGCTCGCTACGGTCCAGCTCCGCCGGGCGGCCCGTGTCGATCTGGCAGAAATCACACCGCCGCGTGCACTGATCCCCACCGATCAGGAACGTCGCCTCACGGTCTTCCCAACACTCATAGATATTGGGACAACCCGCCTCCTCACAGACGGTGTGCAGACCCTCCCGGCGCACCAAGCCCTTCAACTCGGTGAACTCCGGACCCATCCGCGCCCGCGTCTTGATCCACGACGGCTTCTTCTCGATCGGCGTCTGACTGTTGCGAACCTCGAGCCGCAACAGCTTCCGACCATCCGGGGCAGCACTCACGAAGACCAGCGTACGCCCGGATCCGACCGCACCCGATCAAGCCGGGTCCGGCGTGATCCCGGTCATTTCCGCGGTGAGCTGCCACAGTCCGGCGCCGAGCGGCTCGTTCCGCGCGGGCCCCAGCGGCCGCACCCGGGTGGGGAAGCCACGCGTCCCGGCGAAGCCGTCCGGGCCGTAGTACGCGCCGCCTTCGACCTCGGGTGCGGTGGCCGCGTAGAGCTGCGGCAGCGTGCCCATCCGCGTGCTCTGCGCGAACAGCTGGTCGCTGATCACGGTTCCCGCGCCGACGACCGTCCGCAGTACCGCGTTGCGCTGCGCGTTCGCCATGCCCGACGACAAGCCCGACCGGGTGTACCCCGGGTGCGCGGCCACGCTGAGCACCGGCTCGCCCGCCGCCCGCAGTCGCCGGTCCAGCTCCAGCGCGAACACCTGGTTCGCCAGTTTCGACTGGCCGTAAGCGATCGCCGGGAAGTACCGCCGCGTCTCGAAGTTCGGGTCGTTCAGGCTGATCCGGGCGCCGGTCGCGACCACGCTCGACAGGGTGACCACGCGCGAGACGCCCTCGGCCGCACGCAGAGCGGGCATCAGCAGCCAGGTCAGCGCGGCGTGCCCCAGGTGGTTGGTGCCGAACTGCGTCTCGAAGCCGTCGATGGTGTGCCCCTGCGGCGGCGCCATCAGGCCGGCGTTGTTGAGCAGGACGTCGACCGAGTCACCGGTGGACTTGCGGATCTCGGCGGCCGCCTCGCGCACCGAATCCAGCGACGCCAGGTCCAGCCGGACCAGCTCCGGCGCCGGGCCGGTGGCGACCTCGGCCACCTCGCCGAGCGCGCGCTGCCCGCGTTCCGCCGACCGGCAGGCGAGCAGCACCCGCGCGCCCTTCTCCGCGAGCACCACCGCGCTGCGCAGGCCCAGGCCGGAGTTGGCGCCGGTGATCACCACCGTGCGGCCGTCCTGCGCCGGGATGTCCGCCTCGGTCCACTTGGTCCCAGTCATGCCCAGCAGGTTAAGCGTTCGGCAGCACCAGTCGCCGCACGGCACAGCCGGCGTGTGCCTTCGAGGACGCCCCGAGCAGCAGGCTTTCCAGCGCCAGGCCGACCTTCGTCACCTGCTCGGCGGAGTCACCCGGCTCGGAGAGACCGGCGGCCTGGGCGAGCATCCGCAGCTCGGCCTCGCGCATCGGCGCGGTTTCCGGGAAGCGGTCGAGGTGTGCGTCGAGCACCGCGCGCAGGGTCGGCTGCGCGGCGCTCGCGGCCCGCCAAGCGCGGGTGACGGCGTCCAGTTCGTCGCCGTCGGTCTCGCACAGCCGGACCCGCAGGTGCCCGCCGAGGATCAGCGACCACTTGTGCTGCAGGGCCAGCACCAGCTCGCGATCCGAGGCGAAGACCCCGGTGCGCGGCAGCGGTCCGGCGGGGTCGCGTTTCGCCCGTCGCAGCACGGCGTCGATGGCGTCGCGGCGGCGGTAGTGGTCGTTCCAGCTCATGGTCGGAGCCCCCTTGCCGTGAGCGGGGACATACCGCGGGTTTGCGGCATACTCCCGGTACGGTCCTGACTGGCGGTACCGTACCACGGGTATGTTCCGCTGGTGGTGGCGTAAGGTTGTGGCCGTGCTGACAAAGTGGTCCCCATGAGGTCCCGTCGGCTGGACTACTCGGAGTCGACCCGGTCGGCACTGGTCACCAGCGCGGTGGAGTTGTTCACCCAGCGCGGGTACGCCGGTACGTCGCTCGACGAGGTGGCCCGCCGCGCCCGGGTCACCAAAGGCGCGCTCTACCACCACTTCAGCGGGAAGCAGGCGTTGTTCGAGGCCGCTTTCGACGCGGTGGAGAACGAAGTGATCGACCGCCTGCGAAAAGTGCGCAACGGGCCCGAAGCGCCGTGGGAGCGGGCGGTGCTGTGCCTGCGCACCTTCATCAAGTGCTGCCTCGAACCGGAGTACCAGCGGCTCGTGGTGCACGAAGCGCCGGTGGTGATGGGCTGGGAACGCTGGCGCGAGGCCGAGGAGCACTTCAGCTTCGGCCTGGTCCGCGACAGCATCGAGGAACTGGTCGACGCCGGTGAACTCGAGCAGGTCCCGGTGGACACCACCTCGCGGCTGCTGTTCGGCGCGCTGTCCTCGGCGGCCACGGTGATCGCCGGTTCGGCGGACCCGCAGCAGGTCAGCGCCGAGGTCGAAGCCGTGGTGATCGCCCTGCTGAGCCGGATCAGGGTCACGCCGGAACACGCGTAGATTCGGTACCCGTGGAACTAAGGATCTTCACCGAACCCCAGCAGGGCGCCAGCTACGACGACCAGTTGCGCGTCGCGAAAGCCGCCGAAGAACTGGGCTACGACGCGTTCTTCCGCTCCGACCACATCCTGAAGATGGGCTCGGCCTCCGGGCTGCCGGGGCCCACCGACGCGTGGGTCACCCTCGGCGCGCTCGCCCGCGAGACCCAGCGCATCCGGCTCGGCACCCTGGTCACCGCCGCCACCTTCCGGCATCCGTCGATGCTGGCGATCGCGGTGGCGCAGGTGGACCAGATGTCCGGTGGCCGGGTCGAGTTCGGCCTCGGGTCCGGCTGGTACGACGCCGAGCACACCGCTTACGGCATCCCGATGCCGGAGATCAAGGAACGCTTCGACCTCTACAGCGAGCAGCTCGCCGTGCTCACCGGCCTGTGGGAGACCCCGGAAGGGGAGACCTTCAGCTTCGACGGGGAGCACTACCAGCTCGCCGAGGCACCCGGGCTGCCCAAGCCGGTCCAGCGCCCGCGGCCGCCGGTGATCATCGGCGGTGGGGGCAAGAAGCGGACCCCGCAGCTCGCCGCGCGCTACGCCGACGAGTTCAACCTGCCCTTCACCGACGCCGACACCGCGCTCGCGCAGTTCCAGCGGGTCGAGGCGGCCGCCGCCGAGATCGGCCGCGACGGCAAGGAGATCGTGCGGTCGGCCGCGCAGGTGGTGGCGATCGGCCGCGACGAAGCCGAGTTCACCCGCCGGGCCGCGGCGATCGGGCGGGAACCCGACGAGGTGCGGCAGAACGGCATCGCCGGGGCGCCCGCCGAAGCCGTGGACAAGATCGGCGCCTGGGTGGAGAAGACCGGCATCACCCGGCTCTACCTGCAGGTGCTCGACCTGTCCGACCTGGATCACCTGGAGCTGATCGCCGCCGAGGTGGCGCGCCAGCTCGGCTGATCAGGAGTTCTGCAGCACGAAGGTGACACCGTCGGCGCTGGGGGCGGCCGGGCGCGGCAGCCAGCGGTCCTCGCGGACCGGGAGGCCGCCCTCCAGCGCCGCCAGCACCGCGTCGCGCGCGGGCGCCAGCGCCTCGGTGACGGTCACCTCGTGGCCCACCTCGAACGACAGCGAGGTCACCCCGGCGTCGCGGATGCCGCACGGCACGATCTTGTCGAACGCGCCCAGGTCCGGGTTGCAGTTCAGCTCGAAGCCGTGCATGGTCACCCCGCGCTGCACGCGGATGCCGATCGCGGCGATCTTGCGCTCGGGGCCGCGGTCGTCGGCCGGGATCCACACCCCGCTGCGGCCCTCGACCCGGCCGGCGTGCACGCCGAAGCCCTCGCACACCGCGATCAGGCCCTCTTCCAGGCGCCGCACGTACTGGACCACGTCGATCGGGTCGGCCAGCTTCACGATCGGGTAGCCGACCAGCTGCCCCGGACCGTGCCAGGTGATCTTCCCGCCGCGGTCCACGTCGATCACCGGGGTGTCGTCGACCGGCCGGTCGCCCGGTTCGGTCCGCTTGCCCGCGGTGTAGACCGACGGGTGCTCCAGCAGGAACAGCGTGTCCGGCCCCTCGCCGTCGGCGCGGGCCGTCGCGGTCGTGCGTTGCAGATCCCACGCCTCGAGGTAGTCGATCGTGCCGAGCAGGCGTACGTCGACGGCTTCGCGGGCGTCACGGCAGGAGGAGGTGGTCACCCCCGCCACGCTACGCCGCCGGACCCCGATCCGATAAGACGGGGAGCAGGCGCAATGCCACCGCTGAGACCAGACCCACACCACCGACGGCGAGCACCGCGCCGAGCGTGTCGGTGAACCAGTGGACCGAAAGCACCACCCGGCAGGCCGCCGCCACCGCGGTCGCGGCGAGCGCCAGGAAGGTCATCCGCCGCAGCAGCCGCGGCGCCAGCCACGCACACAGGAGCACCGCGGCGAACCCGGTGCTGGCCACGGAAACCACGTGCCCGCTCGGGTAACTCAGGTCGGGGTATTCGCGCGGGCGGTCGCGTTCGAACAGCGGCTTGAACACGAAACTGGTCAACCGGCACAGCACCAGCACCACCGTCACCCGGACGAGCAGGCTGGCCCGCACCCGGTCACCGCCGCGGTACGCGCGAACCGCGGCGACTGTCAACGCGAGCCCGAGCGCGACCGGCAGCACCGGGCCGAAGATGTTGCTGAGGACCCCGGCGACCAGGCCCGGCGCGTCCAGCCATTCGCCGTGCAACGCCCAGAGCAGCGCCACGTCCAGCCCCCACGGCCGGTCGCGCACGGCCAGCCCCAGCACGGTGAACGCGAGCAGCAGCACCCCGCCGAACAGGCTCCAGCGAACGCGCAGCGCGCGGGCCAGCCCGGCGGTCATCGCACAGCGGCGGCGAGTGCGTCACCGACCGTCCTGTACTCGAATTCGAACCCGGCGTCCTCGAGCGCCCGCGGCACGGCCCGCTGGCTCGCCAGCGCCATTTCCTCGGCGGCCTGGCCGATCGCCAGTTTCATCGCCGGGGCCGGCACCCACCACGGCGCCGGGCGGTTGAGTACGCGGCCGAACTCGCGGGTGAACTCGGCGTTGGTCACCGGCAGCGGGCCGCAGACGTTGACCGGGCCGGACAGGCGGTCGCTGGTCACCGCGAACTCCAGCGCGGAGATCTGGTCCTCCTCGGCGATCCACGGCATGTACTGCGTGCCGTCGCCGAGTTTTCCGCCCAGTGCCAAGGAGAACAGCGGCTTCAACGGACCCAGCAGGCCGCCGTCGCCGGAGAGCACCAAGCCCGTGCGCACGCGGACCACGCGCGCGTCGCCTGCCGCGGTGGTGGCGTTTTCCCAAGCGTCGCAGAGGTTCGCGAGGAAACCGTCGCCGTTCGGGGCCGACTCTTCGAGCAGCGCCGAACCGGCGTTGCCGTAGTAACCGACGGCGGAAGCGTTGACCAGCACCGGAATCCCGTGCTCGGCGACCGCTTCCGCGAGCACCTCGGTCGGTTCGACCCGGCTGTCGACGATGACCTGCTTGCGCGCCGCGCTCCAGCGCTGGGGGAGCAGTGGCGCCCCACACAGGTTGACCACCGCGTCGGTGCCGTCGAAGGCGCCGTCGGCGACGCGCCCGGCAGGCGGGTCCCAGCTGAACTCGTCCGGTTTGCGGGTCTCGCGGCGGACGAGCCGGACGACCTCGTGGCCCCCGGCCCGCAGGCGGGCGGTGAGCGCGTTGCCGAGCAGGCCACTGGATCCGGCGATGAGTACTCGCATGCCGTCGATCCTGCCATCACCCGGTGGAACCGGCTGGCCTACCGCAACTGGCCCGCGATGTCGGCGGCGGCCGCGAGCAGCACGAGCGCCGGGATCGCCGCCCGCGGTTTGAGCCGGTAGCTACCGCGTTTGTCCTGCTCGACGACGCCGGCGCCGGTCAGTGCCTTGAGGTGGTGGTAGAACTGCCCGGCCGAGCCGAGTTCGGCGGCTTCCTGCAGTGCCGCACCGGGTTGTGAGCCGTGCTCGGCGAGCCGCCGCACGATCGCCACCCGCGCCGGATGGGCCAGCGCGGAGAGCACCTCGATCCGCGGCTGGTCCTCCAACGCCAGCACGCGGGAGGAGGGCAGGGTGACCTGCCACTCCAACTCCCCAGGACGGGTGAGCTGACCGGCGTAGGTGATCACCCCGCCGTCGTCCGGGACTTCTTCCACTGGCTGGCCTTCCAGCGCGGCGACCCGCCGTTCCAGCTCCGCGACCCGCTCGCTCAACTCGGCGCTCATGGCACCAGCATGCCGGTCAGGCACCCAGCGCTCGCGCCAGCCCGTCGAACCCCGACGAGGTGCTCAGCGCGTCCAGGCCGGCGGTGAGGAAACCCTCGAATCCGGCCTGTTGTTCGTCGCTGATACCGGTCAGCAGGAGGGCGAGCGAGCCGATGCGGCCGTCCTTCCAGCGCACGCTCATGCCCATGGTGAGGGTCCTGGGGAAGCTGCCGCCCTTGAAGCCGACGGCCGTCGCGCCCTCGGGTACGAGTGACGCGAGTGGGCGCTCGAGGTGGTCGCGGGCGAGTCCGCCGGTGGCCGCCACCGCGCGGTGCAGCCCGGCGAGGTCGGCGGCGGTGCCCCGCATGTGACCACTGGTCCACGGCCATTGCTGGGCGCTGGTGCTGGGCATGGCCGGGATGCGGTTCATCGTGTGGCGGCGGAATTCCGCGCTGTGGATGAACTTGGCGGCGAGCGCGTCACCGATCGCGCGGCGCGCGGCGGGGTTGGGGCCGCACAGTTCCGGCATGATCAACTGCAGGACTTCGCCCTGCATCGACCGGAAGTCCGGGCGGGACCAGTTCGCCGCCTTGACGAGCGCGCGCTGCCCGAGCCGGTGGCGCAGGTAGTCCGGGGCGGCGTTGTCGCTGAAGAGGATCATCGCGGCGGCGATCTGGTCCAGCGTGACCAGCCGCTCGGGGTCGTGGGCGATGCCGAACTCGTCGCAGGGGATGCCCAGCGCGGTCAGCGCGGCGCGGTGGGCGCCGCCGTCGCTGACGTACGGGTGGCGGATGTCCCAGTCACCGACGCGGATCTGCTCGGCGGGATCGAGCCTGCCCTCTGCGACGGCCTGCGCGTACGCGGTCAGGTGCACGATCTTCACCGTCGAGGCCAGGACCATGGGTTCGTTTGCCCGGTGGGCGAGTACGCGACCGGCACCGTCGTCGACCATCGCACCCACTTTGGCGCGGTTCGCGGCCATCCAGTCGAGCCACTCGGCCGTCGGGGACGGCTGGGCCTGGGCCCGCGGTGGCGGCAACAACGCGGCCGAGCCCGCCGCGGCCACTGACAACAGCAACTTACGGCGGTTGAGCATGATGCCCTCCTCTAGAATTCCGTAATTCTAGAATATTGGACAACCGCCCCCTGTCAACCAACGCCCTCCCGAATCTCACGTTCAGGCACGCGAACCCCACGCTCAGGCACCCGAACCTCACGTTCAGGTAGCCGAGTTCCGCACTCGCGCAGCCGAACTCCACGTTCGCGTAGACGGAGCCGACGCCCGGAGACCTTCGCGCCGATGGCTGAGCCGTGGCCGCGGCGATCCCGGGCGCGGGATTCGAGCACGCGAATGTGGGGTTCGGCTGCCGGACCGTGTAGTTCGGCGGCTTGAGTGTGAGGCTCGGCGACGCGAACGTGTGATTCGGCCGCCTGAGTGTGGGGTTCGGCTGCACGAGTGTGGGACGCGGGTGCGTGAGTGTGGGGTTCGGGGGTGGGTAGCAGAACGGGGCACCACCGCGTGGGTGGTGCCCCGTGTCGGAACTGGCGGGTTACAGGCCCAGTTCGTCCTCGAAGTTGCCCTCTTCGAGGCGCTGCTTGATCGTCGTGACGAAGCGGCCGGCGTCGGCGCCGTCGATGAGGCGGTGGTCGTAGGTCAGCGGCAGGAACGCCATCGACCGAACGGCGATGGTGTCGTTGCCGTCCGAGTCGCTGATCACCACCGGGCGCTTCACCACCGCGCCGGTCCCGAGCATGCCGGACTGCGGCTGCACGATGATCGGCGTGTCGAACAGCGCGCCGTTGCTGCCGATGTTGGTCACCGTGAAGGTGCCACCGGTCAGCTCGTCGGGCTTGATCTTGTTCGTCCGCGCGCGGGCCGCCAGGTCGGCGATCTTGTGCGCGAGCCCGGCCAGGTTCAGCTCACCGGCGTCGTGGATGACCACCGACAGCAGACCCTTTTCGGTGTCCACCGCGATGCCGAGGTGGACCGCACCGTGGTAGGTGATCTCCTTGGTCTCCTCGTTGTACGACGCGTTCACGTTCGGGTGCTGCTTGAGCGCCTCGACCGTGGCCTTGGCGAAGAACGGCAGGAACGTGAGGTTGATGCCCTCGCGCTCCTTGAACGCCGCCTTCGCGCGCTGGCGCAGCCGGGCGATCTTGGTGACGTCGACCTCGTGCACCTGGGTCAGCTGCGCCGAGACCTGCAGCGATTCCTTGGTCTTCAGCGCGGTGATCTGCCGGATCCGGTTGGCCTTCTGCACGGTGCCGCGCAGCGCCGACTTGTCCTGACCACCGGCGGCCGGAGCCGGAGCGGCGGCCGCGGGAGCCGGAGCGGACGGGGCTTCCTGCTGGGCGGCCGGCGCCGGAGCGGCCTGCTGCTTCTGCTTCTCCTCGACCGCGGCGAGCACGTCCTGCTTGCGGATGCGGCCACCGACACCGCTGCCGGTCAGCGAGCCGAGGTCGATGCCGTTCTCCGAAGCCAGCTTGCGCACCAGCGGCGTGACGTACGGCGAGGAAGCGCCGTTCGCGTCGGCCGCGGGCTTGCTCGGCGCCGGTGCCGGGGCCTGCTGCTGGGGTGCCTGCTGCTTCGGGGCTTCCTGGCGGGGAGCCTCCTCCTGCTTCGGCGCTTCCTGCTTGGGCTCAGGCCTGGGTTCGGGCTTCGGCTCGGGCTTGGGTTCCGGCTTCGGCTCTTCCTTCGGCTCCGGCTGGGATTCCGGCTGGGACTCCTGGGCCTGCGGCGCGGAACCCGCGTCGCCGACCACGGCCAGCTGCCCGCCGACCTCGACGGTCTCGTCCTCACCGACGCTGATCTCCAGCACGGTGCCCGCCACCGGCGACGGCACCTCGGTGTCCACCTTGTCGGTGGAGATCTCGAGCAGCGGCTCGTCCACCTCGACGGTGTCGCCGACCTGCTTGAGCCAGCGGGTGACGGTGCCCTCGGTGACGCTCTCGCCGAGTTCCGGCAGCGTCACCGGGGTGCCCTGAGCGGAACCGCCGCCAGACGACGAAGACGACTGCTGCTGCTGGGGCTCCGGCTCCGGCTCCGGTTCGGGCTCGGGCTCCGGCTGGGACTCCTGCGCGGGCGCCTGCTCCTGGGCGGGGGCCGACTGCTCGGCCGGGGCGGACTCGCCGCCGCCGGAACCGTCGTCGATCACCGCGAGCTCGCCGCCGACCTCGACGGTCTCGTCCTCGGCGGCCACGATGCGCTGCACGGTGCCCGCCACGGGGGAGGGCACTTCGGTGTCCACCTTGTCGGTGGAGATCTCGAGCAACGGCTCGTCGACCTCGACCCGGTCACCCTCCTGCTTGAGCCACCGGGTGACGGTGCCCTCCGTGACGCTCTCCCCGAGCTCCGGCAATGTGACGGAGTAGGCCATTTTCTGCTGACTCCCTTGATGAAATGGTTCTGGTGCGGTCTTTGGGTTGACTTGCGGTCGTCAGCTGTGCACGTGCAGTGGCTTGCCGGCCAGGGCTAGGTGTGCTTCGCCGAGGGCCTCGGACTGGGTGGGGTGGGCGTGGATGAGCGGGGCGATGTCCTCCGGGAAGGCCTCCCAGTTGTAGATCAGCTGCGCCTCGCCGATCAGTTCGCCGACGCGGTCCCCGACCAGGTGCAGGCCGATGACCGGCCCGTCCGGCGCCTTGATCAGCTTGACCGCACCGGAGGTCTTGAGGATCTGGCTCTTGCCGTTGCCGCCGAGGTCGTAGGTGAAGGTGACCACGTCAGCACCGTAGCGCTCCTTGGCCTGCGCTTCGGTGAGGCCGACCGAGGCGACCTCGGGGTGCGAGTAGGTCACCCGCGGGATGCCGGCCTCGTCCACCGTTCGCGGCTCCAGCCCGGCGATCTCCTCGGCCACGAAGATGCCCTGCTGGAAACCGCGGTGCGCGAGCTGCAGTCCCGGCACGATGTCCCCGACCGCGTAGACGTTCGGCAGGTTGGTGCGCAGGCGGTCGTCGGTGAGCACGAAGCCGCGCTCCATGGTGACGCCCGCCTCCTCGTAGCCGTGCCCGGCCGAGTTGGGCCCGCGGCCGACCGCGACCAGCATCAGGTCGGCCTCGATGGTCTCGCCGGACTCCAGCGACACGCTCACGCCGTCGTCGTCCTGCTTGGCGCCGGTGAACTTCACGCCGGTCTTGAAGGTGATCTTGCGACGGCGGAAGGCGCGCTCGAGCTGCTTGGAGGCGAACTCGTCCTCGTTCGGGACCAGCCGCGGCAGCGCCTCGACGATGGTCACCTCGGTGCCGAAGGAGGCCCACACGCTGGCGAACTCCACCCCGATCACGCCGCCGCCGAGCACCACGGCCTTCTTCGGGATGTAGTCCAGCGACAGCGCCTGCTCGCTGGCGATGACGCGCCCGCCGAGCTCCAGGCCGGGCAGCGTCTTCGAGTAGGAGCCGGTGGCCAGGATGACGTTCTTGCCGGTGTACCGGGTGCCCTCGACCTCGACGCTGGTGCCGCCGACGAAGGTGCCGCTGCCCTCGACCAGGGTGACCTTGTGGGCCTTGGCCAGGCCCTGCAGCCCCTTGTAGAGCCGCGAGACGATCGAATCCTTGTACTTGTTCACCCCGGCGATGTCGATGCCCTCCAGGGTGGCCTTCACGCCGAACTGCTCGCTCTCGCGGGCCGAGTCGGCGACCTCCGCCGCGTGCAGCAGGGCTTTGGTCGGGATGCACCCGCGGTGCAGGCAGGTCCCACCCAGCTTGTCCTTCTCGATCAGGATGACGGAAAGGCCGAGCTCGGCCGCGCGGAATGCCGCGGCGTACCCGCCCGATCCGCCACCAAGGATCACCAGGTCAGCGGAGGTGTCGGTCACGTTGATAACTCCTAGCAAGAGCTCGGCGATGGTGCTCGTCCGCCCGCGCGCGAGTTACTCGCGCGCGCGGAACACACCTCATCTTGTCACCTCGTCCGGCACGCTTGCGACCTAGCCGGGTGTGTGCCGACACACCCGCTGCACCAGGGCGATAATGGATGGGTCAGCGGCTTCGAGAGAGGGTGGTCGGTGTGGGTCTTTTCGACTCGCTGCGCAGGCGTGGCAAGGGCGGCGGGAAGGGTGCCGGCAAGCCGGGAACGCTGCGCAAGTCCACCCCGGACGACACGCGGCACCTGGACGAGTGGTCGGGCAGCAGGCAGGGGGTGGAGGCCTATGTGGAACCCCGGACCACGGTCACCGAGACCACGGTCGTGCTGATCGCGCACGACGGCGAGTGGACGCGCCGCCGGATCGGCAGCCTGGACGCGGCGCAGCAGTTCGGGAAGAAGCGCTCGATCCCGGTCTACGAGGTGTCGAAGGTGGGTTACCCCCAGCGCATGCGCGAATACACCGAGCGGCAGAAGCGGCGCCCTTCCTAGGATTCCAGCAGCCGCAGGTGTTCTTCCAGCAGTTCGCGGAAAGTGCGGTGGGTGCTGGTGCCGAGCACGGGATCGGTCTGGACGACGACCCAGCCCGACGACGCCGGTGAGAGCAGGATCATGCTTTCACCGGCTTCGCTGATCGGCACCACACCGCCGTGCGCGGTGAGTTCGGCCGCGGCGAGCAGGCGAGGGAAGGTCACGTCCGCGGGCAGGCCGTCACTGGTGTGCAGGAATTCCCGGTAGTCGGGCGGTAATTCCCGGCCCAGCCGGGCTTCCGCGGCCGCGGTGTCCCTTGTGGACGCCGGGGCCCGGCCGGTCTGCTCGCGCAGTTCCAGTATCCGGCCGACCAGCGCGGGCCAGTCCAGCGAGGCGGTGTCCGGCGCGTGCCGCGTGCGCAGCGCGGCGATCAGTTCGGCGGCCAGCGCGGTCGCGTGATCTTCCCCGAGGTCGAGCGGGTCGGCTCCGGCGACCAGCAACGGCGCGAGGTGACGGCACGCCAACGCCGCCGGCATCGACGGGCGCAGGGCGGCCCATTCGGCCAAGGCTTCCCGCGCGGCCTCCGGATCGCCGTCGCGCGCGAGGTCTTCGGCCCGCAGCAAGGCCGTCTTCGTGGGGTCTTCCGCGCCCTTTTCCAGGTGCTCGGCGAGCCCGGAGACGATGCGCCCGGCGGTCGAGTCGCCGAGCAGGCCGGTCGGCAGGGAAGGGACCGGACGGCTCAGATGGGCGCGGTGCGCGGCTTCTTCGGCATCGAGGTCGAGCGGGAGCAGCGCGCCGGCCCACTTCGGTCGTTCCCCGAGTGCTTCGAACAGCATCGCCCACGCGCGGGCGTGCACCGGCGTGGTCACCAGCGCCGTCACCGGCCGTCCGGTGGCCGAGAGCCAGGTGCGCACCAGCCGGTCCGCCTCGCCGGGGAACCCGCTGCCGGCCAGCAGCAGCGCGGTGTCCCCGACGGCCCGGTCGGCCTGCGGCCCACCGGCCGTGAGCACCGCGCTCACGGCCGGTTCGAGCTGCTCGTGCAACCGCTCAGCCGCGGTCGGCGATGTCCGCCAGCACCGCGGCGATGGTGCGCACCGGGACGCCGGTGCCGCCCTTGGCGGTGTAGCCCCACGGGCCGCCGGTGTTGAACGACGGGCCCGCGATGTCGATGTGCGCCCAGGGCAGGTCGTCGGCGACGAACTCACGCAGGAAGATGCCGGCGGCGAGCATGCCGCCCCAGCGGTGACCGGTGATGTTGGCCAGGTCGGCCAGGCGCGAGTCGAGGTCGGCGCGCAGTTCCTCGGGCAGGGGCATGGCCCAGCCGCCCTCGCCGGTGGCCCTGGCGATCTCGGCCACGCGGTCGCGGAACTCGTCCGAGCCCATGATCCCGGCGGTCCGGTTGCCCAGCGCGACCACCTGCGCGCCGGTCAGCGTGGAGGTCTCGATCAGGTAGTCCGGGTTCTCCTCGCCCGCGCGCACGATCGCGTCGGCCAGCACCAGGCGGCCTTCGGCGTCGGTGTTGAGCACCTCGACGGTCTTGCCGCCGTACATGGTCAGCACGTCGCCGGGCCGGTAGGAGGTGCCCGACGGCAGGTTTTCCGCGAGCGGGATGTGCGCGACGACCTCGAGCGGGTACTTCAGCTTCGCCGCCAGCACCACCGACGCGAGCACGCCTGCCGCGCCGGACATGTCGGAGGTCATGTGGTCCATGTTCGCCGCGGGCTTGATCGAGATGCCGCCCGAGTCGAAGGTGATGCCCTTGCCGACCAGTGCGATCTTCTTCTTCGCCTTGGCGGGCGTGTAGGCCACGCGCAGCAGGCGCGGCTGGCGCGAGGAGCCGCCGCCGACGCCCAGGATGCCGCCGAAGCCCTTGCGCTTGAGGGCCTTCTCGTCGAGGACCTCGATCTCCAGCTTGTTCGCGTCGGCCAGCTTCTTCGCGCGGTCGGCGAAGGAGGCCGGGAACAGGTCGTTCGGCGGGGTGTTGATCAGGTCGCGGGCGATGGTGACCGCCTCGGCGATCGCGGTGGCCGCCTTCAGCGTGGCGCGGTGCTCGCGGGCGTTGCCATCGGCAGGGCTGGCGATGTCCACAGTGGACAGCGGGCCGTCGCCGGGCTCGGACTTGTACTCGGTGAAGCTGTACGCGCCGAGCACGGTGCCCTCGACGGTGGCCTGGAGGTCCACAGCGGACAGTGTGGTGAAGGCGCGGCCGGTGCCGTGGAGCGCGCGGGCGGCGGCACCGGAGGCGCGGCGGACCTGCTCGGGGGTGATGCCGCCGGCGCCTGCCTTGCCCAGGCCGACGGCCAGCACCACGTCGGCGCCGGTGCGGCCCAGCGTCGGCAGCTTGACGACCTCTTCGGCCTTGCCCGCGGCACCGAGGGTGGACAGCACCTTGGCCAGCTTGCCGTCGAAGGCGGCGTCGACGGCTTCGGCGCCGGGGGCGAGGGTGGGCCCGTCCTCACCTTGCACGGTGCCGACGACGATCACCTCGGCGCGGGTCTTCCCCAGCGCGGCCTCGGTGTTCTCGGACAGGGCAAGCTTCGGCAAGGTCATCGTCGTCCTCGTGCGTTCGCGTCGGCGGTACCGGGCGGGTGGCCCGGACTGATCGTGAGCCATGCTAATGACAACTCGGGTCGGTGCGAGAGGTAGGTGGCCGAGGTGCTCGTCGGGGCCGGTTCCCTGGTCGTGCTCGCCGCGGCCGCCGCGGCGGCCGGGTGGTGGCTGCCCGCCGGGATCGCGCTCGCCGGCTTGCTCGCCTGGCTGGCCGCCGGTCTTCCCTACGCGGGCGGACGGCTGGCCGCGGGCACCCGCGCGGCTGCCCGGATCGGCCTGCTGCCGCTGTTCGGCTCGGCCTTCGCCGCCTACGTCATCCCGGGCGCGCCCTCGTGGTCGGCCGGGGTGGTGGTCGCGGTGCTGGTGCTCGCGCAGGCGCTCGGCCTGCGGCCTTCGGAGTCCACCGCCCGCTGGATCACCGGCACGCTGCTGGCCGCCGGGCTCGCGCTGATCGTGCTGTGCCTGGCCATCCCGCCCGTCGAACAGGCCCAGCCCGGGCGGCAGCCGGGGGTGGGTGGCGTGCTGCTCGCGGCGGTCGTGGTGGTGCCGTTGCTCAAGACAGACAAGACCGATCGGCGTTGGTGGCCCGCCGCGCCGGTGGCCGCGCTGCTGGCGCTCTCGGCGGCCGCGTTGTACCAGCTCGGCCCGTTCCGGCTGGGGCTGTCGGCGACCTCCCTGCGTGACCTGCTCGCCGCCGCCGACGCACCCGCCTTGGGGACCATGCTCGCCGTGGTGGCCGCGCTGGCCACCGTTTCGGCGAGCCTCGGCTCGCTCGCCTCGGCGCAGGAGGAAGCCGGGCGCTGGCCCGTGCTCGGGGGCGGGCTCCTCGCCGCGGTGCTGGCCACCGTGCTCGACCCGTTCCAGGCGCTGCGGATCGCCGCCGTGCTGACGCTGGTCGAACTGTTCGCCGCCGGGGTGCTCGGCCGGTCCACCGCCCGCGGCACGGTGGTGGTGCTGAGCTCCGGGATCCTGCTGATCATGCTCGGTACGGTGTGGCCATGATGGGTTTTGCGCCTGGCTCCACGGTGCGGTACCGCTTCCACCGGCCGGACGGCAGCGCCGGGCAGGTGCACCCGCTGCGGGTGCTCGCCGACGACGGCACCGAACTGGTGGGCTGGCTGCCCGCGGGCACCTCGATCCTCGGCACCCGGCTGGCCGACGGCCGGACGATGCGGGAAGCGCCGCTGGCCGAGCGGTTCCGGCTGCCGCGTGAGCGCTACCCGTCGACCTGGCACGGCACGTCGAACGTGCGCCGGGTGGTGGACGGCGAATGGTCCTCGGTGTGGTGGTTCTTCGACGAGGACCTGCGGTTCACCGGCTGGTACGTGAACCTGGAGATCCCGCTGGGGCGCACGGGCGACGGCGTCGACCGGATCGACGGCGTGCTCGACCTCGCCGTGGCCCCGGACCGCACCTGGATGTGGAAGGACGAGGACGAGGCGGAGGCCGCGGTGGCCGTCGGACGGCTCACCGCGGCGCAGCTCGACCGGCTGCGTGCCGAGGGCGAGCGGGTGATCCGGCTGATCGAGGCGGGCAGCTACCCGTTCGACGGCACGTGGACCGCCTTCGTGCCCGACCCCGCGTGGCCGCGGCCGGAGCTGTAGCTCGTCCGGCTCAGACCATCAGCACGACGAGCAGCACCAGCAGCACCGACGCCACCGAGAGCCCGATCATCGGCCCCTTGGCGATGTCGCGCGGGAACATCTTCTTGCCGTTGAGGCTGCGCCACCAGACGGCCCCGAAGATCGCGGCGACCACGCCGAGGAGGCCGCCGAACACCCCGATCAGCAGCGCGCCGACGAGCACCAGCAGACCGGCGGAGAACGGGAGCAGCGCGGCGGCGACGAAGGTCTTCACGTCCGAGGCCCCGCCGGCGGACACACTGTTGCCCTCGGCGGGCTGAGCGGGTTGGTAGGTCACGGTTCCAGCCTAGCGGGACCGGGTGCCGGGCGCGGAATACTCTGACGTCCAACTAAGAGTTATCGTCTTCGCATGACGACCACGATGCCCTTCACCCATACCCCGAACCCGGACGCGGCCAGCTCCCAGCGGGTCGCCGAGGTATTGGCCAAGCCGGGCTTCGGGACGTACTTCACCGACCACATGGTCACCCTCCGCTACGACTCGCAGAAGGGCTGGCACGACGGGGAAGTCGGCCCGTACCGCCCGATCAGCCTGGACCCGGCCACTTCGGTGCTGCACTACGGCCAGGCGATCTTCGAGGGCCTCAAGGCCTACCGCCAGCCAGGTGGCTCGATCGCGTCCTTCCGGCCGGACGCGAACGCCGCCAGGTTCCGCCGCTCCGCGGTGCGCATGGCGATGCCGGAGCTGCCCGACGAGCTGTTCCTGGAGTCCCTGCGCGAGCTGGTGGCGGTGGACGAGCGCTGGGTGCCGACGAAGGCGGGCGAATCGCTGTACCTGCGCCCGTTCATGATCTCCACGTCGGTCGGGCTGGGGGTGAACGCGCCGGCGAGCGAGTACCTCTTCAGCGTGATCGCCTCGCCCGCCGGGTCCTACTTCGCCGGTGGCGTGAAGCCGGTGAGCGTGTGGCTGTCCACCGAATACGTGCGCGCGGCGCCGGGCGGGACCGGGTTCGCCAAGTGCGCCGGCAACTACGCGGCCTCGTTCCTGGCGCAGGCGCAGGCCGTGGAGCAGGGGTGCGACCAGGTGGTCTGGCTGGACGCGGTGGAGCACCGCTGGGTCGAGGAGATGGGCGGGATGAACCTGTTCTTCGTCTTCGGCTCGGGCGCCGACGCGCGGGTGGTGACGCCGGAGCTTTCGGGCGCGCTGCTCCCGGGGGTGACGCGGGCTTCGCTGCTGCGGCTGGCCGCGGACAACGGGCTCGCGGTCGAAGAGCGCCGCATCTCCACCGCGGAATGGGAAGAGGCGGCGACCTCCGGCGAGCTGACCGAGGTCTTCGCCTGCGGCACGGCCGCCGTGATCACCCCGGTCGGCCGCGTCAAGTACGACGGCGGCGAGTTCGTCATGGGCTCCGGTGAGCCGGGCGCGCTGACGATGAAGCTGCGGGAGCAGCTGACCGGCATCCAGGAGGGGCACCGCCCGGACCCGCACGGGTGGATGCAGCCGCTCAAGTAGTGGACACAAATGTGGCTTTGGGGGCCGATTCCGCCCCCAAAGCCACATTCGTGTCACTTCGGCGGGGTGACGCCGGACTGTTCGTAGGTGCTGGTTTCCGCGAGTACCCGGGCCGCCATGGTGAGCAGCGGCAGGGCGGTGGCGCCGCCGCTGCCCCCGCCGACGCGCAGGTGCAAGTCGAGGATCGGGTCCAGGTCCAGGTGTTCCAGCACCAGCGCGTGCGCCGGTTCGCTCGACCGTTGCGCGGCCACCCACCAGTTGCGCGCGCCCGGCGCCAGTTCTTCCGCGACCAGAGCGGCCGCGCCGACGACGAGGCCGTCCAGCAGCACCGGCGTCCGGCGGACGGCGGCCTGCGCGAGGAAGCCGGTGATCGCGGCGATGTCCGCGCCCGCGGTGGTGCGCAGCAATGCGACCGGGTCCGCGAGGACCGCGCGCGCCCGGCGCAGGCCATCGCGGATGGCGACGGCTTTGCGCATCCACGCGTTGTCGTCGATCCCGGAACCCCGGCCCACCACGGCGACCGGTTCGGCGCCGGTCAGCGCGGCCACCAGCACGGAGGCCGGGGTGCTGCTGGCGACACCGATCTCCCCGGCGACGAGCAGATCGGCCCCACTGTCCACTTCGGCGTCCGCGATCGTGCGGCCCGCCTGGATCGCGGCGTGCACTTCCTCTTCGGACAGCGCGTCCTCGGTCGCGATCGAGCCCGAACCGCGGCGCACCTTCAGATCGGCGGCTTCCGGCGTCGCGGAGCCCTCGCGGTCCACCGCCAGGTCCACCACGCGCACGGTCGCCCCGGCGACCGTGGCCAAGACGTTGAGCGGGGCGCCGCCGGTGAGCGTCGCGCCGACGAGCTGGCCGGTCACCTCGGCCGGATAAGCCGAGACGCCGTTCGCGGCGATCCCGTGGTCACCGGCGAAGACCACCACCCGCGGGCGGGTGAACGGCCGCGGCGGGGCCTGGCCCTGGCAGGCGGCGATCCAGGCGCCCAGTTCTTCGAGCCGTCCGAGCGAGCCGTTCGGCGTGATCAGCGTTCCGGTCAGCCGCTGCGCTTCCGCGCGGGCGATTTCATCCGGAAGGGGGAGTTCGGGGAAGTCGGCAGCCTCGTGGGTGAGCACGCGCCCACGCTACCGCCCCTATGCTTTCGGCCGTGACGACCGCGGCGGGTGTGGTGCTGGCGAGCGGCTCTGGCAGCCGCGTGGGCGCCGAGCTGAACAAGGTGTACCTCCCACTCGCGGGGCGGAGGCTGGCCTGCTGGTCCCTCGACGCCTTCGCGGGCATCCCGGAGTTCGGCGTGCTGCTGCTGGTGATCCGCCCGCAGGACGAGGACTTCGCGCGCGAGGTGGTCGGCGATCTCGACGTGGAACTGGTGCACGGCGGTGCCAGCAGGCAGGAATCGGAACTTCGGGCCCTGCGGCACCTCTCGGGGCGCATCGGCAGCGGGGAGATCGACACCGTGCTCATCCACGACGGCGCGCGCCCGCTGGCGTCGACCACCCTGATCACCGCGGTGCTGGAGGCGGCGCGGGAGTTCGGTGGCGCGGTCCCCGGCCTGACCGCCGACGACGTCGTGGTCGCCACCGAGGACGGCACCGGATTCGACGGTGTGCTCGAAGGAGCCGTGCGTGTGCAGACCCCGCAGGGCTTCCGGGCCGGACCGCTGCTGGCCGCCTACGAACAGGCGGACCGCGAAGGCTTCATCGGCACGGACACCGCGTCCTGCATGGAACGGTTCGCGGACCTGCCGGTGCACTGGGTGCCGGGGGAGGAACGGAACCTCAAGGTCACCTACCCGCACGACCTGCGGGTGGTGGAACACCTGCTCCGCACCACCGGCACCCTGCCGTGAACGCTATGAGTGGGGCATTACTTGCAATGAACGCAAGTAATGCCCCACTCCTAGCATTCAGGCCGCCGGGTTATGGCGACTTGGTGAGGGAGGGGTCCCGCTCGATGACGCCGTCCAGGATGTCGTCCATCTTGGCGAGCAGGTCCGCGTCGAGCTTGACGCCCGCCGCCTTCACGTTCTCGTGCACCTGGTCCGGCCGCGAAGCACCGATGATCGCCGAGGCCACGTTCGGGTTCTGCAGCACCCACGCCACGGCCAGCTGAGCGAGCGACAGCCCGGCCTCCGCGGCCAGCGGCTCCAGCTTCTGCACGCGGGTCAGCACGTCGTCGTTCAGGTAGCGCTGGACGAAGTTCGCGCCGCCCTTCTCGTCGGTGGCGCGCGAGCCCTCGGGCAGCGGCTGGCCCGGCTTGTACTTGCCGGTCAGCACACCCTGCGCGATCGGCGACCAGACGATCTGGCTGAGGCCCTCCCGCTCGGAAGCCGGGATGACCTGCGCCTCGATCACCCGCCACAGGGCGTTGTACTGCGGCTGGTTCGAGATGAACGGCACGTGCAGCTCACGCGCCAGCGCGGCGCCGCGGGTGATCTCCTCGGCGGTCCACTCCGAGACGCCGACGTAGAGCACCTTGCCCTGGCGGACCAGGTCGGCGAAGGCGAGGAAGGTCTCCTCCAGCGGTACCGTGCGGTCGAACCGGTGCGCCTGGTAGAGGTCGATGTAGTCGGTGCCGAGCCGCTTCAGCGACGCGTTGGCCGACTCGATGATGTGCTTGCGGCTCAGGCCCTTGTCGTTGGGCCCCTTCGGGCCGGTCGGCCAGAAGACCTTGGTGAAGATTTCCAGGCTCTCGCGGCGCTGCCCGGCCAGGCCGCGGCCCAGCACGGACTCGGCGGCTGTGTTCGCGTAGACGTCGGCCGTGTCGAAGGTGGTGATCCCGGCCTCCAGCGCGGCCTTGATGCACGCCTGCGCCTGCTCCTCCTCGACCTGGGAGCCGTGGGTGAGCCAGTTGCCGTACGAGATCTCACTGATGTTCAGGCCACTGCGGCCGAGGCGTCGAAACTCCATGGTGCCGAGCCTAGCCGCTCATCGTTCGCCTTGCTAAGGACCTGGTGGACCACAGCGCAGCTTCACGCCGAGCGCTTCGTAGGAGAACTCCCATTCGGGTGCCGCGCGCCAGAGGAAGAGGCCGTTGAACAGCAGGCCGGTCAGGTGCGGGAGCAGCAGCACGGCGATCGCCGCGAGCGGGGTGAGCTTGAGGACGTCGACGATCCACGGAGTCGCTGGCACAACCAACCCTCGCCGCCGGACGAGTCCCGAGGCGTGCTCACCGGCGCCCCGTGGGTGTGTCGCTCCCTGGGGAGCGAGGGCTCTTCTCACTGCCCCCATATGACGAGCAGTGCGAAGGATTCAGGCACCGCCGGTGTAGCCGGACTCGAGGCCGGGCCGGAAGGAACTAGACGGCGTCGCCCGGCTTGACGCGGGGCTTGGGGACGCGCAGCTTGCGGATCTGGCTGGCGCGGATGAAGGCGTACCAGCCGACCGAGCGGCCCTTGACGGTCTCCTTGGGGAACTTCTCCCGCACCGCCTTCGCCACGCGGCGGCCGTTGAAGTAGCCCTCGACCACCATGCCCAGCAGCATCACCGTGCACAGCAGGGTGGCGTAGCGCTGGATCGACACGTTCGGCACCAGCAGCGCGACGAACACCAGCAGCGCCAGCGGCATGAACAGGCCGAGCAGGTTGCGCTTGGCGTCGACCAGGTCGCGCACGTAGGCCTTGACCGGCCCGCGGTCGCGCGGCAGCAGGTACTTGTCGTCCCCGGCGTCCATCCGGGCGCGGCGCTCCTTGGCGGCGGCGCGGCGGTCCTCCTTGGTGGTGGGGTTCGCCTTGCGGAGCTCCTTGTTGCGCTTCATCGCCTCGCGCATGGTCTTCGGCGGCGGGGCCACCGGACCGCGGCGCTTCGCCTCCGCCTCCCGTCGCTTGGG
This sequence comes from Amycolatopsis magusensis, assembly GCF_017875555.1. GTDB lineage: Bacteria > Actinomycetota > Actinomycetes > Mycobacteriales > Pseudonocardiaceae > Amycolatopsis > Amycolatopsis magusensis. The sequence continues at coordinate 8,605,836 of NZ_JAGGMS010000001.1, read as the reverse complement.
CGTGGCTCGGCCCTTGCTCGGGGTGACCCCCCTGGTCTGGTCGGAGACCTCGGTCACCGCCGAGGCCGCATCGTCGGGGCTGTCGGTGGCTGTAGTGCTGTTACGCCGCAGGAACCTCACCTCGTCAGGGTATTCCAGGCCCGCCCGCGCCCGTTCAGCCGGGCGCGGGATGTGTCACCATGGAGTTCGCGCCGAGGGCGTGGAACAGAATGGGCAACGGGGTTGTTGATCCGGGTAACCGGGGTTCTCATGCCCACCGCAACACCACGAGGGAGAGTCATGACGACCGCTGAGCAGACCGGTGGCCAGACGGAGGCCGCCGAGGCCACCCACGGCGTGACCCTGACCGACGCCGCGGCCGCCAAGGCCAAAGCCCTGCTCGAGCAGGAAGGCCGCGACGACATGCACCTGCGCATCGCCGTCCAGCCCGGTGGCTGCGCCGGCCTGCGCTACCAGCTGTTCTTCGACGAGCGCACCCTCGACGGTGACCTCTTCCGCGACTTCGACGGCCTCCGCGTGGCGGTGGACCGGATGAGCGCGCCGTACGTCTCCGAGGCCGTGATCGACTTCGTCGACAGCATCGAGAAGCAGGGCTTCACCATCGACAACCCGCAGGCCACCGGGTCCTGCGCGTGCGGTGACTCGTTCCACTGAGGTCCACCGAGGCCCGCTGAGGCGCGATCGGGACAAAACGTGAAAAAGGCGGGGCCGGTGCATCCGGTCCCGCCTTTTGTCTGTGTTTCAGCTCACACGTAAGCGTCCAGTTCGGCGACCTGCGCGTGGCAGCGTTCGTCGACCGTCCAGTGCGGTGCCGCCTTCGGCGTGGCGGGGGTGCTCGCGCAGGCGTGCAGTTCAGCGGGGAGGTCGGCGCAATCGGCGATCAGTTCGCCGATGGTTTCGGGCTCGGTAAGTGTGCTCACGCAGCCGAACGTATGCGCGCTCGGCGGATTCGCCCACCGGTACTTGGCGGTAATGTCGGCCGGGTGTGCCCGAAGCACCCGGATGGGGCATGACCGGGCGGTAACTTCGGGGACTGACCGCCCTGACGACCCGAACAAGGAGAACCGGTGGCAGCCACGGCGCGGATCGCGGTATCCGGCAGTATCGCAACCGACCATCTGATGCACTTCCCTGGCAGGTTCGCCGAGCAGCTCGTCGCGGAGCAGTTGCACCGCGTTTCGCTCAGCTTCCTCGCCGACGACCTGATCGTCCGGCGCGGGGGCATCGGCGCGAACATCGCTTTCGGCCTCGGGGTGCTCGGGGTGCAACCGGTCCTGATCGGCTCCGTGGGCGCGGACTTCGACGACTACCGCTCCTGGCTCGAGCGCCACGGCGTGGACACCGCCGGCGTGCACGTGTCCGAAGTGGCCCACACCGCCCGGTTCGTCTGCACCACCGACGACGACCTCTGCCAGATCGCCACCTTCTACGCCGGGGCGATGGCCGAATCGCGCAACATCGAGATCGGCCCGATCCACGACCGCGTCGGCGGGCTGTCGCTGACCCTGCTCAGCCCGGACGACCCCGAGGGCATGCTGCGCCACGCGCAGGAGTGCCGCCAGCGCGGTTACCCGTTCGCGGCGGACCCGTCGCAGCAGCTGGCGCGGATGGAGGGGGCGCAGGCGCGCCTGTTCATCGACGGCGCGAAGTACCTGTTCAGCAACGACTACGAGTGGGAACTGCTGCTGCAGAAGACCGGCTGGACCGAGGCGGACGTGCTCGACCGCGTCGGCCTGCGGATCACCACGCTGGGCGAGAAGGGCGTCGAGATCGTCGGCGCCGACGGGACGAACCTGCAGGTCCCCGCGGTGCCGGAGCTGTCGAAGTCCGACCCGACCGGGGTCGGCGACGGCTTCCGCGCCGGTTTCCTCGCCGGTCTGCACGGTGGCCTCGGCCTGGAGCGGGCCGCGCAGCTCGGCTCGCTGATCGCGGTGCTGGTACTGGAAACCGTGGGCACGCAGGAATGGCTGCTGGAAAAGGAAAGCGCGCTGGCCCGCATTTCCGAGGCGTTCGGCCCGGAAGCCGCTGGGGAGATCAGCGCGATCCTGCCCTGAACCGGCGCACGAGTGGGGCAGCACCGCGGTGGTGCCCCACTCTCTTTGTCTACTGTGGACTGTGAGGGTAGGAGAGCTTCGGCCCGCGGACGGCGACGGTGTCGGCCGGTCCGCAGATCCGCTCCATCCAGTCCTGCCGGGTCACGGCCGAGAACCGCAGCACCACCAGGCGCGAGCCGAGCTGGCCGGTGGGGTCCAGTGTGGCCAGTCCGGCCAGCAGTTCGGCGGCGAACAGCGAGTCGTGCCGCGTGGTCTTGACCACGTTGAAGTGCCCGGACAGCAGGCCTTCCACCGCGCTGAGCGCGCCGACCGCGGGTTCGTTCCCGGTGACGATGTGCGTGTGCAGCCCCGCTTTCGCCGCCCTGGCGGGAAAACCGGACCGGGTCAGGCGCGGGAGCGCGTCGAGCAGCCCGGCGAACGTGCGCTCGATCCTCGGCCCGGCCACGTTCTGCGCCCGCAGCCGATCGGTCAGCCTGCCGCGCAGGTCCGTGCTCGGCACGGCGAGCAGGTTGCGCAGCCTGCCGCACGCGGCGATCACGACCACCGGGTTGAGCCGGGCGCCGGCGAGCACCATCCGCGCGGTGTGCCCGAGCGAGCCGATGTGTCTGTCCACTTCGTCGTCATCCAGCCAGGCGCCGCGCCAGAAGTGCCGGTTGACCGCACGACCGGGCGCCCCCGGCTGGGATTTCAGAACGTGCTTCACCGTTGCCTCCTGGCGGGTTGTGTGGACGCGCGCGAACGACCGGCTGGCGCGGGTGGCGCGGCCGGTCGGAATTCCCGGTGGGCGGGCTGAGCGGACCCTTGATCAGCCCCCGGGCGAGGGTACTCGGTCTTGTACAAGCGTTAATGCGGCGAGTTTCCGGCGAACAGCGCAAACGAGGATCACCGGTGAGTGGGATCACGCATGCCACGCCCCGAATGCAGCAACGCATTCGGTGAATTCCGGGTGATTCACCCGGAAAACTGGACAACTGCTCCCGTGATCTGGGAAAGATGGTGTTGCCCAGATCACAGATGGGCTAGAGTCGAACCACATTCCGGAACGCCTTCCACGATGTGGTGGGGGCCCGCAGTTCGGGGAGCGGTGCCACATGGTCGTCGGAGACGCTCGGGCCGGAGTCCGCCCGCCGAGCCAGCCGATCCTCGTGCTGGCCAAGTCGCGCCGGGTGATCGACGTGGTGGCCGCCGATCCGGCCGGGCTCACCTGGCGCCAGGTGCAGCGCGCCACCGGGCTCCCGGTCAGCACCACCGTGCGCCTGCTGCAGAACCTGGTCGCCGAAGGCTTCCTCGACGTGATCGCCGGGCGCTACCTGGTCGGCCTCGGCGTGCTGCGCTGGGCCCGCAGCCGCCGCATCGAGTCGCGGCTGACGATGCTCGCCCAGCCGGAACTTGACGCCCTGCGCGACGCCACCGGTGAGACGGCCGTGCTCTTCGTGCGCCACGGGGACCAGCGCGTGCTGGTGGGGCTGGCCGAGACCCGTCACGAGGTGGTGCGGCTGATCGGCATCGGCCAGGTCATGCCGCTGCACGCGGGATCGGCGGGCAAGGTCTTCCTGGCCTACGAGGACGAGGTCCGCGACCGCGTGCTCGACTTCGGCGAACTCACCTCGTACACGCCCGGCACCATCATCGACGCCGATCGCCTGCGCGCCGAACTGGTCGGCATCCAGTCCTGCGGCTGGGCCGACAGCGTCGCCGAGCGGGACCACGGCACGGCGTCGATCAGCGCGCCCGTGCACGACCACACCGGCGAACTCGCCGCGGTCCTCGGCATCGGCGTGCCCGAGCAGCGCTTCACCGACGCGAACCGGTCGATGTGGACCGAAGCGGTGGTCACCGCGGCGAGACGGTTGTCGGCGGCGCTGGGGCATGCGGAGCTGACTGCTGGCGGGTGAGCCGGAGGTGACAAGGGGTGGCGGACAACGGCAGCGCACCGGCCGTGGCACTGGAGGCGGTGACCATCGCGTACCCGGGGGCCGGGGGCGCCTACACCGCTGTGTCCGAAGTGGACCTGAGCGTGGCGCGGGGGCGGTTCGTCGCCCTCGTCGGGCCCACCGGCTGCGGCAAGTCCACCGTGCTCAACGCGGTGGCCGGGCTGCTCCCGCCGTCTTCGGGGAGGGTGCTCATCGACGGTGAACCGGTGTCCGGGCCGAACCGCCGAGCCGGCTACCTGTTCCAGCAGGACGCCCTGCTGCCGTGGAAGACCGTGCTCGGCAACGTGGCGTTCGGGCTCGAACTGCGCGGGGTGGGCAAACGCGAACGCCTCGAGCGCGCCCGCGACTGGGTGCGCCGGGTCGGTCTCGCCGGTTTCGAGAACGCCTACCCGCACCAGCTTTCCGGTGGGATGCGCAAGCGGACCGCGGTGGCGCAGACCTGGATCGGCGACCCGGAACTGCTGCTGATGGACGAACCGTTCGGCGCGCTGGACGTGCAGACCCGGCAGGTGATGGAGAACGAACTGCTGGGCCTGTGGACCGGCACGGAGAAGACCGTGCTGTTCGTCACGCACGACCTCGACGAAGCGGTGTCCCTTTCGGACGAAGTGGTGCTGCTCTCGGCGGGACCCGCGAGCCGGGTGGTCGGCCGGTACCCGGTGGACCTGCCGCGGCCGCGCGACCTGCTGGACATCCGGACCGAGCCCGCGTTCACCAGGATCTACCGGGCGATCTGGGCGGACCTGCGAGACGAGGTGATGGCGACCTATGACCGCGACCGGGGTGAAGCGTAGGGCCAGGCGGCGCGGTCCGGCCGTGCTCACCGCGCAGATCGGCCTCGCCGTGCTGCTGGTGGCGGGCTGGGAAGCCGGCTCGCGCACCGGGGTCGTCGACGAGTTCTTCTTCTCCAAGCCGTCGGACATCGTGGAGCGGGCCGGGGAATGGATCGGTACCGGCTACCTCTGGGACCACCTCGGCGTCACCCTGCTGGAGGCCGGGCTCGCGCTGGTGCTCGGTGGGCTGCTCGGGCTGGTGATCGGTTTCCTGCTGGCCCGCGTGGAATTCCTGGCCGCGGTCTTCGACCCGTACCTCAAGGTCCTGAACTCGCTGCCGCGCGTGGTGCTGGCGCCGATCTTCCTGCTGTGGTTCGGGCTCGGCATCTGGTCCAAAGTGGCTTTCGGCATCACGCTGGTGTTCTTCGTCGTCTTCTTCAACACCTACCAGGGGGTGCGCGAGGTCGACCGGGTGCTGGTCGACAACGCGCGCATGCTCGGCGCCAAGGAGGGGCAACTGGTGCGGCACGTGCTGTTGCCGAGCGCGCTCACCTGGATCTTTTCCAGCCTGCACATCAGCGTCGGTTTCGCGATCGTCGGCGCGGTGGTGGGGGAGTACCTCGGCTCGTCGGCCGGGGTGGGGTACCTGATTTCCCAGGCCGAGGGGACCTTCGACACCACGGGGGTGTTCACCGGCATGGTCGTGCTTTCGGTGGTGGTGCTCGTCGTCGATGCGGGAGTCGACCGCGTCGAGCGCCACCTGCTGCGGTGGAAACCCCGCCGTGGCATCGAGTTGGGAGGACAACGATGAAGCGGGCGAGGGTGGGCGCGCTGCTGCTCGTGGTGGCGCTGGCGATGACCGCCTGCCAGGGGAAGCCGGGGGACCGCGCCGAGGGGGGCGAGGTGCGGATCGGGGTCGGCGGGCAGCCGCTGCTGGTGTACCTGCCGACCACGCTGGCGCGGCAGCTCGGGTACTACGAGGCGGAGGGCCTCAAGGTCGAGCTGGAGGACCTGCAGGGCGGCTCGAAGGCGTTGCAGGCCATGCAAGGCGGGAGCGTGGACGTGGTCAGCGGGTACTACGACCACACCATCCAGATGCAGGCCAAGCGCAAGGAGGTGAAGTCGTTCGTCACGATGCTGCGGTACCCGTCGATCGTGCTGGCCGTCTCACCGCGGGCGAGCAGGCCCATCAACTCGATCACCGACCTGGCCGGGGCGACCGTCGGGGTGACCGCGCCGGGTTCGTCCACCGACTTCTTCCTGAAGTACCTGCTCGGCAAGCACGGCCTCGACCCGAACGCGGCGAACGTGCAGGGCATCGGCGGGGACGCGGGTGCGGTGGCCGCGATGGAGCAGGGCCGGGTGGACGCCGCGGTGATGATCGACCCGGCGGTTTCGGTGCTGCAGACCAGGGTCGGCGTGGACAAGGTGAAGATCCTCACCGACACGCGCACCGCGGAGGGCGTGCAGGAGGACTTCGGCGTCCCCGCGTACCCGGCGGCGGTGCTCTATTCGTCGGGCGAGTGGCTGGCCAACAACGGTGACACAGCGCGGAAACTGGCCAACGCGATCGTGAAGACGCTGCGGTGGATCGAACAGCACTCGCCGGACGAGATCGCCGCGCGCATGCCTGCGGAGTACGCGCAGGGGAACCGGGACGTCTACGTGCAGGCGATCGGACGGGCGAAGGAGTCGTTCTCGCGGGACGGGATCATGCCTGCTGAAGGGGCTGAGGCCGTGCACAAGGTGCTTTCGCAGTTCGACAAGGAGATCGCTGGGGCGCCGATGGATCTTAGTCGGACTTATTCGAATGACTACTTGCCTCAGTGAGGGTGTTCCCACCCCGGTTTTTGATTGTGACTACGGCGAAGGCCCCGATGTCAAGGCGGGAAAGATGCCTTGACATCGGGGCCTTCGCCGTGTTTTTGGCTTGGGACCGGGGATGGGGAGGGCTGGGTGGGCTGGTGGGTGGCTGTCGTTGCTGGGTACCTGCTGCGTTGTGCGGGTGCCGGGTGTCACGAATGTGGCTTTCGGGACGTTTGATGTCTCGAAAGCCACATTCGTGACATGGGAGTGGGGCCCGGTGACACGAATGTGGCTTTGGGGGCCGAATGTGCCCCGAAAGCCACATTTGTGTCCGTGGGGGGCGCCTAGAGCTTTACCGGGTAGACGGGTTCGGGGATTTCCGGCTTGATGCGGTGCTCTACGAAGATGCCGTGCCAGAGCATGAAGACGACCAGCGCCCAGATGCGGCGGCTGTGGTCCAGGGTGCCCGCCTTGTGTTCTTCCAGCATCCGCAGGACGGCGGGCTTGTCGAACAGGTGCTCGGTCTTCGAGTCCGAGACGATGCCGCGCGCCCAGTCGTACATGTCGGTGCGCAGCCAGTGCCGGATCGGGACCGGGAAGCCCAGTTTGCGCCGGTTCAGCACGTGCGCGGGCACGATGCCGTCCAGGGCGCGGCGCAGGGCGTGCTTGGTGGTCTCGCGGGTGATCTTCTCTTCGAGCGGGATGCTCGCGGCGACCTTGAACACCTCGGCGTCGAGGAAGGGGACCCGCAGCTCCAGCGAGTTCGCCATGGTCACCTTGTCCGCCTTGACCAGGATGTCCCCGCGCAGCCAGGTGAACAGGTCCACGTGCTGCATCCGCGCCACCGGGTCCCAGTCGCGCGAAATGCGGTACCACGGCTCGGTGACGTCCTGGTGCCCGACGCCATCGGTGTAGTTGCGCAGCACGCCCCGCAGTTGGTCCTCGCGGAAGATGCGCGCGTTGCCGTAGTAGCGCTCCTCCAGCGAGAGCGAACCTCGGCGCAGCAGGTCCTTGCCGCGCGTGCCCTCCGGGATCTTGGTGGACACCTTGCCCAGCAGGCTCTTCACCGCACCGGGCATCTTTTCGAAGCGCGCCAGCGAAAGCGGCTCGCGGTAGATGGTGTACCCGCCGAACAGCTCGTCCGAGCCCTCGCCGGAGAGCACCGCCTTGACGTACTTGCGGGCCTCGCGCGCGATGAACCACAGCGGGACCAGCGCCGGGTCGGCCACCGGGTCGTCGAGGTACCAGACGATCAGCGGCAGCGCCTCCATCATCTCCTCGCTGGAGACCGTGCGGATGACGTGCTTGACCCCGATCGCCTCGGCCGACTCCGCGGCCACGTCGACCTCGGAGTACCCCTCGCGCTCGAACCCGGTGGTGAACGCGATCAGGTTCGGGTTGTGCCGCTTGGCCAGCGCCGCGGTCGCGGTCGAGTCGATGCCGCCGGAGAGGAAGGCGCCGACGGTCACGTCCGGGTCGGCGATCATGTGCTTGGCGACCGAGTCCTGCATCACCTGCGAGATGCGCTCGTACAGCTCCTCGGAGCCCTTCGGTCCGGAGACCGGCTTCGCGGTGAATTCCGGGAAGAAGTACCGCTCGGTCTTGACCTGGCCGCCGGGGGAGACGGTGAACGAGGTGCCCGACTCGAGCCGCCGCACGCCGACGTGCAGTGACTCGGGCTCCGGCACGTACTGCAGGGTCAGGTAGTGCTGCAGCGCGATCTGGTCCAGCTGCTGCTTCACGCCGAGGGTGTCCGACAGCTCCAGCAGGCTCTTCTTCTCACTCGAGAAGGCGACCCCGCCGGGCCCCTCGGAGTAGAACAGCGGCTTGATGCCGAACGGGTCACGGGCGCCGTAGACCAGCTTCTCCTGCGAGTCCCAGATCAGGAAGGCGAACATGCCGCGCAGCTGCTTGACCGCGTCCGGGCCGAGGTAGTGGTAGGCGGCCACGATGGCCTCGCCGTCACCCTCGGTGTTGAACTTCGCGCCGTGCTCGGTGGCGAGCGTCTCACGCAGTTCGAGGTAGTTGTAGATCTCGCCGTTGAAGTTCATCGTGTAGCGGCTCGGCGACTCCGGCGGGCCCCAGGTCAGGGGCTGGTGGGAGTGCTCGAGGTCGATGAAGGCGAGCCGGTTGAACCCGTAGACCACCTCGGCGTCCGCCCAGGTGTCGGTCTCGTCGGGGCCGCGATGCCGCTGGCAGCGCAGGGCCGCGCCCACCGCGTCCCGGGCCTTCGCCGCGTCTTCTTCAGTGGCGCACACCAGTCCGAGCAGGCCGCACACGTGTCTTCACACACCTCTGGTCGTAGCCGTAAGTCGAGTGGCCAAGTATGGACGACACGAACGATTACCCCTTGGGTGGGACCGCCCGGTTGCTCGGCTAGGCTCCGGACGTCAAATGGATCGCGCTAGGAGGAATCCCGCAGTGGGCGTTGCAGAGCGCACCCCGGCCGGCAGGCGGTCGAAGGTCGGAAAGGTGACCCTGTTGGCCGCGCTCGTCGCCGTCACGGCGACCGGGTGCTCCGGCGATGAGGTCCTGCGCTTCGGCTGGCCCGAGGGTGTCACCCCGCAGGCCGAGAGCATGCGGAACCTGTGGACCTGGTCGGTGATCGCGGCACTGGTCGTCGGCGTCATCGTGTGGGCGCTGATCTTCTGGTCGGTCGCCTTCCACCGCAAGAAGAAGGCCGTGGACGGCGTGGAGCCGGAGCTGCCGAGGCAGTTCCAGTACAACGTGCCGCTCGAGCTGTTCTGCGTGGTCGTGCCGGTGATCATGGTCTGCGTGTTGTTCTTCTTCACCGCGACCACCGAGTCCAAGGTGCTGGGCAAGACCGAGGACCCTGACGTCACCGTCGACGTGATCGCCTTCCAGTGGAACTGGGAGTTCCGCTACCCGAGCGAGTCGCGTGACGCCGAGGCGCAGACGATCAGCACGGTGGGCAGCTCCGCCGAGATCCCGATCCTGGTCCTGCCGACCGATCGCACGATCCGGTACAACCTGCGCTCCACCGACGTCATCCACTCGTTCTGGGTGCCGGAGTTCCACTTCAAGCGCGACGTGATGCCGTACCCGGAGAAGAACAACCAGGACTGGTCGTTCGAGAACACCATCGACCGCGAAGGTGCCTTCGTCGGTCGCTGCGCCGAGCTGTGCGGTACCTACCACGCGGTGATGAACTTCGAGGTCCGGGCGCTTTCGCCGGACAAGTACGACCAGTTCATCCGGCTGCGCACCCAGGTCAACCCGGCCACCGGCAAGCCGAACACCACCGCCGAGGCGCTGTCGGCGCTGAACTGTGGTGAGCTGTGCGCGCCGCAGGCGACCACCACCCAGCCGTTCAACACCGACCGCACCGCCCGGACCGCGACCGGCTGAGCCGGCCCGCCGCCGTCCGACGTCCGCAGCTCAGAGTGAGGAAAGCCCCATGAAGGTCGAAGCCCGGATCTTCGACATCGTCACCCTCTTCGCGTTCCTGGTCGCGGTCGTCTACGGCCTGATGACCCGCTGGCTGAGCCCGTACGGCATCGAGCCGGTCGGCCTGGTGGCGCTGATCCTCACCGGTGGGCTTTCGCTGCTGGCCGGGAGCTACTTCCGGTTCGTCGCCCGCCGCATCGAGCCGCGGCCGGAGGACCGGGAGGACGCCGAGATCAGCGACGGTGCCGGTGAGCTGGGCTTCTTCAGCCCGGGCAGCTACTGGCCGATCGGCCTGGCCGCCTCCGCCGCGACCGCCGGTGTGGCGATGGCCTTCTTCGAGATCTGGCTCCTGGTCACCGCCATCGTGATGCTGCTGATCACCATCGGCGGCCTGGTGTTCGAATACCACACCGGCCCGAACCACGACTGACCCAAACTTCGCCAGCTCCGAACGCTAGGAGTGGGGCATTACTTGCATCCATTGCAAGTAATGCCCCACTCATTGCATTCAGCCCCCAACCGGGTGACACCAAGGCGCGGCGACCCCCAGCCGACCGCCGCCCGGGGCACCAAGGCGAGCAGCCCGCCCAGACCCCCCACCTCGCCCCGGTCCACAGCCAAAAACACGGCGAAGACCCCGATGTCAAGGCATCTTTCCCGCCTTGACATCGGGGTCTTCGCCGTAGTCACACTAAAAAACCGGGGCGGACCCCAGGACAACAACTAGAGCGACGTAGACAACGCAGCCCACCGCGTAAGCAGCTCCCCAGCCGCCCCTGTATCGATCGCCTCGGCAGCCCTGGCCAGCCCGGAGCCGATGTCCTCAGCCAGCGACCCCGTGAAGCCGGTGTGCGCCGCCAGGGCACCCGCCGCGTTCACCAGGACGGCATCCCGCACCGGCCCAGCTTTGCCGGAGACGAGTTCCCGGACCACTTCGGCGTTGAAAGCCGCGTCCCCGCCGCGCAGGTCCTCTGCGGTGACGCGGGGGATGCCCCAGGCGGACGGGTCGATCGTCTCTTCGCGGACCTTGCCGCCGGAGACGACCCACGCCGAAGTTGTGGTTGTGGTGGTTATCTCATCGAGCCCGTCGTCGCCGCGGACCAGCAGCACCGAGTGGCCGCGGCGGGCGAAGACCTCGGCCAGTACCGCGGTCTTGTCCGCGTAGGCGCAGCCGATCAGCGCCGCCGACGGCTGGGCCGGGTTGGTCAGCGGGCCAAGCAGGTTGAACGTGGTCGGCACGCCGAGCTGCTGCCGCGTCGGGCCCGCGTGGCGGAAGCCCGGGTGGAAGATCGGCGCGAAGCAGAACCCGATGCCGAGTTCGGCCACGCAGCGCTCCACGCCCGCGGGCGGCAGGTCGATCTTGACGCCGAGCGACTCCAGGACGTCCGCCGCACCGGACTTCGACGAGGCCGCGCGGTTGCCGTGCTTGACCACCGGCGCCCCGGCGGCGGCGACCACCAGCGAGGTCATCGTGGAGATGTTCACCGAACCGGAACGGTCCCCGCCGGTGCCGACGATGTCCACCGCGGCCACGTCCACGTGCACGCGGCGCGCGTGCGACAGCATCGCCTCGGCGAACCCGGAGATCTCCGCGGAGGTCTCACCCTTGGCGCGCAACCCCACGGCGAACCCGGCCACCTGCGCGTCGGTCGCCGAGCCGGACATCACCTGGTCCATCGCCCACGCGGTGTCCTGCGCGGACAGGTCCGCACCGGCGATGAGCTGGTTGAGCAGTGCGGGCCAGCTGTGCTCGGGCACGGCCGGCTCAGCCGCGGACGGCGGGGACCGGCGTGGCGCGCAGGACCCCGGCGACGGTCTCGGCAGCGGTCAGCGGGTCGAGCGGGTGCACCAGCACGGCGTCCGCCTGCGACCAGGTGGCCAGCCAGCGGTCGTCCTTGCGCCGGACCGCCACCACGATCGGGGGACAGTCGGTGATCTCGTTCTTCAGCTGCCGGGTCAGCCCGATGCCGCCGGTCGGTTGCGCCTCGCCGTCGAGGATGGCGAGATCCACCTCACCCGCGTCCATCGCCATCAGCACCTCGGAGACGGTGCCCGCCTCGGTGTAGTCCACGCGGCCCAGGTCGGTGGCCGGACGGCGGCCGACCGCGGAGATGATCGACTCACGCACCTCGGCGCGGTGGCTGAACACCAGGATCTTCTTCGCCGGGCTTGACTCGGTCATGAACTTGCCTCCGGCCAGGTAGTGGAGCGGGATGGGCCGATGCTATCCGCCCGGTGCCGCCGGGCCCAGCACCAGGGCGGGCGCCGGTGTGATCCAGTCGGCGCGCGACGCGCCGGAGACCCGGCGGGCGGGCCGCGGTCACGGGGAGACATAATGCGACTCGTGACAACGGCTCCCACCATCAGCCAGCGCGTGCACTCGCTGAACCGGCCCAACATGGTCAGCGTCGGCACCATCGTCTGGCTGTCCAGCGAGCTCATGTTCTTCGCTGGGCTGTTCGCGATGTTCTTCACGGTCAAGGCACAGAACTCGAGCGGCCACTGGCCGCCGATCCTGGAGTCGACCGGCGAACCGATCCACCTGAACCTCCCGTTCGCGCTGCCCTTCACCATCATCCTGGTGGCCTCCTCGTTCACCTGCCAGCTCGGCGTGTTCGCGGCGGAGAAGGGTGACGTCTACGGGCTGCGCCGGTGGTACCTGATCACCCTGCTGATGGGGGCGATCTTCGTCGGCGGCCAGGGCTACGAGTACCTGCAGCTGATCAACGAGGGCGTGACCATCCCGTCCGGTGCGTTCGGCACGGTCTTCTACCTGACCACCGGCTTCCACGGCCTGCACGTGATCGGCGGGCTCATCGCGTTCGTGTACCTGCTCATCCGCACCCGGCTGAGCAAGTTCACCCCGGCCCAGGCCACCTCGGCGATCGTCGTGTCCTACTACTGGCACTTCGTCGACATCGTGTGGATCGGGCTGTTCGCGGTGATCTACATCGTTCCCTGAGACCAGCCGTCCCGGCCGAACTGACAGCAAGGGTTGCCGCAGAGATGACCACCAGCAAGAAACCCGCCTCGGCGACGAAGCCACGGCGGCGCCGCACGAAGTTCCAGCGGCGGGTAGCCGGCCTTCTGGCGATTTTCGTCGCGCTGCTGAGCGCGGGCGGGTTGTACGCCGTGTTCGCCCCCGAGCCCCAGACCGCGCAGGCGCAGGTCGACCCGGCGCTGCTGCGCAAGGGCGAGGAGATCTACAACAACACCTGCAGCACCTGCCACGGCGCGAACCTCGAAGGCGTGCAGGACAAGGGCCCGAGCCTGGTCGGCATCGGCGAAGCCGCGGTGTACTTCCAGACCTCCTCCGGCCGCATGCCCGCCGTGCGCCAGGAGGCGCAGGCCGCGCGCAAGCCGCCGAAGCTCACCGCCGAGGAGATCGACGCACTGGGCGCCTACATCCAGGCGAACGGCGGCGGTCCGCAGCGGCCCACCGAAAAGGGTGAGGAACTGCGCGGCCAGAGCCCGGCCCGCGGTGGCGAGCTGTTCCGGCTGAACTGCGCTTCGTGCCACAACTTCACCGGTGCCGGTGGCGCGCTCTCGGAGGGCAAGTACGCCCCGCAGCTGGCCCCGGCCACCGAGGAGCAGCTGTACACCGCGATGCTCACCGGCCCGCAGAACATGCCGAAGTTCTCCGACCGGCAGCTCACGCCGGAAGAGAAGAAGGACATCATCGCGTACGTCAAGTCCGTGTCGGACGGCAACAACAACCCGGGCGGGAACGGCCTCAACGGGTTCGGGCCGGCTTCGGAAGGCGTGATCGCGTGGATCGTGGGGATCGCCGCGCTGGTCGGTGTGACCCTCTGGATTGGATCGAGGGCTTAGGGCATGAGTAGCGGCGAAGAGCCGAAGCCGCCCACCGAGGCGGAACTGGCGGACATGGACCGCGACCAGCTGGTGAAGCTGGGTACCAACCTGGACGGCGTCGAGCTGGTCCACTACGAGGACAAGTGGCCGGTCAAGGGCACCAAGGCGGAGAAGCGCGCCGAGCGCTCGGTGGCGATCTGGTTCCTGATCTCCGCGCTGGCCGGCCTGGGCTTCGTGGTCTCGCTGATCTGGTGGCCGTGGCAGTACAAGTCGCCGACCGACGAGACCGGGCACTTCTGGTACTCGCTCTACACCCCGATGCTGGGTGTCACGCTCGGCCTCGCGGTGCTCGCGCTGGCCATCGGCGTGCTGCTCTACACGAAGAAGTTCATCCCGGACGAGATCGCGGTCCAGGAGCGCGGGGACGGCGGGTCCAAGGAGATCGACAAGGCGACGATCGTCGCGCAGCTGGCCGACTCGGGCAGCCGCAGCACCATCGCGCGCCGCTCGGCGATCAAGCGCAGCGTCGGCCTCGGCGCGGGCGCGCTCGGCCTGGCCACCGTCGCGCTGCCGCTCGCGTCGTTCATCCGCGACCCGTGGAAGGACACCGAGAACCGCGACTCCCTGTGGCACACCGGCTGGCAGCCGAACTACCCGGGTGAGGTCGTCTACCTGCGCAGGCACACCGCGCACCTCGGCCACGAGCCGGAGGAGCCCTCGCTGGTGCGCCCGGAGGACCTCGAGGCGGGCGCCATGGAGACGGTGTTCCCGTTCCGCGAGTCCGAGCGCGGCAACCACGAACTGCTGGCCAAGGCGCTGAAGCGGTCCGACAACCCGGTCATGCTGATCCGCCTGCGCCCGGCCGACGCCGCGCGCGTGGTCAAGCGGGCAGGCCAGGAGGACTTCAACTTCGGCGACTTCTACGCCTACACGAAGATCTGCAGCCACGTGGGGTGCCCCACCTCGCTGTACGAGCAGCGGACCAACCGGATCCTCTGCCCGTGTCACCAGTCGCAGTTCGACGCACTGCACTACGCGAAGCCGGTTTTCGGGCCGGCGACTCGCGCACTCGCCCAGTTGCCCATTACCGTGAACGAAGAGGGCTACTTCGTTGCGAGAGGTGACTTCATCGAGGCAGTCGGTCCTGGGTTTTGGGAGCGCAAGTCATGAGTTCACTGACCACCCCCACCAAGGGGTCAAACCCGGCCGAAAAGGCCGCGGGTGCCGCGGCCACCTGGGCCGACGACCGGTACCACCTGGCCAAGGGCATGCGGCACCAGCTGAACAAGGTGTTCCCGACCCACTGGTCCTTCCTGCTCGGCGAGATCGCGCTGTACAGCTTCATCATCCTGATCATCTCCGGGGTGTACCTGACGCTGTTCTTCGATCCCTCCATGCAGGAGGTCATCTACGACGGCGCCTACCAGAACCTGCAGGGCGTCGAGATGTCCAAGGCGTTCGCGAGCACGCTGGACATCACCTTCGAGGTCCGCGGCGGGCTGTTCGTCCGCCAGCTGCACCACTGGGCCGCGCTGATCTTCGTCGCGGCGATGTTCGTGCACATGATGCGGATCTTCTTCACCGGTGCGTTCCGGCGCCCGCGTGAGGCGAACTGGGTGATCGGCGCGCTGCTGCTGGTGCTGGGCATGTTCGAGGGCTTCTTCGGCTACTCGCTGCCGGACGACCTGCTCTCCGGTACCGGTATCCGCGCCACCCTGTCGGGCATCGTGCTCTCGGTGCCGGTGATGGGCACCTGGGTGCACTGGGCGCTCTTCGGCGGGGAGTTCCCCGGCACGGAGATCATCCCGCGGCTGTACACGCTGCACATCCTGCTGATCCCGGGCATCATGCTGGCGCTGGTCGGCGCGCACCTGGCGCTGGTCTGGTACCAGAAACACACGCAGTTCCCCGGGCCGCGGCGCAAGGAGACCAACGTCGTCGGCGTGCGCATCATGCCGGTGTTCGCGCTCAAGGGCGGCGCGTTCTTCGCGCTGGTCACCGGCGTGATCGCGGCGATGTCGGGCATCTTCCAGATCAACGCGATCTGGAACATCGGCCCGTACAACCCGTCGCAGGTCTCCGCCGGTTCGCAGCCGGACTGGTACATGGCCTGGGCCGACGGCATGCTGCGGATCTGGCCGGCGTGGGAGGTCTACCTCGGGAACTACACGATCCCGCCGGTGTTCTTCGTCGGCGCGCTGGGCATGCCGATCCTGATCGGGTTGCTGCTGGCGTACCCGTGGATCGAGCGAAAGCTCTCGGGCGACACCGCGCACCACAACCTGCTGCAGCGGCCGCGGGACAACCCGGTCCGCACCAGCATCGGCGTGATGGCGCTGACGTTCTTCATGGTGCTGATGCTGTCGGGCTTCAACGACATCATCGCGTACACGTTCGACATCTCGCTGAACGTGACCACCTGGGCGGGCCGGATCGGCATCCTGCTGGCGCCGCCGATCTCGTACTACCTGACCTACCGGATGTGCATCGGGCTGCAGCGCGGTGACCGCGAGGTGCTGGAGCACGGGGTCGAGACGGGCATCATCAAGCGGCTGCCGCACGGTGAGTTCATCGAGATCCACCAGCCGCTGGGCCCGGTGGACGGCCACGGCCACCCGCTCCCGCTGGAGTACCAGGGCGCGTCGGTGCCGAAGAAGATGAACAAGCTGGGCTCGGCCGGGCGTGCGGTGCCCGGTGGCTGGCTGGTCGCGGACCCGGCGGAGGAGACCTCCGCACTGGACCGCGCCCGCTCGAACGGCCACGGCGGCAACGGGCACGGCCCCGGTGACGTCGACTCCTCCGCGGTGGGCGAAGGCGCCACCAAGGAGAGCACGGAGATCACCAGCGGCCACTAGGGCCAATACGCGACACGGGCCGCATCCCCTCGGGGGTGCGGCCCGTTCGCTTTGCCAGGGGGCTGATGTCACGAATGTGGCTTTCGAGACGTTGTGCGTCCCGAAAGCCACATTCGTGACACTGGGCCCGCCCTGGGACGGGGGCCAAGGTGGTCGCCTAGAGGACACAAATGTGGCTTTGGGAGCCGAATCCGCCCCCAAAGCCACATTCGTGACATGAGGGGCGCCCGGGGCCGGGGAGCCGAGAGGGTCGCCGGGGGAGGTCGCGAAGGGTGCCGTGAATGTGGCTTTCACGGCGGAATGTGCCGTGAAAGCCACATTCACGGCACAAGCGGGGGACGAAGGGGTCAGTCGACGCCGATGGAGAAGGCGGATTCGGTGTCCGCCCGGGAGTACGAGCGGAAGGCGATGTGCGTGTCGGTGTTGTGCACGCCCGGGATCTTGCCGATCTTCGCCGGGATCAGGTCGGCCAGGTCCTCGTGCGCGCTGACCCGGACCATCGCCACCAGGTCCACGTCGCCGGCGCAGGAGTAGACCTCCGTGACGCCGTCGATGTCCGCGATCGCCTGCGCGGTTTCGGGGATGCTGTCCGCTGCGGCGTGAATCAGCACGATCGCGGTGATCACCGGGTTGCCCTCCTGGCTGCAATTGGGGTCGTCTCGTCGGCGATCGTAGCCGGGCGCCCTCAGTTCACGCGTTCCAGCGCCGTCGCGCTGCCCACCAGGTCCAGCCACGGCCGCCACGACCCGGCACCCCGCGCGGGCTCGGCCCACGGCTGGGCGGTGCGCACCAGCCGCACCCCCGGACGGCACAGCCACCGCAGCAGGATGCCGACCTCCTCCCGCGAACCCCCGTGCAACGGCCCCGGACCCGGCAGCACGGTCTCCGCCGAAGCCACCAGCGCCTCGACCACCGGCATCGGCGCCACACCCCGTCGCGCCACGCCTGCCGACGCGAGGCGGCCGTAGCGGATCACGGCGAACTCCCAGCCGCCGGCGCCGTCGGGGTGGGCGGCGACCAGCTCGGGGATCGTGGCCAGCGAGGCCAGCCGGTGCGCGCGGTCCACCGAGCGCACCAGCAGCGCCAGCTCGTCCCGCCGCCGGGTGGCCTGTTCGAAGTGCTCCGCCTCGGCCAGCAGGTCCAGCTGACGGGCCGCCGAGCGCAGCGGTTCGTTGCCCCGCCCGGCGATCAGGTCGGCCACCGCGATCACCCCCGGCTGGTACTCGCCGGCGCTCTGGTGCCCGGCACACGGCGCCCCGCAGCGGCCCAACTCCGCCAGCACGCACGGCTTGCCGGACGGCGCCGTCGCCGAGATGCGCTGGGTGCAGGTGCGCAGTCCGGAGGCACCGGCGAGGGTGTCCGCGGCCACCTTCGCGTCGGCCTGGGTGCGGAACGGGCCGAGCGCGCCGTCCTTGGGCAGCCGGACCACCGACAGCCGCGGGAACGCCTCGTCGGTCAGCGTGATCCACCACGAGTTGTGCGGGTTCTTCGAGCGCCGGTTGTAGGCGGGCCGGTGCGCGGCGATCAGCCGCAGCTCGCGGATCTCGGCCTCCAGCGAGTGCGCGCACTCGATGCCTTCGACGCCGGTGGCCAGCGCGACCATCTCGCGGATGCGGCCCCGGCTCTCCGAACCGGTGAAGTACTGCCGCACCCGCCGTCGCAGGTTCGACGCGGTGCCCACGTAGAGCACCTCGGCGCCCGGCCCGCGGAACAGGTAGACCCCCGGCGTGGTGGGCAGGTGCGCGGCCATGCCGCGTTTGCGGCGCTGCTGCGGGGTGACCTCCGGCAGGTAGTCGAGCAGCTCCTCGAGCGACTGCACGCCCACCGAGCCGACGCGTTCGAGCAGGCCGTGCAGCACGTCGACGGTGGCGCGGGCGTCCTGCAGCGCGCGGTGGTTCGGCACGGTGCCGGAGTTGAACAAGGCGGCCAGCGCGGACAGCCGGTGGCTCGGCGTCTCCTGGCGCGTGATGACGCGGCGCGCGAGCCGGACCGTGCAGACCACCGCCGGTTTCGGCACCGGGTAGCCGTGGCCCTGGCAGGCCGCACGCAGGAAGCCCACGTCGAAGGCGGCGTTGTGCGCGACCAGCACCGCGCCGGAGATGAACTCGAGGAAGGCGGGCAGCACCCGGTCGATCCGGGGGGCGTCGTAGACCATCGCCGAGGTGATGCCGGTGATCGAGACGATCTGCGGCGGGATCGGCACGCCCGGGTCGACCAGGGTGGCGAACTCGCCGAGCACCTCGCCCCCGCGCACCTTGACCGCGCCGATCTCGGTGATGCCGTCCGGACCCGGCTTGGTGCCGGTGGTTTCCAGGTCGAACACGACGAAGGTGGTGTCCCGCAGCGGGGTGCCGAGTTCGTCGAAGGCGAGCTGGCCTGCCCCGGAGCCCTGTGCCACCGTCATGGGTCGCCACCCTAGGCACCGCCACCGACAATCTCCGGGTCGGTAACAACATGCCACGGCGGCGTGGACACGTCCTGCCGCGCCGTGGTGCCGGGGCTACCCTGGGCGGATGACCGCATCCGCGCACCCGGAACCGGAGCACGCCGCCGGCGTGCCACCGGCGCCGCAGGCCGGCGCGGAGCCCGAGCACCCGGCCAAACCGGTGAACTGGGCGGGGCTGCCCGAGGCCATCCGCGAGCGGATCGCCGAGCTGGCCGCGGCCGCGCTGGGCAAGCTCCCGGTCGCCGACATACCGCGCCAGCTGCGCCCGGTGGCGCGGTTCGCCCCGGCCAAGCGCGCCAAATTGGGCGGCTCCGCGCTGCTCAGCACGCTCGGCGAGTCCAGCCGGTTCCGCACGGCGGTGCTGGAGTGGCTGCGTGAGCACCGCGCCGACGTGCTCGACCCCAACGCGCTCGACTCGGTCGCCGCGGCCACCGCCGCGGTGCTGCTCGGCGAGGCCAGTGCGGACTCCCGCGTCCGGCTGGTCGCCAAGAACGCCGAAGAGACCACCCTGCGGGCCGAGCGCGACGCCGCGCTGGCGCGGGTGCACCGGCTCGAAGGCGAGCTGGAGCGGGTCCAGGCCGAGCTGGTCGAGGCCAAGCGCGTGGTGGAGAGCGCGCGGGCCGACCGGGAGGCCGAGCTGGACCGGCTGCGTGGCCGCCTGCGCGAGCAGGGTGTGAAGCTTCGCCAGGCCAAGGACACCGCCGAAGAGGCCAGGGCCGCGGCCGCCGAGGCGGGCGGCATCCGGGCCGAGGAGGTGGCCTCGCTGACCGCCCAGCTCGAACGGGAGCGTCAGCGCGTGGCCACCGAGCGGGCCAGGGCGAACAACGCGGTCGCCGAGGCCGACGTGGCCCGCCAGTCCGCCAGGGAGGCCCGTGAGGCCGACGAGGTGCGCCTGGCGTTGCTCATCGACACCATCGAGGGCGCCGCGAAGGGCCTGCGGCGTGAGCTGTCGCTCGGCCACGCCGGTCCGCGTCCGGCCGACGTGATCCGCGGCGCGAGCACGCGGGCCGACGGCGGTGGCAAGGTCCAGGACCCGGCCGCGCTCGACCGGCTGCTCGCGTTGCCCGGCGTGCACCTGATCGTCGACGGCTACAACGTCTCCAAGACCGGTTATCCCGAACTCGCGCTGGCCGACCAGCGCGACCGGCTCGCCCAGCAGCTCGGCGCGCTCTCCGCCCGGACGGCCGCTGAGGTCACCGTGGTCTTCGACGGGGCGGGCGTGATCTCCGTGCCCGCCGCCGCGGCCCGCGGGGTCCGGGTGCTCTTCTCCGACAAGGGCGTGCTCGCCGACGACGTGATCCGCACGCTCGTCGCGGCCGAACCGGCGGGCCGCCCGCTGGTGGTGGCCACCAGCGACCGGGCGGTCGCCGACTCGGTCCGGGCCCGTGGTGCCCACCCGGTGCCCTCCGCCGTGCTGCTCACCCGCCTCGGCCGGGTCTAGCTCTCCTTAGCTCCCTGACCTGCTTATTCGCCTATTCTGCGGGTGTATACCCTCGATGTATACCCCCCGTGTATAGTCCTGCGGCACAGGCAAGATGACCCAGGGGAAGGAGGTCGCATGTCGGTATCGCGCACATTGCTCGCCCTGCTGGAAACGGGGCCGCGACACGGCTACGACCTGAAGAAGTCCTACGACGAGCAGTTCGCCCAAGGGCGCCCGCTCGCCTACGGGCAGGTGTACTCGACGCTGTCCCGGCTGCTGCGCAACGGGCTGGTCGTCGAAGCGGGCGTCGAGCAGGGGGACGGCCCGGACCGCAAGCGCTACACCATCACCGACGCCGGTGTCACCGACATCGAGTCGTGGCTGGCGACTCCGGAGAACCCGGAGCCGTACCTGCAGAACACGCTCTACACGAAGGTCGTGCTGGCCCTGCTCTCCGGGCGCAGCGCCAACGACGTGCTGGACAGCCAGCGCGCCGCGCACCTGGCGGTGATGCGGGACCTGACCAAGCGCAAGACCGGCGGGGACCTCGCCGACCAGCTGATCTGCGACCACGCGTTGTTCCACCTGGAGGCCGACCTCCGCTGGCTGGAGCTGACCGCGGCCCGGCTGGACGCGCTCGCCGAGGCGGTGCGCCGGTGAACCAGCCCCTGCTCAAGGCCCGCGACCTGCACAAGTCCTTCGGGCACACCACCGCGCTGCGGGGTGCCGACATCTCGGTGCGCGCCGGGGAGGTGCTCGCGGTGATGGGCCCGTCCGGGTCCGGCAAGTCGACGCTGCTGCACTGCCTGGCCGGGATCGTCACGCCGGACTCCGGCACGATCGACTACCGGGGCCGCGACCTGATCGGCATGAGCGACAAGGAACGCAGCGCGCTGCGCCGCACCGAGTTCGGCTTCGTCTTCCAGTTCGGCCAGCTCGTCCCGGAGCTGACCTGCCTGGAGAACGTGGCGCTGCCGCTGCGGCTGACCGGCGCCAAGCGGTCCGTGGCCGAGGAGAAGGCGCGCCAGTGGCTCGACCGGCTGGAGGTCGGTGAACTGGGCGGGCGTCGTCCCGGTGACGTCTCCGGCGGGCAGGGCCAGCGCGTCGCGGTGGCCAGGGCGCTGGTCACCGGGCCGAAGGTGATCTTCGCCGACGAGCCGACCGGGGCGCTGGACTCGCTCAACGGCGAGATGGTGATGCGGATGCTCACCGACGCCGCGCGCACCACCCAGGCCGCCGTGGTGCTGGTGACGCACGAACCGCGGGTCGCCGCCTACTCCGACCGCGAGGTCGTGGTGCGCGACGGCAAGGCGAACGATCTGGAGCTGGTCTCGTGATCCGGGACCTGCTGCTCGGGCTCCGGCTGGCCGTCGGGGGCGGCCGGATCTCCGGGCAGGCGCTGCTGCGGCTGGTGATGACCACGATCGGGGTCGCGCTGGTGGTGGCGATCCTGCTGCCCGCGGCCTCGATCGGGGGCATGGTCTCCGAACGCGACGCCCGCGAAGCGGCGAACACCGAGGTGCTCGAGCCGCGGCCGGGTGTCGACCCGCTCTACAGCTACAGCTGGTTCACCGAGCTGGACGACGAGTACCTGGGCACCACCGTGGTCGCGGCGAGCGGGCCGACCTCGCCGGTGCCGCCGGGGATCGACCGGATCCCGGCGCCGGGGGAGTTGTTCGTGTCCCCGGCGGTCGCGGAGCTGCTCGCGGGGCCGAAGGGTGACTCCCTGCGGGCCCGGGTGCCCGGCACGGTGGTCGGGGAGATCGGCAAACCGGGGCTGATCGACGCCAGTGACCTGCGGCTCTACCTCGGCAGCACGGTGGACCGGCTCAGCCGGACCGAGGACGTGAGCCAGGTCAGCGGCTTCGGCGGGCCCGGTGAGGGCTTCCGGCTCGACGCCGTCACCGCGCTGCTGCTGGCTCCGATCGTGGTGGCGTTGCTGCTGCCCCTGCTGATCTTCGTCACCACCGCCTCCCGGATGGGGGCGGCGCAACGCGAACGCCGCCTGGCCGCGCTGCGGTTGCTGGGCGTCGACGCCCGGCAGGTGCGCCGGATCGCCGCGGCCGAGTCGCTGCTCGGCGCGGTCGCCGGGCTCGTGGTGGGCGGGGTGCTGTTCGCCGTGCTGCGCCCGCTGATCGGGAACCTCGACCTGTTCGGGACGAGGTTCTTCCCGGAGGACTTCGTGCCGTCGTGGCAGCTCGTCCTGGCCATCGCGCTGGTGGTGCCCGGCCTGGCGGTCGGCGCGGCGATCTTCGGCCTGCGCCGGACGATCGTCGAGCCGCTGGGCGTGGTGCGCCAGAGCAGGCCGATCCGGCGCCGGATGTGGTGGCGCTGGACCATCGCCGGGCTGGGCGCGCTGCTGATGGGGCTCACGCTGTTCGCCGGCGAACGGGACCACTCCGAGACCATCGGCGTCGCGCTGAGCGTCGGCAGCGCCCTGCTGCTGATCGGCGTCGCGGTGCTGCTGCCGTGGGCGGTGGAGAAGGTGGTGCGCGGGCTGCGCGGCGGTACGCCGGCGCTGCAGTTCGCGGTGCGCCGGCTGCAGATGGACGGGGGGACCGCGAGCCGGGTGGTGTCCGGGCTCGTGGTCGTGCTGGCCGGCACCATCATGATCCAGACGCTGATGGCCTCGGTCGGTGCCGACCAGGACGACAAGTTCTTCTGGCACCCGGCCGAGGCGCAGGCGGCCGAGGTGTGGACGGAACCCGCGCACGCGGACGAGGTGCGGCAGCGGCTCACGGGGGTGCCCGGGCTGACCGGCGTGCACGAGGTGTGGCAGACCAACCTGCGGCAGCCGGGGGAGTCCAGCCGGGGCGCGTGGGTCGAGATCGGGGACTGCGCGGCGCTGCGGACCAGGGCGGATCTGCCCTCGTGCGAGGACGGGGACGTGTTCGCGGTGGGAAGCACGGAGGTCTCGCCGCGGCCGCGGTCGCTGCCGACCGGGGAGCAGCAGTTCACCCGCTACGTGAACGGCGAACCGGAGCCGGGTCCGATGTGGACGGTCCCGGCGCAGATCCACCAGGTCCCCGGCGACCGGTCGAACCCCGGGGCGGCAGGCAACCTGCTGGTCACCACCGGCGCGCTCGGCTCGGTCCGGCCGCCCGCGGACTCGGTCACCTTCTCACTGGCCGGTCCCGGTGACGGGAACGCCGTGGTGGACCGGGCTTCGCTCGCGCTCAGCCCGCTGGCCTGGGACGTCAGCGTGCGGACCGTGGTGCAGTCCGAGGCGGCGAGCCGGCACATCGACCAGCGCACGGGCACCTTCCGCGCGGCGTTGATGGCGGCTTCGGGGTTCGTGCTCTCGGTGGCCGCGCTCAGCCTGCTGATGCTGTCCATCGAGCAGATCGTCGAACGGCGGCGCCCGCTGGCGGCGCTGTCGGCCTCCGGGGTGCCGCTGTCCGTGCTCGCCAGGGGCTCGTTGTGGCAGAACGCGATCCCGGTGCTGATCGGGGTGGGGCTGGCGATCGCGGCCGGGCTCGGGCTGACCGTGCCGACGCTGCGGTACGCCGGGTTGCCGTTCCAGCTCGACGTGGGCCTGATCGCCACCATGGCGGGGGCGGCGGTGCTGGCGGTGTTGATCACCACGGCGCTGACCTGGCCGTTGCTGCGGCAGGTGACCCGGCTGGACGGCCTGCGCGCGGAGTAGGGGGCGCGGTTCGCGGTTCGGCATCGGGCCCGATGCCGAACCGCAATCGTCCCGGAGAGTGACCCGAGTGGCCCTCGCCCGTTGATGACGGTAGGACAACAACGCGTTTGTCCGTCTTCGTCGCAGGTGGAGGTCGTGGATGCGGGCCGGAGCTGGCCTGGCGCTGACGTTGGTGGTCGCGGGCGCGCTGCTCGTGGTGCCGACGGCCGGCGCCCAGAACGAGGTGCCTGCCGATCCCGGCGACCTGCGCGTGGAGGCGGGGGTGGCGCCGGGCACCGGGGCCGGGGACCCGCGGCCGGGGGAGGCCTTCGCCGATCCCCAGGTCGCCGATCTCCAGCGGACCGCCACCGACGTGCAGGCCGAACTCGGGGAGCTCGCCGGCCGGGTGGAGGCCGCCGAGGCCGAACTCGGCACGGCGACCGCGCAGTTGCAGCACGCCACCGCCGAGCGGCTGGAGGCGGAGGCGCAGCTCAACGCGATCCGCGGGGAAGCCGACCAGTTCGCCAAGTCGGTGTTCACCTCGCTGGGCCGCCCGGACAACGTGCGGTTGCTGTTCAGCGCCACCAACGCCAGCGACCTGCTCAACGGCAAGTCGATGGTCGACCACCTGCGTGCCGGGCAGGACGCCCGCCTGGGCAGCGCGCTGGACCGGCAGCGCCGGGCCGTGGAAGCCGAGGGGGCCGCGGCCGGGGCGGAGAAGACGGCCGCCGAGCGCAAGACCGAATTGGACAGTCGCACCGGGGACGCGGCCAATCGCGCGGACGCCGTCAGTTCCGAGCTGCGCGGGCCGATCGACGCGGCCAACGCCGCGGTGGTCGAGCAGCAGAAAGCCCAGCGGGACCGCAATTCGCAGACGGCGTCGAACTGGAAGGCCTACACCGATCGCCTGGCGGCGGCCGGGATCAGGCCACCGACGGCCGCCGCGCTGGCCGATCCGGCGAGACTGCCGGCGGGGCTGCGGCCGCTGATGGGCTCGGGCGGACCGCAGGCCGGGGTCGCGGAGTCCAGTGTGGACGGTCAGCGGATACTGGTGCTGCCGAAGGAGACCATCGACGCGGTGACCGCCGGCATCGGCGCGCTGGGCAAGCCCTACGTGCCCGAGGACGGCGGTGAGGGACCGGTCGCGTATTCGTGCGACGGCCTGGTGCGGTCGGTGTTCTCCGGCGCCGGGCTGCCGTTGCCCGCCGCGGCGGGTGAGCAGATGGCCGCGGGCAAGCCGGTGCCGCTCGCCGACGCCCAGCCGGGCGATCTCGTGTTCGTGGGCCCGGCGAAGTACGGCGTGCAGTCGGTGGGCGTGGTGCTGGACGGGCGCACCATGCTCGCCGCGGACGCCCGGCTGGCGGGCGTGGTGGTCGCCGACATGCCCGCCGGGGACAGCGTGCTCGGCGTCGCGCGGCCCGCACTGGGTCAGCGCCCGGCCGCGGAAGTCCCGCAACGCGGCGAAAACGAGCTGACCTGGCGCTGTGGGGGCGTGGAAGTGCCGCCCGCCGCGCCGGGGACCGACCAAGCCGCGGGCGCCTGGGGCGGCTTCCCGAACGGGCTGATCCCCGCGGGTGCGTTGTGCCCCGTCGGGATCGGCGCGCACGTGCTGCGTTGCGACGCCGCGCAAACGTTTGCCGCGTTGTCGGAGGCGTTCGCCGGGACCTTCGGGCGGCCTCTGTGCGTCACGGACTCCTACCGCACCTTCGCCGGGCAGGTGGACCTGTACCGCCGGAAACCCGCACTGGCCGCCGTGCCAGGCACCAGCAACCACGGCTGGGGCCTGGCGGTGGACATGTGCGGCGGGGTGCAGTCCTTCGGCACCCCGGAGTACGGCTGGCTGGCGGCGAACGCCCGCTCGTTCGGGTGGGTGAACCCGGGCTGGGCCCAACCGGGCCGGGGCCGCGAAGAACCCTGGCACTGGGAGTTCGCCGGTCGTTAGCGCACGGAACTGTCCCAGCGCCACGACTCCAGGCGCGGGTGACCCGGCAACTCGCCCCGGCCGGTGGCCCAGAGCAGCGTGGGCCAGCGGTCGGTGCCGGTGGGCGCGTCCGGGAACAGGCGGAGGAGGACGCGGTCGCACAGGTCGGCGGGCGGGGTCCAGTCCAGGCCGAGGCCTTCGGCCAGGTCGTGCGTGTGCACCAGGACCTCGACGATGCCCATCGCCGCGGTGCCCGCCGGGTCGGCCACGCCGAGCGAGTGGAACCCCCTGGCCGAGGGCGGGGCCGTGCGCACCATGGCGGCCAGCAGCGCGCCACACGTCTCGAGCACCTGGAGCAGGCCTTGGGGCCCGTACTCACGATCGGCGAGGATTACGCCGTCCGGCGCTTCCGGCCGTCGGCGGATCAATTCGAAAGGCACGTACCGGTTGACCGGCTCGCGTCGCAAACCGAGTTGCGCGGCATAGGCGAACAGATCGTCGGCCAGGTGCTCGGCCGTTTCCCAGCAGGTCCAGGTGAGCGTGCCCGCCGATTTTTCCCAATTTTCCGGCGGCGCCGCGCTCAGCGTCTCGAGCGCGAGTGCGACGGCTTTTTCGACATCTTCCGCAGTGGTGGCCACGAGCGCATCGTAGGGACGTCCGGAGCGGCCACTATCGCCGCGCGGTAGGCGGTAGGCGCCGGACGGCCGCAGTGATCGATCTCACGATCGGGTGCCGCGCCGAGCGGTCACTTCCATCGGGTGAGCGGTTATCTCGTCGCAGCGTAGTGAACTGTTGCACTGGTCACACCGATCGTGTCAAAGCTCGTCCATGTGGTGATTCATCTCGCTACGGAGAGTTTTTATCAGCCGGGTGGTGGACGCGCAGGCCGCTCTTTCGTAACCTGGCCGAGATCTCGTGGCCGTTAGCCGTCGCACAAGGGATGGCGACACGGGATTGCCGCCGTGCCAGCTTTGTCGGGGAGCTGAACCGGGACTACCGCGTGCACCACTCGCTTTTCCAGGTGTGGTGGAGCGCGCGGTGCCGATGCACCGGCCGGAACGGGTGTTGTGTCCGCCCAACCGGCCCGAACGGAACGAGGGCCCCCGACCTCGTCCGGCAGGTGCGACCGGTGAGGCGGCCGAACGCAAAGGAGACACGCGCGACGTGCAGTCGCATCCGGTAAAGCGCGTGGTTTCAGGCGCACTGGCAGCTGCCGCGGTGATCGCGGCCGTGACGCTGGTCCAGGCCCCCGCCAACGCCACTCCCATCCTCGCCCCCCAGCAACCCCCGAGCAGCGAGTCCGAGGCGCTCAAGCAGTACCGCGAACTCGCTTCGCAGGCCGAAAAGCTCAACGAGGACCACCTCAACGCCCAGGAAGACGAGAAGGCCAAGCAGGCCGAGCTCGACAAGGCGAACCAGGACCTCGAGGGCGCCAAGCAGACCGAGAGCACGGCCAGCGCCGACATCGAGCGCTACCGGGTCGACGTGGACAAGTTCGCCGGCGCCTCCTTCACCAGTGGCGCGCAGCTGAACAAGATGTCCGCGTTGCTCACCGGCAACTCGGCGCAGGACTTCCTGGACCGCTCGTCCGCCCTGGACGTGCTGGCCACGGACCAGAACAACGTGCTGCAGGGCTACGCCGGCTCGCTGAAGCAGGCCGCCGACGCCCGTCAGCTCGCCACCGACGCGCAGGGCCGGGCCCAGGCCGCCAAGGACGAGGCCTCCCGGCTCAAGTCGGACATCGAGCAGCGCAAGAAGTCGCTCGACGAGCAGATGGACAAGCTCGAGGACGCCTACGGCAACCTCAGCACGGCCGACAAGGCCGCCCAGAAGGACACCGGTGCCGACGTCGGCCCGATCACGGCGCCCGGCGCGGCTGCCCAGACCGCGGTCGACGCGGCCATGGGCAAGCGCGGCAAGCCCTACTCCTGGGGTGCCACCGGCCCGAACTCCTTCGACTGCTCCGGCCTGACCGGCTGGGCCTACAAGCAGGCCGGGATCAGCATCCCGCGCACCTCGAAGGCGCAGTCGACCTTCGGCAAGGCGGTCTCGCGGGACCAGCTGCAGCCGGGCGACCTGGTGTTCTACAACTCGCCGGTGTCGCACGTCGGCATCTACATCGGCGGCGGCAACATGGTGCACGCCCCGACCACCGGTGACGTGGTCAAGGTGGCGCCGCTGCAGAAGAACTACGTGGGTGCCCGCCGCGTCGCCTGACGCGGACACACCCTGCGAAGGCCGTCTTCCTCCCGGGGAAGGCGGCCTTCGTGCTTTTCGCTAGCCTCGCGTGGTGCGCCGAACCCTGCTGGTGACCAACGACTTCCCGCCCCGCCCCGGCGGCATCCAGTCCTATCTGCACTCGCTGGCGACCCGGGTGCCCTCGGACGATCTGGTGGTCTACGCACCGGCTTGGCGCGGTCACGAGGAGTTCGACGCCGCCGCCCCGTTCGAAGTGGTCCGGCACCCGACCTCGCTGATGCTGCCGACGCCCGGCGTGCTGCGCCGCGCGAAGCAGCTCATGCGCTCGCGCGACTGCGAAGCGGTCTGGTTCGGCGCGGCGGCACCGCTCGCGCTGCTGGGGCAGCCGTTGCGGGCAGCCGGGGCGCAGCGGGTGCTCGCCAGCACGCACGGGCACGAGGTCGGCTGGTCGATGCTGCCCGCCGCGCGGCAGGCGCTGCGGCGGATCGGCGACACCGCCGACGTGGTCACCTTCGTCAGCGAGTACACCCGCGGCCGGTTCGCGGCCGCGTTCGGGCCGATGGCCGGGCTGGAGCACCTGCCGTCCGGAGTGGACCCCGCGGTGTTCCGCCCGGATCCCGCCGCCCGCGAGAGCATCCGCAAGCGCTACGGCCTGGGTGACCGGCCGACCGTGGTGTGCGTTTCGCGGCTGGTGCCCCGCAAGGGCCAGGACATGCTCGTGCTGGCGATGCTGGAGCTGCGCAGGCGGGTGCCGGACGTGGCGCTGCTGCTGGTCGGCGGCGGCCCGTACCGCGCGAAGCTGGCCGGGCTGGTGGACTCGCTGGGCTTCGGCGACGACGTGGTGCTCACCGGCTCGGTGCCGTGGGAGGAACTGCCCGCGCACTACGCCGCCGGTGACGTGTTCGCCATGCCGGCGCGGACCCGCGGCAAGGGGCTCGACGTGGAGGGCCTCGGCATCGTCTACCTGGAGGCGTCCGCGACCGGCCTGCCCGTGGTCGCCGGGCGCTCGGGTGGCGCGCCGGAGACCGTGCTCGACGAGGTGACCGGGCACGTGGTCGACGGCCGTGACGTGATGCAGCTGGCCGACACGCTCGCGCCGCTGCTCACCGACCCGGCCAGGGCCCGGCGCATGGGCGAGGCGGGCCGCGAGTGGGTCAGCGGGAACTGGCGCTGGGACGTGCTGGCGGGGCGGCTGGCGAGCCTGCTGGGCGGTCAGCCGATCGCCGCGGTTCGCTGAGCGTCGCCAGGTCGAGGCGGGCCAGCCGGGCCGGGGACGCGATGATCTCGTAGGCGGTGACGCGGTCGCCGTCGAAGGTGAAGGTCAGCGCGAGGCGCAGCCGTCCGCCCGGCGCGACCACCGCGCCGACCTCGCCGTCCACCAGCGCGACCTCGGCGAAGCGCGCGGGACGGCCGAACTTGAGCACG
This sequence comes from Amycolatopsis magusensis, assembly GCF_017875555.1. Classification (GTDB taxonomy): domain Bacteria; phylum Actinomycetota; class Actinomycetes; order Mycobacteriales; family Pseudonocardiaceae; genus Amycolatopsis; species Amycolatopsis magusensis. Next base: position 8,576,154 of record NZ_JAGGMS010000001.1, on the reverse strand, counting down.
CCCTCGGCGACGGCCCGGGCACCGCGCTGCACGGCGGGAACACCCGGGGGCACGGTCGCCGGGTCGGCTCGCCGGACCACATCGGGGGCCAGCAGGGTGAGCAGCGCGTCGAGGTTCCCGTCGCGCGCGGCGGCCAGGAACGCTTCCACCACCTTCCGCTGCCGGGCCAGTTCGCCCGCCGGTGACGCAGGTGTGCCGCGCAGCCGCTGCCGCGCCCGGCTCGCGAGCTTCTTCGCGGCCACCGGCGTGCGGTCCACGATCGGCGCGATCCGGTCGAACGGCACGGCGAACAGGTCGTGCAGCACGAAGGCGATCCGCTCGGCGGGCGCGAGGGTCTCGAGCACGACGAGCAGCGCGCGGCCCACCGAATCGGCCAGCACGGCCTCGGTTTCCGGGTCCTCGCGGGCCCAGCCGTGCTCGGGCAGCTCGCTCAGCGGCTCCTCGCGGCGGGCCTTGCGCGTACGCAGCATGTCCAGGCAGATGCGGGAGAGGACCGTGCGCAACCAGCCGCCGAGGTTGTCCACCTCGCCGTCGACCCGGCTCAGCCGCAGCCAGGTTTCCTGCACCGCGTCCTCGGCCTCGGCGGCCGAACCCAGCATCCGGTACGCCACCGCGCGCAGGTGGGCGCGCTGCTCCTCGAACTGTTCCGCCCTGTCCACACCTGGTTGACGAGACGGCGGCCGCAAAGGTGACCGGGGGCGCTGATCCGCCGAGTCAATGCTATGAGTGGGGCATTACTTGCAATGAACGCTAGTAATGCCCCACTCCTAGCGTTTGTCCGACCTGGCTGGCTCCCGCCGCCGGCCACTCACGGCCGTTCGATCAGCGCGGGGTGCCGCGGGTCGTCCATGCGGACCACCACGTCGGCGAACTCACCGGGCGCGACCTCGCTGTCGTACCGCTTGTAGGCGGGCAAGGCCCAGTGCTCGTCCTCCGGCAGCCGCCGGGTCAGCGCGCCGGGGGAGAGCCACAGGTGCACGGTGAAGTCGAAGGGCAGGCCGTGCCCGAGCAGCAGTTCGCCGTCCACCAGCACGACGGCCCCTGGCGGCAGCCGGACCCGGTCGCGCCGGGTGGCGCGGTCGCGCTCGGCGTCCCAGAGGGCGGGCAGCGCGAGGCCGGAGCCGCCGGGGCCCAGCGGGTCGAGCACCTCGCGGCGCAGGCCGCCGACGTCGAGCCAGTCGTCGTAGCGGGCGTCGGGGTCGCGCTTGCCGCGTTCGAACCGCAGCGACGCGGCCCGCAGGAAGTCCTTTGTGGACACGCGCAGGGTCTCCCTGCCGTGCAGGCGAAGCGATTCGGCCACCGTGTCGGCCAGTTCGCCGGGGGCGTCACCCGCGCCGTCGATGGCCACGCGGGTGATCGGGGCGTCGACGATGCGCTCGGTGAGCTCGCGGGCGAGCAGGTCCGGGGAGATCGGGCGGTAGCGGCGGTCAGGCATCTCGTGCTCAGGCTAGCAACGCGGCATTCCGGTGACGTGGGGCACCAAACTCGCTCGTGCCTCGTTGACCCACTGACAACGATGTTACGAAACAGTGTTACCGAACCAAGGGGGCGGCGATGGCGGCAGTCGTGGAACCGGTCCGGCTCGACGACGCGTTCATGCAGGATCCGCACGGGATGGCCGAGGTGTTCCGCCAGGAGGGCCCGGCGCGGCCGGTGGTCATGCCGCGCGGGCTGCGGGGCTGGGTCATCACCGGCTACCACGAGGCACGCGCGCTGCTCGCCGACCCGCGGCTGAGCAAGAACTCCGAGCGGATCTCCGAACTGTTCCAGACCCAGGTCGACCCGGGGGACAACGCCGAATCCCGGACGTTCGCCTCGGCGCTGACCGCGCACATGCTCAACTCCGACCCGCCCGAGCACACCCGCCTGCGCAAGCTGGTGAACAAGGCGTTCACGCCGAAGTCGGTGGACCGGCTCCGGCCGCGGATGGAGCAGATCACCGACGCCCTGCTCGACGAGATGGCCGCGCACGACGAGGTCGACCTGCTGGAGTCGTTCGCCTTCCCGCTGCCGATCACGGTGATCTGCGAGCTGCTCGGCGTGCCGGAGGCCCAGCGCGCCCAGTTCCGCGACTGGTCGAACACGCTGGTCTCGGCCGATCCGTCGGCGCCGATCGAGAAGGCGGCCGGTGAGCTGGTCGGCTACCTGCGTGACCTGATCGAGCGCAAGCGCGCCGAGCCGGGTCAGGACCTGCTCTCCGACCTGGTGCACATCTCCGAGGACGGCGATCGCCTCGCCGAGCACGAGCTGGTGCCGATGGCGTTCCTGCTGCTGGTCGCCGGGCACGAGACCACGGTCAACCTGATCGGCAACGGGGTGCTGGCGCTGCTGCGCAACCCCGGGCAGCTGGCCGCGCTGCGGGCCGATCCGTCGCTGCTGCCCGGGGCGGTCGAGGAGTTCCTGCGCCTCGACGGGCCGGTGAACCTGGCCACGCTGCGGTTCACCGCCGAGCCGGTGCGGGTCGGGGACGTGGAGATCGGGGAGGGCGAGTTCGTGCTGATCTCGCTGCTCGCGGCCAACCGCGACGGCGAACGCTTCGACCACCCGAGCAGCCTCGACGTCACCCGGCAGGCGGGCGGGCACCTGGCCTTCGGGCACGGCATCCACTACTGCGTGGGCGCGCCGCTGGCCCGGATCGAAGCCGAAATCGCCATCGGGCGGCTGCTGGCCAGGTTCGACGGCCTGGCACTGGCCGCTGAACCGTCGCGACTGCGGTGGCGCGCGAGCACCCTGATGCACGGTCTGGAGACCCTGCCGGTCCGCCTGGGGTGACGCCGGGGGGCCCGTAGGGTGCCAGCCATGACGAGCCAGGAGGAACTGCTCGCGCTCGACGCGCGTCACGTGTGGCACCCCTACGGGCCCATGCCGGGCACCGTGCCCCCGCTGCTGGTCCGCGAGGCCGAGGGCGTGCGGCTGCGGCTGGCCGACGGCCGGGAACTGGTGGACGGCATGTCGTCCTGGTGGGCGGCGGTGCACGGCTACCGGCACCCCGTCCTCGACGCGGCGCTGGCCGAGCAGGCCGGGCGGATGAGTCACGTGATGTTCGGCGGGCTCACCCACGAACCGGCGATCGCGCTCGCCCGGACGCTGGTGGACCTCACCCCGGACGGGCTGGAGCACGTGTTCCTCTGTGACTCCGGCTCGGTGTCCATCGAGGTCGCGGTCAAGATGTGCATGCAGTACTGGCAGTCGACCGGGCAGCCGGCCAAGCGCAGGCTGCTGACCTGGCGCGGCGGCTACCACGGCGACACCTTCCAGCCGATGAGCGTCTGCGACCCCGGCGGCGGTATGCACTCGCTGTGGAAGGGCACGCTGACCGAGCAGGTGTTCGTGCCGGAACCGCCGGCCGGCTTCGACGAGCCGCTCGATCAGTCCTATGTGGACATGCTGGCGAGAGAGATCGCGGCGCACGCGCACGAGCTGGCCGCGGTGATCGTGGAGCCGGTGGTGCAGGGGGCCGGCGGAATGCGTTTCCACAATCCGGGATACGTGCGCGCGCTGCGGGAAATCACCGCGGAAAACGGGGTGCTGCTCATCCTCGACGAAATCGCCACCGGATTCGGCCGGTCCGGATCGCTGTTCGCCGCCGGGCACGCCGGGATCACCCCGGACGTGTTGTGCGTCGGAAAGGCGCTGACCGGCGGTTATCTCTCCATGGCCGCCGCACTGTGCACACCGGAGGTGGCGGACGGCATTTCCCGCGGTGAATTGCCGGTGCTCGCGCACGGGCCGACGTTCATGGGCAATCCGCTGGCCAGTGCCGTGGCGAACGCGTCGATCGGCCTGCTGCTCGACCAGGACTGGCTCGCCGAGGTCCGGCGCATCGAGTCCGGGCTCCGAAGTGGACTCGCGCCCGCCGCGGACCTGCCCGGCGTGCGGGAAGTCCGGGTGCTCGGCGCGATCGGCGTGGTGCAGCTGGATCACCCGGTCGACATGGCCACCGCGACCAGGGTGGTGACCGAGCACGGCGTGTGGGTGCGGCCGTTCCGCGACCTGATCTACACGATGCCGCCGTACGTGAGCACCGACGCGGATGTGGCGGCCATCTCACGCGCCATCGTCGCAGCCGCGGGTGAGGCTTGAGTGGAATTCACTCGATCTAGTGACAACACGGGTTAACTGAATGTTATTCGGGTTCTGCGGGCACGTAGAGCGATAATTGAGCGGGGTCATTGTCTGGATCGGGTGAGACGTGGGCCACGTGATTGAGCGAGATTGCGGTTCGTGTTCCCGAATACGTGACGAAGCCGCCGTGAACAAAACATGAGGAAGTCTTCACAAAGCGGACTTTTCACGCGGTTCCGTGTTCCCTGGTGATCATGAGCTTCGCCACCCTATTGCGGCGTGACGTGCCCGCTTCACTCGTTGTCTTCCTGGTCGCCGTGCCCCTTTCGCTCGGCATCGCACTGGCGTCCGGCGCCCCGATCGTCGCGGGGCTGATCGCCGCCGTGGTCGGCGGGGTGATCGCCGGTCTCTTCGGCGGTTCTGTTCTCCAGGTCAGCGGACCCGCCGCCGGCCTGACCGTGGTGGTCGCCGAAACCATCTCCCGCTTCGGCTGGGCGGCCACCTGCGCCATGGTGGTCGCCGCCGGCGCGCTGCAGATCCTGCTCGGGCTGAGCCGGATCGCGCGCGCCGCGCTGGCCATTTCCCCCGCCATCGTCCACGGCATGCTCGGCGGCATCGGCCTGACCATCGTGCTCGGCCAGTTGCACGTGGTGCTGGGCGGTGCCGCGCAGAGTTCCGCGCTGGACAACCTCCTCGCCCTGCCCGGTCAGCTGATCGGCAGCCACGACACCGCCGCCTTCATCGGCGTGCTGACCATCGGCATCCTCCTGCTGTGGCCGCGCCTGCCGAAGGCCGTGCGCAAGGTGCCCGGTCCGCTCGCCGCGATCACCCTGACCACCGTGCTGGCGCTGGTCGCCGGCATGCAACTGGACCGCATCGAACTGCCCGGCAACCTGCTGGAGATCACCTTCGTGCCGCAGTTCCCCGAGGGCGGCTGGTTCGACATCGGCATCGCGGTGCTCACCATCGCGCTGATCGCCAGCGTGGAGAGCCTGCTCTCGGCGATCGCGGTGGACAAGCTGCACACCGGCCCGCGCGCCAACCTCAACCGCGAACTGGTCGGCCAGGGCATGGCCAACATGGCCTCCGGCGCGATCGGCGGCCTGCCGGTCACCGGCGTGATCGTGCGCAGTTCCACCAACGTGGCCGCGGGTGCGCGCACCCGTGCCTCCGCGGTGCTGCACGGGGTCTGGGTGCTGCTGTTCAGCGTGCTGCTGGCCGGGTTGCTGGAGAGCATCCCGCTGGCCGCGCTCGGCGGCCTGCTGGTGCACGTCGGCGCGAAGCTGCTCAACGTGGGCACCATCCGCGAGGTGCACCGCCACGGCGACCTGCCGATCTACCTGGTCACCCTGCTCGGCGTGGTGTTCCTCGACATGCTCACCGGGGTGCTCCTCGGGATCGCCGCGTCGTTGCTGATGATGCTGCTGCGCACCCGGTCCAAGATCCACGCCGAATCCGACGGCGACCGCTGGCGCGTGGTGGTCGACGGCGCGCTGACCTTCCTGGCCATCCCCAAGCTGTCCAAGGTGCTCGCCGCCATCCCGGCGCGCACCGAGGTCAACATCGAACTGGTGGTGGACTACCTCGACCACGCCGCCTTCGAGAACCTGTCCAACTGGCAGCTGGCCCACGAGCGGGGCGGCGGCACCGTGGTGGTCGACGAGATCGGGCACCCGTACTACGAGCGCGGGAAGTCGGGGGCGCCCACGGTGAGCAGGCTCGCCGCCGCGCCGGTGCTGCCGCGCTGGCTGGCGTCGTGGTCGGACTGGCAGGCGAAAACCGGCCCGCACCTGCCTGACCAGCGCAGCGCCCCGCCGTCCACCGCGCAACTGCGCCTGGGCACCTCGGAGTTCCAGCGCCGGACCGCGCCGCTGGTGCAGGGCACGCTGAGCGGGCTGGCCGACGGGCAGAACCCGCACACCCTGTTCATCACCTGCGCCGACTCGCGGATCGTGCCGAACCTGATCACCACCAGCGGTCCCGGTGACCTGTTCGCCGTGCGGAACATCGGGAACCTGGTGCCCGCCGACAGCGACTCCGGGCCGCGGGACTCCTCGGTCGCCGCGTCGATCGAATACGCCGTCGGCGTGCTGCGGGTGCCGGAGGTGGTCGTGTGCGGCCATTCGGGTTGCGGCGCGATGAAGCTGATGCTCGATCCCACCGCCGAACTGCCCGTGGTGCGCGAGTGGCTCCGCCACGCCGAACCCAGCCTGCACCGGTACGAGAAGAACTCGCCGGTCTCGCTGAACGGGGAGCTGCCCGAAGCCGAAGGCGACCGGCTGGCGCTGCACAACATCCTCCAGCAGCTGCGTCACCTGCGGCGTTACCCGGTGGTGGCCGAGGCCGAAGCCCGCGGTGAGCTGCACCTGACCGGGATGTACTTCGACGTGGGCGCGGCGCAGGTCTACCTCTTCGATCCGGCGTCCGGGGCGTTCGAGCCCGCCGGGGAACCGGCGGCTTGCCGTCAGGACTAGGGTCGAGGGCCGTGACTGTGCTGGTGATCTCGGGTACCGGAACCGGTGTCGGCAAGACCGTGGTCACGGCGGCGATCGCCGCACTGGCCAAGGCCGACGGCAGGCGGGTGGCCGTGCTGAAACCCGCCCAGACCGGCGTGACCGACGGCGAGCCGGGTGACCTGGACGAAGTCCGGCGCCTTGCGGGCGAGGTCACCACCCGTGAGCTGCGGCGCTACCCCGACCCGTTGTCCCCCGAAGCGGCGGCGCGGCGCAGCGGCATCGCGCCGGTGACCCCGGCCGAGGCCGCGAGCGCCGCCGCCGAGCTCGACGCCGAGCACGACCTGGTGCTGGTCGAGGGCGCCGGCGGGCTGCTGGTGCGGTTCGACCCCGGTGGCGGCACGCTCGCCGACGTGGCCTGGTCGCTCGGTTCGCTGCTGCTGGTGGTCGCCGAAGCCGGGCTGGGCACGCTGAACGCGACCGCGCTGACCGCCGAGGTGGCCACCCGGCGCGGCCTGAACGTGGGCGGCGTGCTGATCGGCTCGTGGCCGGCCGAACCGGACCTGGCCGCCTGCTCCAATCTCGAAGACCTGCCCGTCGCGGCGGGCGCGCCCCTGCTGGGGGCGTTGTCCGCCGGGGCGGGGCAGGCCGGGTCCGAGGAGTTCCTCGCCGAAGCCCGGCGCGGCCTCTCGCCGTGGTTCGGCGGTGAATTCGACCCCGAATGCTTCGCCAAGGGTGAATCCGCCCAGAAGTGACCTGGGTCGCTTCTTCGTGACGGGGTGTTCGGGCACACTGTGCCGGACGTGCCCGAGCGAGAAGGAGAACCCGTGACCTCAGCACCAGAACGCGCCACCGACGTCCTCACCACGGCGCGCGAGCAGGTGCTCGAGCGCGGCGAAGGGCTGAGCGAGGCGCAGGTGCTCGAGGCGCTGCGGGTGCCCGACGAGCGGCTGCCCGACCTGCTCGCGCTGGCGCACGAGGTGCGCATGCGCTGGTGCGGTCCCGAGGTGGAAGTCGAGGGCATCATCAGCCTGAAGACCGGCGGCTGCCCCGAGGACTGCCACTTCTGCTCGCAGTCCGGCCGGTTCCCGACCCCGGTGCGCTCGGCCTGGCTGGACATCCCCGGCCTGGTCAAGGCCGCCCGCCAGACCAAGGAGACCGGGGCCACGGAGTTCTGCATCGTGGCCGCGGTGCGCGGGCCGGACAAGCGCCTGCTCTCCCAGGTCCGCGAGGGCATCAAGGCCATCCGAGAGGACGGCAACGACATCCAGATCGCCTGCTCGCTCGGCATGCTCACGCAGGAGCAGGTGGACGAGCTGGTCGAGATGGGCGTGCACCGCTACAACCACAACCTCGAGACCGCGCGCTCGCACTTCCCCGAGGTGGTCACCACGCACACCTGGGAGGAGCGCTGGGACACGCTGCTGATGATCCGCGAGGCGGGCATGGAGGTCTGCTGCGGCGGCATCATCGGCATGGGGGAGACCGTCGAGCAGCGCGCGGAGTTCGCCGCGCAGCTCGCCGAGCTAGGCCCGGACGAGTGCACGATGAACTTCCTGATCCCGCAGCCCGGCACGCCGTACGAGCACTACGAAGTGGTCGAGGGCAAGGACGCGCTGCGCACCGTCGCCGCCTTCCGGCTGGCCATGCCGCGCGCGCTGCTGCGCTTCTCGGGCGGCCGTGAACTGACCTTCGGCGACTTCGGCACCAAGCAGGGCATGCTGGGCGGGATCAACGCGATCATCGTCGGCAACTACCTGACCAACCTGGGCCGCCCGGCCGAGGTCGACCTGGAGATGCTCACCGAGCTGAAGATGCCGGTGAAGGCGCTGAGCGACTCCTTGTGACGCAAGCGGAATTCTGCGTCCACTGTGGACACCCGTGGGCCGCCGACCATGCGGCCTGCGACAACCCGCGCACCGCGCTGGAGCCACCGCGCTTCTGCCCCCACTGCGCGCGGCGCATGGTCGTGCAGATCACCCCGACCGGCTGGACCGCCCGCTGCAGCAGACACGGCGAAACGACGGGTTAGGCGCTCCTCCGGTGAGTCAAGGCCGCGGTCTCCGCGCCCAGGCGGCCCCTGGCGGCACGGGCGACTCGGCCGAGTACGGCCAGTACGAGGCCGACCCGCCCGCACCGCCAGGAACCACCTGGATCACGAAGCCCATCGACCAGACCCACCGGAGGAGCGCCTAAGCTCAACGGACCGTAGTCAGGAGGTACGCCGGTGGCTGAATCTTCGGTCGGGGTGCGCCCGCCCGCCGAACCCGCGCACCACTTCTTCAGCGTTCCGCGCGAGCGGCCGAAGGTGGTGGTGGCCGCGGACATCCTGCCCGCGGTGAGCGTGCTGTCGATGGTGATGCTCACCGGCATCCCGCTGGCCGCGCTGTGGGCGTTGCTGGCACCGCCGCAGCGGGTGCGCGTGGTTTCCGCCACCGAGAACCCGGTGCCCCTGCAACTGGAGAGCTGGCACCGCTTCGACGACCTCGCCGTGTTCGCCCTGCTGGCCTTCGGCGTCGGCATCGTGGTCGGCGTGGTGATCTGGCTGCTGCGTGAGCGGCGCGGGCCGGTGGTACTGCTGGCCGCGGTCCTCGGCTCGGTGCTGGCGTGGTGGCTGGCGTCCATGCTCGGGCCCGGCACCTTCGCCGGGATGCTCTACGAGGTGACCGCCGCGCCCCAGGTGGGTGACGTGCTGGAAACCGCGCCGGTGCTGGAATCGGCGTGGGTGCTGCTGGCCCAGCCGCTGGCGGTGGCCGCCACCTACGGGCTGCTGGCCGGGTGGAACGGCCGTGACGACCTCGGGCGCCGTCTCGGCTGAATTCGGCTGATCGGCAGCGCGGCCTGCCCGGTTTCCGTAGGCTGGCGGCAACCGAGGGAGGCCTGCATCACATGACCGACGACGTAGTTTCCGGCTCGAACGGGCGCATCCGCTTTCCGGGCATCAGCCCGCGCGCCTACGAGCACCCGGTCGACCGGGGCGCGCTCGCGACGCTGCGCACCATCCCCGGGTTCGCCGAAGTGCTCAAGGCCGTGGCCGGGTTCTTCAGCGAGCGCGGTGAGCGGCTGATGGCGCTGGCGTCGTCGATCCGCGTCGGTGAGAAGCAGTACCCCGAGCTGAACAAGCTGCGCCTGGAATGCGCGCAGGCGCTGGACATCTCGCCGGTGCCGAACATCTTCGTCGCGCAGGACCCGTCGGTCAGCGCTTACACGATCGGCATGGACGAGCCGTTCATCGTGCTCAGCACCGGGCTGGTCGAACTGCTCGACACCAACGGGCTGCGGTTCGTCATCGGCCACGAAATGGGGCACGTGCTGTCCGGGCACGCGGTGTACCGGACCATGCTGATCCGGCTGATCAGCATGCAGATGTCGATGTCGTGGACGCCGGTCAGCGCGTTCGGGCTGCGCGCGGTGATCGCCGCGCTGAAGGAGTGGTACCGCAAGTCGGAGCTGTCGTGCGACCGCGCCGGTCTGCTCTGCGGCCAGGACCCGGCCGCCGCGCTGCGGGTGCACGTGCTGATGGCCGGCGGGATCGACCCGTCGCGCATCGACATCCCGTCGTTCCTGCAGCAGGCCGAGGAGTACGAATCGGTCGACGACGTCCGCGACAGCCTGTTGAAGCTGCGCAACGTCGAGCACATGTCGCACCCGCTGGCCGTGGTGCGCGCCGCCCAACTGCAGAAGTGGGCCGCTTCGGAGGAGTACCGCGCGATCCTGGTCGGCGACTACCCGCGCCGCGACGGCGACAGCCCGTCGAGCACCTGGTCCGACGACGTCAAGTCCGCGGCCAAGTCGTACAAGGACTCCTTCAGCAACTCGACCGACCCGCTGGCCAAGGTGTTCACCGATGTCGGCGAAGCCCTCTCCGGCGCGGCAGGCAAAGTGTGGAACAAGTTCGGCGGCAACCGAACCCCCAACGGCGAATCAGAACCCGCCAACTAACCCCAGCGCCCCTGCTCACCGCCAGCAGGCAGCCCCCCCACCCTCCCGGGGGCGGCCCCTATCGCCAGTTTATCGGGTGGGGGCTTCCCGAGGGGCGGCTGAGCTGGGGGCTGTGGACAGGTGGGTGCCTGTGGACAGCTGCGATGTCACGAATGTCGCTTTCGAGACGTCAGACGTCTCGAAAGCCACATTCGTGACACGAAGAAACCTCGCCTAGTTCAGGCTCGCCGGGCGCGTCAGCGCGCTCAGTTCCGCCGGCGGAGCCGGGACCGCGCGCAAAGTCGTCAGGAAACCCGTTTCCCGGGTCAGCAGGCGGCACACGTCCCGCAGGCGTCGCAAGGGCTGGGTTTGTTCCAGCAGCGCCTGCCGGTCGTCCATCGGCAGCAGGCAGTCGGCCGCCAGCTGGTAGGCGAGGTCCGCCATCGAGGTGTCCGCGGGCGGCTCGGTCCACGCGTCGTGTTCCCAGGCCGAGCGGCAGTACCGCCGGTGCGCGCCGCGCGCGACCTCCGCCATGCGCGCGCCCGCTTCCGCCGAGCCACGCGGCAAGGGGTCGTCCGACACCCATTCCACCGTGCCCACCAGGTAGGGCGCCGCCTCGCTGTCGATGTCGAGCAGCCGGAACCGCTGCTTTCCGGTGGTGACCACGTCGAACCGCCCGTCGGGCAGGCGTTTCGCCTCGCGCAGCCGCGTGGTGCAGCCGATGGCGTGCACCTGGTCGAGCCCGGTGACCTCGCGCGTCAGCGACGTGCGCATGGCGATCACGCCGAACTCCTGGTCCGGCACGGTGCCGGTGACCAGGTCCACGGTGAGCTGCCGGTACCGCGGCTCGAAGATGTGCAGCGGCAGGTGCGCTCCCGGCAGCAGCACGGTCTGCAGGGGGAACAACGGCAAGGTCGTCGTACCCGTACTGTCTCCCGCGCCGTCAGCCACGGGTACACGGTACGACGAAGCCGTCCCGCGCGCAGGCCTTCACCCGGATGCCGTGCCGGGCAACGGAAATCGCGTACGTCGCGCGGAGTTATCGCCGCACCGGCGGGGGACGCAGCACGGCGAACGGGTCGGTCACCTGGATTCCCTTGCAGGCGAAGGAGAACAACGCCGCCGGACGCCCGCCGCTGCAGCCGGACGGCGCCGTCTCCCCGGTCGGTTCGAGCAGGCCGCGGCGGGCCAGCACGCGCTGCAGATTGGTCGCGGAAATCCTGTAGCCGAGCGCCGCGGAGTACAGCCCGCGCAGCTCCGAGATGGTGAACACGTCCGGCGCGAGCGCGAAGCCGACATTGGTGTAGCTCAGCTTGGACCGCAGCCGGTCCCGCGCGCGCAGCACGATCTCGGCGTGGTCGAAAGCCGTGCGGGGCAGTTCGTCCACCCGGTGCCACGAGGTGTCCTCGGGCACCTCCGGGTCCACGTCCGACGGCACCAGGCCGAGGAACGCGGTGGCCACCACGCGCGGCCCGGGCACCCGGTCCGGCGTGCTGAACACGGCGAGCTGCTCCACGTGCTTGAGCTGCTTGATGTCGACCTTCTCGGCGAGCTGGCGCCGGATGGAGGTCTCGACGTCCTCGTCGGGCCGCAGCCGCCCGCCCGGCAGCGACCAGCGGCCGATGTGCGGATCGAGCGCGCGCCGCCACAACAGCACCTGGAGTGTGTCCGATCGCACTTGCAGCACGGCCGCCAAAACCTCGTGTGCCAGGGGGGCGCTGCTGTTAATATGGCTTCGCACGGTTTTCGATTGTAAGGCGAAAACCCGCGTCAGTCTAGGAGGGCCACCATGGCCGGCACGACGACCCTGCGGGCGAGCGAGCTCGCCGAAGCCGATCTCATCCCGTTCGACGGGGTGGAGCCGGACGCGAGCTGGGCGGAGGAGGTGCGGCGCCTCGCGGAGGAGCGCGACGCCGTGCTGCTCGCGCACAACTACCAGGTTCCGGCGATCCAGGATGTCGCCCACCACACCGGCGACTCGCTCGCGCTGAGCCGCATCGCGGCGAGCAGCGACGCCTCGACGATCATCTTCTGCGGGGTCCACTTCATGGCCGAAACGGCCAAGATCCTCTCCCCGGACAAGACCGTCCTGATCCCCGACGCGCGGGCGGGCTGCTCGCTGGCGGACTCGATCACCGGGGCGCAGCTGCGGGAGTGGAAGGCCGAGCACCCGGGCGCGGTGGTGGTCTCCTACGTCAACACCACGGCCGAGGTCAAGGCCGAGACCGACATCTGCTGCACCTCGTCGAACGCGGTGGACGTGGTCGCCTCCATCCCCGCTGACCAGGAGGTTCTCTTCCTGCCGGACCAGTTCCTCGGCGCCCACGTCAAGCGCGTGACCGGCCGGGAGAACCTGCACATCTGGGCCGGGGAGTGCCACGTGCACGCCGGGATCAACGGTCCCGAGCTGGCCGAGCGGGCCGCCGCGAACCCCGACGCCGACCTGTTCATCCACCCCGAATGCGGCTGCGCGACCTCGGCGCTCTACCTGGCGGGCGAGGGCGCGGTGGCCCCGGACCGGGTCAAGATCCTGTCCACCGGCGACATGGTGCACGAGGCCAAGGCGACCAAGGCCGGCTCGGTGCTGGTGGCCACCGAGATCGGCATGCTGCACCAGTTGCGCAAGGCCGCGCCGGGCATCGACTTCCGCGCGGTGAACGACCGCGCCTCCTGCCGGTTCATGAAGATGATCACGCCGGCCGCCCTGCTGCGCTGCCTGCGCGAGGGCCTCGACGAGGTCCACGTCGACCTCGAGACCGCCGCCCGCGCCCGCGCTTCGGTGCAGCGGATGATCGAGATCGGCCAGCCCGGCGGCGGCGAGTGAACCGCCCGGTTACTGCCCGTGAGGCGAAAACCACGCCTCGCTGGGAGGCGGCCGCCGATCTCGTGGTGATCGGCAGCGGGGTCGCCGGACTGACCGCGGCCCTGCGTGGCCGGGCGCTCGGCCTGCGGGTGCTGGTGGTCACCAAGGCGGCCATCGAGGACGGCAACACCCGCTGGGCCCAGGGCGGAGTCGCGGTGGTGCTGCCCGGCGAGCACGACGACGGCGACTCGGTCGCCAAGCACGTCGACGACACGCTCATCGCCGGTGCCGGGCTCTGCGACGAGGACGTGGTGCAGTCGATCCTCGACGGCGGACCGGCCGCGGTGGCGCGCCTGCGCGAGTCGGGTGCGCGCTTCGACGCCGGGGTCGGCGGCGGGCTCGCCAGGACCCGCGAAGGCGGGCACACCGCGTTCCGCGTGATCCACGCGGGCGGGGACGCGACCGGTGCCGAGGTGGAACGCGCGCTCGTCGCGGAGACCACCGACCGGCGGCTGCCGGTGCTGGAGCGGCACGTGGCGGTCGACGCGCTGCGCACACCGGCCGGTGCGGTGGCCGGGGTGTCCGTGCTGGACCCGGACGGGGTGCTCGGCGTGGTCCGCGCGCCGGCCGTGCTGCTCGCGACCGGTGGCCTCGGCCAGTTGTACCAGGCGACGTCCAATCCGGAACCGGCCACCGGTGACGGGCTGGCACTGGCGCTGCGCGCGGGTGCGCAGGCGGCCGACGTGGAGTTCGTGCAGTTCCACCCCACCGTGCTCTACACGCCGGGCGCGCGCGGCCGCTGCCCGCTGGTCACCGAGGCGGTGCGTGGCGAGGGCGCGCGCCTGCTCGATGGCGCGGGCGAGCTGGTCATGCTCGGGGTGCACCCGCTCGGCGACCTGGCACCTCGTGACGTGGTGTCGGCGGCGATCAACCGCCGCATGGCCGAGGCGCCCGGCGGCGTCGACGATCACGTGTTCCTCGACGCCACCCGGATCACCGGCTTCGCCAAGCGGTTCCCGACCGTCTACGCGGCCGCGCGGGCCGCCGGGATCGATCCGCTCCGGGAGTTCATCCCGGTCACGCCCGCCGCGCACTTCGCGTGCGGTGGCGTGGTGACCGACACGACCGGGCGGACCGGCGTGACCGGGCTGTACGCGGCGGGTGAGGTCGCGCGGACCGGGTTGCACGGGGCCAACCGGCTCGCGTCGAACAGCCTGCTCGAAGGCCTGGTGATGGGGGAGCGCGTCGCCGAAGCGGCGGCCGCCGACCTGGCCTCGGGCGTGCTCGCCGAGCCGAAGCACGGGCTGGCGCCGGAATGTCGCCACGTCGAAGCGGCCGACCGCGACTCGCTGCAGCGGGCGATGAGCCGCTACGCCGCGATCGGCCGCGACGCCGACGGGCTCGCGGTGCTGGGCTCGGTGCTCGACCTGGCCACCGTCGACAGTCCACTTCGGACACAGGCGGAGGTGGAGGACGCGGCGCTGACCCTGGCCGCGCAGGCGCTGGTCGCCGCGGCCGCGCACCGCACCGAATCGCGCGGTTGCCACGTGCGCCTGGACTTCCCCGAGCGCGACGAGCGGGGCGGGCGGCGGAGTCAGCTGATCCGGTTGAGCCCGTCGGGACAGCCGGTGCTCGCCGATCCGATCCTGCAGGAGGTGGTGGCGTGAACGAGCTGACTCACGAAATCCTGGCCGAGGCCGGGCTCGACGTGACCGATGTGCTCCGCGTGGTCGACACCGCGCTCGCCGAAGACCTGCGTTACGGCGCCGACGCGACCACGCAGGCGACCGTGCCGGACGGCGTGGTCTCGACGGCTGCTTTCACGCCGCGCGTGGCGGGCACGCTGGCCGGCGTCGGCCCGGCGCTGGCCGTGCTGGATCGGGTGCTCGACTCGTACGAGGTGCTGGACCGGCGCGTGGACGGGAACTGGCTGAGCGCCGGGGAACCGGCGCTGGTGGTGCGCGGACCGGTACGTGGGTTGCTGACCGCCGAGCGGACCGCGTTGAACCTGTTGTGCCACCTGTCCGGCATCGCCACCACCACCGCGGCCTGGGTGTCCGAAGTGGAGGGTACGGGGTGCGCGATCCGCGATTCCCGCAAGACTCTGCCGGGATTGCGGTTGCTGGAGAAGTACGCGGTTCGCTGCGGTGGCGGGGTGAACCACCGGTTCGGCCTCGGTGACGCGGTGCTGATCAAGGACAACCACGTGGTGGCGGCGGGTTCGGTGACCGCGGCGCTGCGGGCCGCGCGCGAGCACGCCGCCGAGCTGGCGTGCGAGGTCGAAGTGGACGACCTGGCGCAGTTGGAGGAGGCGTTGCGGGCGGGTGCCGACGAGGTGCTGCTCGACAACTTCACCCCGGCCCGGTGCGGCGAAGCGGTCCGGCTGCGCGACGAGCTGGGGTTGAAGACGCGGCTGGAGTCGTCCGGTGGGCTGCGGCTGGAAAACGCACGGGAGTACGCGGAATCCGGGGTCGACTACCTGGCTGTCGGGGCGCTGACGCACTCCGCACCGGCGCTGGACCTCGGCATGGACCTCGGCTGAGGGGGAAAATTACCCGCGCGGCGTAGTCGTCGCGCGGCTTAGGGTCGCCGCGTGAGGTGGTTGCGTGCGGTACCCGCCGTCCTGGTGGCGGCGACGGTGCTCACCCCTGGCGCGGCGGCCCAGCCGTCTTCGGCGCCGCCCCCGCAGAGCGCCTGCGCGAACCCGTCCGGGGTGTACCCGGGCGCGGTGCCGTGGGGACAGCGGGTGGTCGACGCCTCGCGGGTGTGGCCGCTGACCGACGGCTCCGGCCAGACGGTCGCCGTCATCGGGACCGGGGTGGACGCCGCCAACGCGCAGTTCGGGCCCGACCAGGTGCTGCCGGTGCGCGGCATCGGCGCCGGCGCGACGGCGCCCGCACCGGACTGCGACGGCCGTGGCACGGTCGCCGCGGGCATCGTCGCCGCGCGGCAGAACCGGTCGACGACCTTCGCCGGTGTCGCGCCGGGCGCGAAGGTGCTGCCGGTGCGCTACCTCCGGCCCGGCGGCAACTCCGCGGACAGCGCCGATCCGGACGCACTGGCCGCGGCGATCATCACCGCGGCGGACGCGAAGGCGGGCGTCATCCTGGTCGCCGTGCCGTCCCCGGTGGACTCGCCCGCGCTGACCGCGGCCGTGAACGACGCGCGGCGGCGGGGTTCCGTGGTGATCTCGGCGGCTTCGGCCAAGGAGGAGGGCGCGGTCACCTACCCGTCGGCGACGCCGGGGGTGCTCGCGGTCGGCTCGCTGAACCAGCAGATGCAGCCGGTGCAACGGGAATCGGGCAGGCACCTTTCGCTGTCGGCGCCCGGCGCGGACCTGGTGAGCGTTTCGGCTGGGGGGCAGGGGAAACTCGCGCACCGGTGGCCGGTGACCGACCCGTCGATGGCGGGCGCCTACGTCGCGGGCGCGGCGGCGCTGCTGCGGGCCTACCGGCCGGAACTGACGCCCGACCAGGTGATCACCCGGCTCACCTTGACCGCGAACCGCCCACCCGGCGGGACGCACGACCCGCGGCAGGGCTGGGGCCTGGTGGACGCCTACACCGCGGTCTCGGCCGACATCCCGCCGGACGCCGTGGGCCCCGGCGGCCCGTTGCCGCGCCCGGTCGCCGGCGCCATCGTCCCGGCCGCCGCCCCCGCCCGGCCACCGGTCAACGAACTGGCGGGCGTCGTGGCGATCGCCGGTGTCGGCGCGGCGGCTCTGGTCGGCCTGATCGTGGCCACCTTCCGGCGCGGCCGGACCCGCGGGTGGCGGCCCGGCCGTCGCGCTTGACCTACTTGTAACGGCGGAGCACGGCAGCCTCGGCGCGAAGGCGTTCGGCCTGCTCGGCGCGGCCCAGCCGCTCGTACTCCTCGGCGGCTTCCGTGCGCTGCTGGACTTCTTTGTCGACGATGGCTCGGAGATCGGCGTCGGTCAGGTGGAGGCGCTCGACCTCCGTCGACCCGACGCCCACCGCGATGGACGTCGTCGCATGGTGCTCCACGGAGGGCGCCTCGGCGTTGTCGATGGCAGCCAGCGCCGACCGGATCGCCGAGATCGCGATGCGGTCCTTGCCCTTGATGGCCTGGGTCAACCCACGACGAAGATCAGTACGCACGATGCCTGACGATACTTGGCACCGCTTCTCGCGCAACGTATTTCGCGGCGGGGGGCCGAGGACACAAATGTGGCTTTGGGGGCCGAATCCGCCCCCAAAGCCACATTTGTGTCACTGGTGGTGGGGCTGGGCGCCGCTCTGAGCGCGGGACCCCGGGGCTCTCGACTGTGAGGTTCGGCTGCACGAGTGTCGATCTCGGCCGCCTGAGTGTGGAGCTCAGCTGCCTGAATGTGGGACTCGGCTGCCTGAATGTGGGACTCGGCTGCGCGAACGTGGGACTCGGCTGCGCGGGTGTGGAGTTCGGCTGCGCGAATGTGGGGTTCGGGTGCCTGAACGTGGGGTTCGGCTGTCTGAGGGTGGGGTTCGGGAGGTGGGGGTTAGAGGAGGTGGGCGTTGGTGGTGCGGACGGCGGGGGCCAGGTCGGGGAGTTCGGTGACGGTGACGCCGGCGGCGGTGAGGGTTTCGGCGCCGACGCAGTCGACGAAGAGGGTGGGTTCGCGCCACGCGAAGACGACGCGCGGGATGCCGGCGTCCAGGATGAGGGTGGTGCAGGTTTTCGGGCGGGAGCGGCGGCTGCTGCACGGTTCCAGCGAGGTGTACATGGTGGCGCCCGCCAGGCGCGGGTCGTCGGCGGCCAGTTTCGCCAGGGCGGCCTCTTCGGCGTGGTCGTGCGGGTCGGTTTCGCCGGAGTGGCCGGTGGCCAGGATCGAGCCGTCGGCGGCGGTGATGACGGCGCCGACGCGGAAGGTGGTCGACGGCGGGCACTCGTCGCCCAGTGCGATGGCCTTGGCCAGGAGATCGTGGTCAGTCATGCGAAGTCACCCGGTATTTCATCAGCACCAGATCGCCGATCTGCTGCACGCAGGTCAAGGACATCGGCCGCGCCGGGGATTGCGGGAAAGCCGCCGGGTGCACGAATCGCGGAGCATCGGGTTCACCGACGAAGAATGGTGCGTAAACCAGGTGGATTTCGTCCACCACATCGGCGGCCAGGAATTGCGTGTGGATGTGCCCGCCACCTTCGACCATCAACCGGGAAATGCCACGGGAATGCAGGTCCGCCAGCGCAGCGGTGAGATCGGCGGCCCCGATGACCGTCGCGGAGGGGCCCAGGGAAAGGGAAGAAGCCACCTCGGGCGGGGCGTAGACCAGTTTCGGGACATCACCCGCCACGAAGAACTGCGACGACGGGTCCAGCGAACCGGTGCGGGTGAAGGTGACCTTGGCCGGGGAGGCGGGCTTCCCGGCGGCGACCCGGCGCTCCCGGCGCTGAGCTGAGCGCACCAGAAGACGGGGGTTGTCGGCGCGGATGGTGCCCGCGCCGACCAGGATCGCGTCGGAAGCCGCCCGCTCGGCGTCCACCCGGTCGAAATCGTCCTGATCGGACAGCACGAGCCGGGTGGTGCTGGTGTCGTCGATGCACCCGTCGAGCGAGGCGGCTACCGAGAGCAGTACGTATGGCCTGGACACCAGGCCACCGTACCGCCGCTCACCGCGGGGCGTCCGGCTCCTCGCCGATCACCGACGGCGCCACCACCGACGATTCACCCCACACGTCCTCGGTTTCCACCAGCCACGGCGGGATGCGCCTGCCGGAACCCATGTCCCCGCCCGCGCCCATGCCCATCGGCATCATGGGCATCATCGGCATCATGCCCTTCGCCGCGGCGGCACCGGCCGCCCCGGCCGCCCCACCGGCCAGCCCGGACATCGCGTTGCCCGCGCCACCGGAACCGGCCATGCCGGGCGCCGCGGCCGCGCCGTCGCCGGGGCTGCCGAGATCGACACCGCCGACGCCGCCGACCCCGCCACCACCGATGCCGCCCACGCCGCCGCCGCCGATCGGGATGCCGCCGCCACCGCCACCGGCCGCGCCACCGCCGAACCCGTCGCCGAGCTTGCCGGAGCCGTCCCCGCCGGGCAGCTTGTCGTCGCCTTCCTTCTTGCCACCGGCCCACGGCGGCACCTTCGGCATGATCGAGCCGAAGCGGCCGAACGCCGCGGCCGAAGCGGCCGCCAGCCCGGCGGTGAACATGTTGCCGAACAAGGGACTGGACGGCTTGGCCTGGTCGATCGGCATCGGCATCGGCTGCGTGCCGTCACCGGGCAGGGTCGGTGGTGCCCCTGGCACCACCGAGATGCCGGTGGGCGGCGGCGTGGTCACCGCACCACCGCCGCCGCTCGCACCGCCACCGGGGGTGCCCGGGCCGGGCATCGGCGGGGCGGTGACCGCGTTCGGCGAAGCGGGGATGGACTCCTCGGCGGCGGTGTAGTCGCCCGCCAGGTCGGTCATCACCTGGATCGCCTTGCTGTGCGCGGCGTTCGCCGCGTTCGCGGCCTGCTGCTGGGCTTCGACGTTGCCGATCGCGGCGGCCCGGCGCTGTGCGGCCGCCTGCACCACATCGGGAGTGGTGTCGGGGGGCAGCAGCGGCGGGTTCACCGCCAGCGACAGGTCCGCCGGGGAGACCTCCGGCACGTTCACCGGCGGCGGCATCTGCGCCTTGGCGGTCTCCAGCTCGTCGGCGGCGTCCTCGAGCAGGTGCCGCATGGACACCGCGGTCTGCCCGACCTTGCGGATGCCGCCGACCAGGTCGTCGATCATCACCTGGTACTTGTCCGCGGCGCCACCGGTCCAGTGACCCTCGAACTCGGACAGCTGGGCCATCAGGTTGTCGGCCTGCTCGAACAGGCCGAACCCGGCCGCCCGCCACTTCTCCGCCGCCGCGCGGGCCCCGCCGGGGTCCCCGGCGTGCAGCATCGCGTAGAGCTGCTGGTGGCTGAACGAACCGAAGTTGGTGTGCGCGGTCATCCCTTGGCCCCCTTGCCGTCCCCGCCGCCGCCGAGCAGGTTGCCGATCCCCGAGACGATGCCGCCGATCACGTTGCCCGCGGTGACGTGCAGATCGGTGGCGACGTTCTGGTCGGCCTGCTGGTAGCCCTCGGCCACGGTGTGGGTGACGTCCTGCGCGAAGGTGATGGCGCCCTTGACCTGGTCGAGCAACCCCTGCATCTCCGCCACCGCGGCGCGGTGCGCCTCGGCGAGGGAACTCGCTTCGCCGAACTCCCCGAACCGCAGCGGCTCACCGCCGAGGGTGAGCAGGAAGTCGTTCGGCTTGGTCATGCACTCGAGCTGTATCTCCAGCTCCCTGGCGAAGTCCCGCAAGGACTCCAGGTGAACGTAGTACGACCGGTCTTGCATCCCGACTCCCTCGTTCTCCTTCTCGAATCAGGGGCGGCAGGCCGGACGGCCGGTGCGAGTGGGGGGTTGGCTCGCACCGGCCGTCCGGGAAACTCCGCCGATCACACGGCGAAGTAGTTGGTGTTCCGGTTCTCGAGCGCGTACTGCAGGTCGTGCGCCTCGCCGACCTTGCCGCCGAACTGCGCGATGATCGCGACGATGTCGGCGGTGGCCTGGCGCAGGCGGGTCTCCGAGGCTTCGGCGGCCTGACCGGCCGAGCTGCCCGAGGCGTACCAGGTGGCCTTGATCGGCTGCAGGTTCTGCTGCAGCGTCTCCAGCTGACCGGTCAGCTGCTTGGCCTTCTCCGCCAGCGAAGCGGAGCTGAACTGCAGTGCGTTGAAGTTGACTTCGACCATGTCGGCCATGTCGGGTTCCCCTCTGGGTCAGTTCGCGCCGGACAGGCGGCCGAGCACGGAGCCGCCGGCGTCGGAGGCGAGGCTGGAGACACTGGTCAGCTGCTGCGCCACGTCGGCGTCACCGCTGCCGTAGTTGTGGAAGCTCTGGTTGACCAGCGTGGACATGGTGTCCAGCTCGCGGACGGCGAGCTGCATCTTCTCCTGGAGCCTGCGCTGCAGGTCCCAGAACGCCACCGCCTGGTCGCCCTTGTAGTTGCGCAGCGTTTCGGTCAGCTCCGCCTCCAAGCTGGCCATGGTGGTCTTGGCGCCAGACGCGGTCTCCTCGAAACCCTGGACCGCACGCGTCATGGCCGCGGCATCACTCTGGTAGCCGGCACTGCTCACGGGCTGGCCACCTCCTCTCAACTCGCGGGAAAAGATCTCCGGAAGAGCCAGAGCTGGAACTTTCTCCGGCTCGTTGCGAATCACACGCTAGAAAAGCCAGCAGTACGTTCAAACGGCACAACTGCCGGTCGCGGTGGCGGTACTTGTACCCACGACCGGCGGGCCCGCTCAGTCCGCGGGTGGGGTCCAGGCCACCTGGAGCAGCCCGGTGCCGAGCCGCCGGGAGACCAAAGTGCCTCGTCCAGGGGGTAGCGGGCCCGCTTTGACGTCACCGATCAGCGGTCCCTCGTCCTTGGACCCCGACATCACCAGCCCCGGCGAGCCGAGTTCGCGCACGCGCTGCACCACGGGTTCGAAAAGGGCCCGCCCGGCACCGCCCGCACCGCGCGCGATCACCAGGTGCAGCCCGATGTCGCGCGCCTGCGGCAGGAACTCCAGCAGCGGCAGGAGCGGGTTCTTGCCCGCGGTGGCCACGAGTTCGTAGTCGTCCACGAGCACGAACAGGTCCGGCCCGGTCCACCACGACCGGTTGCGGAGCTGCTCAGCGGTCACGTCCGGGCCCGGGAGCCGCAGGCGCATCGCCTGGACCACTTCGCTGATCAGACCGCTCAGCGTGGGCTCTGAGCCCGCGTAACCGAGCAGGTGGCGGCCGGTGACCGCGTCGAGCAGGCCGCGCCGGTAGTCGGCGACGATGATCGCCGCGTCGTCGGCGGAATAGGCCGACATGATGCCCTGGCCGATCACCCGCAGCAGCGCGCTCTTGCCCGACTCGACGTCACCGAAGGCGAGGAAGTGCGGATCCGCGGCGAAGTCCAGCAGCACGGGCTCCAAAGTGGCCTCGGAGACCCCGAGCGTGACCTTCTTCGGTGGCGCTGGCGGCAGCCCGGACAGCTCGATCTTCGGCGGCAGCAGGCGCACCCGCGGGGCCGGGTCGCCGGTCCACGACTCGCTGATCCGGCGGACCAGGTCCGTGGCGCCCACGCCGATCGTGCCCGCCCGCTGGTCGCCGTCGATGCGGGGGAGCGCGCCGAGGAAGTGCAGCTTGTCCTGGGTGATGCCGCGGCCCGGTGCCTCGGCTGGCACGTTGCGGGCCACCTTGCGGTCGATCAGCGAGTCGCCCGCGTCGCCCAGGCGCAGCTCGAATCGCGTGCCGATGGCGTCGCGCAGTTGCGCGCGCACGCCCATCCAGGTGTTCGCCGAAAGCACGATGTGGATGCCGAAACCGAGCCCGCGTGCGGCGAGCCCGGTGATCTGCTCCTCCAGCTGCTCGTAGTCCTTGCGGACCGTCGCCCAGTCGTCGACCACCAGGAACACGTCGCCGAACTCGCGCCCGTCGGTGCTCTCGGTGAACTCGGCGCGGCGGTTGCGGAACTCCGCGACCGACTCGATCCCGTTGGCGGAGAAGAACTCCTCGCGTTGCTCGAGCAGCGTGGTCACCTCGGCGACCACGCGGCGGCAGCGTTGCGCGTCGCGCCGGGTGGCGTACCCGGACACGTGCGGCAGCCCGGCGACCGGCGACAGCGCGCCACCACCCATGTCGAGCAGGAAGAACTGGGCTTCGGCCGGGGTGTGGGTCAGCGCCAGCACACCGACGACCGACCGCAGCAGCGTGCTCTTGCCGGTCTGCGGGGCGCCGACCACCAGCGCGTGCCCGCCCGCCCCGGAGAAGTCCGCCCAGAGCAGGTCGCGGCGCTGTTCGATGGGCTTGTCCACCAGTGCCACCGGCACGGTGAGGCGTCCGTTGCCACCCCAGCCCACCGGGCACAGGCCGCGCCCCGGCTCCTCGCCGAGCGGCGGCAGCAACTGGTCCAAAGTGGGCGGTTCGGCGAGCGGCGGCAGCCAGATCTGGTGCGCGGCCGGGCCGTCGAGCCGGGAGAGCATGGCGTCGATGACCGTCTCACCCGGACTGTCGGCGGGTTCCTCGTGGACGACCTCGTCGTCGTCACGGGGTTCGACCGGGGCGGGCGAGCTGACCGGACCCAGCGTGAACGGCACGATGTGCTGCTCGGGCGCACCCCGCTCGCGCACCACCAGCCGGGGCGGCAGCTCGCCGGAGACGTAGGCGGCCTTCAGCCGGATCAGCGAGTCCGTGTCGGCCTTGAGGTAGGCCGAGCCGGGCACCGGCGGCAGCTGGTAGGCGTCCGCGACCCCGAGCACCGCGCGGCTTTCCGAGGCGGAGAACGTGCGCAGGCCGATCCGGTACGACAGGTGCGAGTCCAGCCCGCGCAACCGGCCCTCTTCCAGGCGCTGGGAGGCGAGCAGCAGGTGGATGCCGAGGCTGCGGCCCAGCCGTCCGATCGAGACGAACAGGTCGATGAACTCGGGCCTGGCCGAGAGCAGCTCGCTGAACTCGTCGATGATCACCAGCAGCGAGGGCAGCGGCCGCAGGTTCGCGCCCGCCTCGCGGGCCCGCTCGTAGTCGCGGGCGGAGGCGTAGTTCCCGGCCGCGCGCAGCAGTTCCTGCCGCCGGATCACCTCGCCGTTGATCGCGTCGGCCATGCGGTCGACCAGGATCAGTTCCTCGGACAGGTTGGTGATCACCGCGCAGGTGTGCGGCAGGCCGGTCATCCCGGCGAAGGTGGCGCCACCCTTGAAGTCGATCAGCGCGAGGTTCAGCCGTTCCGACGAGTGCGTCACGGCCAGCGCGGTGACCAGGGTGCGCAGCAGTTCGCTCTTGCCCGACCCGGTCGCGCCGATGACCAGGCCGTGCGGGCCCATCCCGCCCTCGGCCGACTCCTTGAGGTCCAGCTCGACCGGGCGGCCGTCCGGGTCCACGCCGAGCGGGACGCGCAGCCGGTCGCGCGCGGCGCGCGGGGCCCAGGTGACCGCGGTGTCCACGTCACGCGGGTCGCCGATGCCGAGCAGGCCGGACAGGCCGAAGGTGGACGACATCGGGTTGTCGCCGGTGACCACGGTGCCGAACTGGTGCAGCGCGGTGAGCCGGCGCGCCAGCGCTTCGGCGGCCCCGGTGTCCAAACCGTCCGGTACGCCGAGGAAGCCGAGCTGCTGCTCGCTGCCTTCGCCGACCAGCATGCCCATCTGGGTGCGATCGGTGTGCAGGCACAGGGTCCGGTCGCTGGGCACCGCGTTCGGCTGCTCGCTGCTGATGTCCACCACGGTGACGCCGTGCTTGCCGCCGTAGGGCATCAGGCGCGTGTCGCCCTCGGTCTTGCCGCCGTCGAGCACCAGCACGATGTGCGGCTGGTCGTGGCCGTGCCCGGGGGTCCGGGTGAACGGCGCGCGCTCGCCGAGGTCCTGACCGAGCGCCTCGACCAGCCCGGCCAGGTCTTCGGCGACCAGCCGCGCCGGGCCCGCCGCGTCGGTGCCGGTGGCGGAACCGGCGTGCGGCAGCCACTTCAGCCACTCCCACTCCGCCTGGCGGTCCGGCGCCGCGCACAACGCGATGCGCAGGTCGTTCGGTGAGTGGAAGGTGGCCAGCTGGGCCAGCACCGCCCTGGTCAGGTCGAGCACCTCACCGCGGCGCCCGCTCAGCGCCACCGTGGCGAACGAGCGCAGCGAGATGGCCACCGGCAGTCCGTTCACTGTGGAATAGGTGCGGATGAAGTGGCGCAGGCTGGTGGAGGACACCGGGTCCAGGTCCTCCAGCGGCACCGTCTGCGGGGCCTTGAGCGGGGTCATCAGCCGCTGCGGGCCGGTGCCGACGCGCACCTGGCCGAAGTGCCCGTCCAGCCGCCGCCGGTCCCACAGCCTGCCGCTGGTGACGTAGGCCCACAGGTCCGCCGGCTCCGGCTGCAACGAGATCATCGCCGAGCGCTGGTTGTCGGCGATGTCCCGCACCTGCCCGCGAAGGCCGGCCAGGTAACGCTGGTAGTCGCGGCGCTCCTCGTTGATCTGCGCCTTCTTCTGCTGCCCGCCCCTGGCCAGCGACATCACGATCATGCCGCCCATGGCGGTGATGAACAGGGCGCCGAACACCCAGGTCATCGCGCCGCCGTCGCGTCCGATGTAGACGAACGACATGGCACCCATGCCGAGCATCATGGGCAGGAACAACATCAGCTGGAGCGCGCCACCCGAACCGCCCTTCGGCAGCATCGGCGGGGACTGCAGGACGATCTCGCTCGGCTGCTCACCCGATAGTGGCAACCGGTCTCGGGCCAGGGTCATGTAACGCCGTTCTGCCTTCGTGCGTGTGGGTACTTTGCCGCTCATTTTGGCCACTCGTGAGGCGGTCACGGTGGGTACTTTTGCCGTCCGTCGGCCTTCTCGGCCGTCCTTACGCTGGTCGCGACCGGTGGAAGGGAGGGTGATGGGCGGCAGCCAGGAGTTCCGGGCGGAGCCGGAGGCGATGCGCTCGGCGGCGGGCAACGTCGGCGGGATCATCATGCGCGGCGTGAACTCCGCCGGTGACCTCGAACGGCTCGAGGTGCCCCCGGCTTCCTTCGCCGGCATCGGGGACGCCGTGGCCTCGGCCGGCGCGGCGCTGCGGAGCCAGCAGGTCACCGCGGTCCGCACGCTGCTCACCCTCATGCAGGAAGTGAACGACCTGGTGCGCCAGTGCGCCGACGAGTACCAGGCCGCCGACGAGGCGGCCGCGACCGGGTACGGCGGCAAGCCGTCCTCGGCGGGGCCGGTGCTCCCGGCGATCTGGGGCACCCCGGTGGCGGCCGAACTGGCGGCCTGCGCGGTGCGCGACAGCGCCGGCGCGGGCGGCGACCCCGGTTCGGTCGGCAACGTGCTGCGCTACATGGAACAGGCGGGGCTAGCCGGACCCGGGACGGAGTTCTCCGACGCGGCCCAGTTCAACGCCTGGCTCGAAGGGAACGCGGACAACCAGGCCAGCGTCGGGGTGATCGAGGTCTACTCGGGCACCGCGCGCGATCTGGGTGACGTGCCCGGCGGGGTGCGCGGGGGTGACGTGGTCATCGTCGCGGACTCGCTGATCGGCGTCGCGGGCAACAACGGCCAGCTGTACAACCACGGCCTGGTGGATTCCGGTATCCACGGGCCGGCGAAAGTGAGCGTCTATCGACCGGCGTTCGCCTGAATACGTTTCCGGCTCGTGGACAGAAGAAGAGGTGTGCAGTGTATTTCCCGAACTCTAGCGCGATGGACGCCACCGCGTCTTCCGGCGGGCCGATCACCGTGCTGCCGCAGATCGTTTCCGGTTCCCCGGAACAGATCGCCAAGCACGTCGGAGAACTGCTGAAGAAAGCGACCGAATTCGCCACGCTGCTCAACGAGTTCGCCGGGGCGGCGAAGCAGCTGGAAAAGGTGTGGTCGGGCAACGCGAGTGAATCGGCGCTGAAGAAGATCGCCGACTCGCTGGCTTCGCTGACCAAGATCATCGACGTGGTGCGCAAGGGCGCGGACCTGCTCGGCATCTCCGGCACGCTGGTGCAGACCGCCCAGCAGGCCTACCGCTCGGTGGTCGCCGCGGTCAACCCGACGGTGGCCTCGCTGATGTCGAACCCGTGGACCTACGGCGCCGCGGTGGCGCTGTCCACCGCGACCAGCGCCTCGCTGAAGGGTTTCATCCAGGCCATCGCGGCGCTGCTCAAGACCCTCGGCGTGGTCGACCTGGCCGGCCAGATCAGCCAGATCGCCACCATCATCGGCGAGATCGAGAAGCTCTTCGGCGGTGGCGACAAGGGCACCGGCTCGGGTGGCGCGCCGAACAACGGCAGCGTCGGCGGCACCCCGGTGACCCCGCCCCAGACCCCGCCTTCGGTGGCCAGCCCGTCCGGGCAGCAGGTCGCGGGCAACGGCGGCCTCCCGATCGGCGGCGGCACCGGCGGTCTCGGCGGGATCGGCGGTGGGTTCGGCGGCGGCACCGGTGGCGGGCTCGGGGGCACCGGCGGGGGCGCGGCGCCCGGCGGGTTCACCAACTACCTGCCGCCCGCGCTGAACGGGTTCACCGGCAACCAGGGCCAGTCGCCATGGGACTGGGCCGCCGGTGGCGGGGGCGCCGCCGGCGGCTCGCTGGCCCCGGGCCTGATCGACCCGCGCAACGCGTGGATCCCGGTCGACCCCGCGGCGAACGCCGTGCCGGGCCAGACGCTGCCCGCGCCCGCCGACACCGCCCCGGTGCCGCAGCAGCCCGCCCCCGGTGGCGGGGACGGTGACGACATCGTGATCAGGACCGAGCACGGCGACGTGGCCACCTCCATCGAGGTGCCGATGGGCCGCGACATCGAACTCGACCTCGAGTTCACCGTGGACGGCAAGGAATACGAGCAGCACATCGACATCGACGCCGACGGCACCGTGTCGGTCGACCGCTGAGAGGGAAGCAGATGAGCGATCCGTACCAGGTCCCGGACATGAACGCGCTGCTCGAGGAGGTCCGCGCGCAGACCGAGCAGGTGCAGCGGATCCAGAAGTCGGTGGAGAAGATGGAGGTGAAGGGCTACTCGCGCGGCCACGAGGTGGTCGCCACCCTGCGCGGCGACGGCCGCTTCACCGACATCTCCATCGACCCCGAGACCGTGCGCCGCTTCCCGGCCAGGGAACTGGGCGAGATCGTGCTCGAGGCGGTCAACAACGGGCTGACCAAGCTCGGTGAGGCCAGCCGGGCCAAGTTCGCCCCGGTGATCGACGCCGCCGGCGCGGGGACCCCGCAGCAGTGACCGACACCCTCACCTCCGGTACGACCACCCGGCGGGTCACCGTGGTGACCCCGCTCGCCAGGGTGGATGTGGCCCTGCCGCCCCAGAGCACGCTGGCCGAACTGGTGCCGCAGCTGGTGCGGCTCGCCGGGGCCGAGGGGCAGGCGTCACCGGAGCACCCCGGCTGGGTGCTGACGCGGCTCGGGGGCGCGCCACTGGCCCCCGGGCTGACCGTCGCCGCCGCGGGCATGCGCGACGGCGAGGTGCTCTACCTGACCCCGCGTGAACGCCCGCGCGCGCCGCTGCTGTTCGACGACGTGGTGGATTCGATCGCCAGCGCGAGCGAGTCCGACCGCGAATGGGGCACGGACCTGGCCCGCCGCGCCGGGATCACCGCCGCGGTGGTGCTGCTGCTCGGCGCCGCCGTGCTGATGCAGGCCAGTTTCGCGGGCACCCTGTTCGCACCGGTCAGCTGCGGGCTGCTGGCGCTGGTGCTGCTGCTCGGCGGTGGTGCGCTGAGCCGGGCCTACGGTGACGCGCAGGCGGGTGCCGCCGCCGCGCTCGCCGGGATCGGCGCGGCCCTGCTCGCCGGGATGTCGGCGTTCCCGCCGCACCCGGTGTTCTCGCTCGACGCCGGTCCGCTGGGCACCGGGCTCGCCGCGGTCGCGGTGTTCGGCGCGCTGTCCGCGGTCACCGTGGCCGACCGGCTGCCGTGGTTCGTCGCGGTCACCGTCTCCGCCGTGCTCGCCGCGCCCGCGGCGGGCATCGTGCTGCTCACCGGCGTGCGCCCGGTCAGCGCCGCGAGTGTGCTGGCGGTGCTCGCCACCGCGATGGCCGCGTTCGCGCCGATGCTCGCGCTGCGGCTCGGCAGGCTCCCGCTGCCCCGCGTCCCGGACGACATGGCTTCCTTCCGCGCCGACGAACGCCCGTCGGTCGGGGCCGCGATGGCCGGGCAGACCGCCTACGCGCAACGCCTGCTCACCGGGCTGCTGGTCGCGCTGGGCAGTGTCGTGCTCGGCAGCTCGGCGGTGCTCGTCATGGACGGCGGCGCGTGGGAAGCCGGGCTGGCCGCGCTGCTCGGGCTCGCCTGGGTGCTGCGGTCGCGCTCGTACGCCGGTGGCCCGCAGCGGCTGGTGCTGATCGGCTACGGCCTCGCCGCGCTGACCTGCGCGGGCATCTGGCTGGGCACGGAAGCCGGCCGCTCGCTGGTCTTCGCCGTCGCGCTGACCGTGGTGCTCGCCGCCGTCGTCTGCCTGGTCTACGCCGCGCGCGTGGCCAAGGGACACCGCTCGCCGTACTGGTCGCGCCTGATGGACATCGCCGAGTTCATCGTGCTGCTGTCCCTCGTGCCGATCGTCGGCGTCATCATCGGCGTCTACGAAGCCGTCCGGGGTTAGTTCTCAGGGGAGCGCGAGCGGGATCGACCGGCGCACGTGTTCGGCGTGCCGCCCGTTCACCGCGACCAGTGGCACCCCGCACAACGTCGGTGAGCCGGTGGGCGGCTCGGCGTCGCCGCGGGTGCCCACGCGGACGGTCACGTCGGCGCGTTCCCGCCCGGCGGCGGTCCGGCTCAGCGTGTACGAGACGGTGGTGAAGGCGGCGGTCGGCACGTGGCCGGTGACCAGCTTCGGCAGGTCGCGGTCGGACAGCGGGCGGAAGCACGACTGCCGGATGCGACCTTCGCCGGTCCCCGCCGACCACCAGCGCCAGCCGTCGGTGAATTCCGGGACCTCGGCGCCGAAGTCCGGTTCCGCGCCGAGCGCGACGCGCAGTTCCTCGCCGAGTTCCCCGGCTTCGAGCACAGTGCTCTCGTAACCGACGTCGGCCAGCGCGCCCGCCAGGCCCAGTGCGGCACTCGCGGTGGTGCGCAGGGCACCGAGCTCGCCGCCACCCCTGGCCATCGCGGCGATCGGCGCGTCGGCGGGCCGGTAGCGCACGGCCAGCCAGCACACCCGCAGCGGCGTCTGCCCCGGCCGCGGCGCGGTCCAGACCACCAGTTGGGCGCTGTCCAGCGGGATGTCGGCCCGCCGGTAGGCCGCACCGAGCACGTCGAGCAGGGTGCCGACCGCGGGCAGGCCACCGCCGGTCAGCCGCACCACCGAGGTCCAGCCGTCGCCGACGCCCGCGATGCCCAGCCGGTTGCCCGCGCGGTCGGTGTGCTGGCGGATGGCGGTCTCGCCGACCAGCGAGTGCATCGGCCCGGCGCCTTCGCGGCGGTCGTCGTGCCGCCGCAGCCGGAAGGTGAGCCAGGTCCACAGCCAGCCGGCCAGGTGCTTGCCGGTGATCCGCACGGAGGTGGTCGACACGACCAGCACGGCCACCACGATGGCGGTGATCGACACGGCGGTGAAGCCGTCGCTCAGGCCGTAGGCGCCCAGCGCGCCGAGCGCGGCGACCTCCCAGATCGCCACCTGGCGGGCGCGCACCGGCAGGATCCACGGCGCCGCGGCCGGATCCGCGATGGAGCCCGGCTCCCGGCCGCCCGACGGTAGTGGCGCGGCTGAAGTCCGGCTCTGCCAGGGGGCAGGCGACGACAACGACACAGGATGGCCCCTCTCGACTCCCCCTCGGCAAACGGTAGCCGGACACCGACCGCGGCGCTGCCGGAAAAATTGCCCACATCAGCGAGTGCATTCGTACCTAGCATTGGCCTTCGCGGCAGGCTTCTCTTCGGGGGTAACGAGCGGTGTGGACTCAGCGGGACCAGATCCAGGCGTACCAGTTCCTGCGCCGTCGCCTGGTCTCGGCACTCGTTTCGGCCGACGCCAACCACCCCGTCTCCCCGGGGCGCAGGCTGGTGCTCGGCACCATCATCGGCATCGCGGTGGCGCTGCTGATCACCGCCGTGTTCGGGGTGATCGGCCTGCTGAAACCGTCCGGCGGCAAGGACTGGCTCTCCGGCGGCAAGGTGATCGTCGAGGAGGAGACGGGCGCGCGGTTCGTCCTCGGTGAGGACGGCACGCTGCACCCGGTGCTCAACTACGCTTCCGCGCGGCTGCTGGCCGGTGGTGACGGCTCGGCCACGGTCAAGGTGCCCGCCAAGAACCTCGCCAAGGCCGGGCGCGGCGCCCGCGTCGGCATCCCCGGCGCCCCGGATTCCTTGCCGGGCAAGGAAAGACTGCTGACCAGCCCGTGGATCTCCTGTTCCCGCACGAGTCGTGACCAGCCGACCGACGCCGAACCGCACACCTCGGTGCTGCTCGGCACCCCGTCGACCGGCCGCGAACTCGCCACCGGAGAAGGATTGCTGGTCCGGCTGCCCGGCGGTGAGCGGTTCCTGATCAGCTCCGGGCACCGCTTCCGGCTCAGCCCCGAGGCGAGCGCGGCGCTCGGGTACGACCGCCGCGTGCCGATCGTGGTGTCGAGCCGCTGGCTGAACAGCGTGCCCGCGGGCCGGGACCTGGACTTCGTCGCGGTCGACGGCGCCGGGCGCAAGGGACTGCGCGTCGGTGGCCGTGACACCGAGATCGGCCAGGTGCTCAGCGTCGCGGGCACCAGTTCACCCGGTTACTACCTGGTGCGGGCCGAAGGGCTCGCGCCGATCACCCAGACCGAGGCCGCGCTGATCATGCAGGCCCCGGCGAACGCCGCCGCCCAGGTGTCCAGCGGCGGCAGCCAGACGGTCGAGGTGTCCGCCGCGGACATCGCCGCGGCGGGACTGGCCGCGGACGCGGGCACCGCCGGTGGTGCCGACCCGGCCGGGTACCCGGACCGCATCCCGGCGGCGGTCGAGGTCAACGGCGACACCGTGGCGGTCTGCGCCGAGGGCGACGGCTCCCACACGGCCAGGGTGACGGTCGGCGCGAACATCCCGCTGCCCGGCGGGGCGCGCACCCAGCCGGTCACCACGGGGGACGGCCGGACGGCCGATGAGGTCTACGTGCCACCCTCGGGCGGGGCGGTGCTCGCCGAACAGCCGTCCGGCACGGTCTACGTGCTCACCGATCTCGGGACCAAGTACCCCGTCGCGAGCGGTGAAGCTCTGGCCGCGCTGGGTTATGGTGCTGTACCTAAGCTGCCGGTGTCCGCCGGCCTGCTGGCACTGGTGCCCAGCGGGCCCGCGCTGGACCCGGCCGCGGCCGCCGGATTCGGGTGAACTGGGGTGAGTCGAGGAGTGGTCAGCACGCAAGCCATCAGGGTCGGGGTGATCGAGGACCATCCGCTCTACCGCGCGGCCGTGGCGAGAGTGCTCGAAGAAGCCGAGGACATCGAACTGGGCGCGGTCGCCGACTCGGTGGCCCGCTTCGCGGTGTGCCGCCAGCCCGCGGGCAGCGTGGTGGTGCTGGACCTGAAACTGCGTGGGATCGCCGACGCCGCGGCGGTGATGGAGATCGTCGGCATGGGGCACAAGGTGCTGGTGGTCTCGGCGCACGCCGGGCAGTCGGAAGTCCTGGGCGCCATCTCGGCCGGGGCGCGCGGCTACCTGTCGAAGGACGCCGACGGCGAGGAGATCCTGCGGGCCATCCGGGAAATCGCCTCCGGCAACTCCTACGTCTCGCCGACGCTGGCCTCGTTCGTGCTGAACTCCACGCGCGACCGCAACGCCGGCCCGAAACTGGTGCTCTCGGAACGGGAACGACAGGTGCTCTCGCTGGTCGCGGCGGGGGAGCGGGACCAGGACATCGCCGAGGCCATGTCGATCAGCGTCCGGACCGTGCGGTCCTACCTGGACCGGATCCGCGACAAAACCGGCAGGCGCCGACGCCCCGAACTGACCCGCCTCGCCATCGAAGAAGGCATCGCCCACCCTTCATAGCCGCCCCCTCGGCAACGCTAGGAGTGGGGCATTACTTGCGTCCAATGCAAGTAATGCCCCACTCATAGCATTCGAGCTCAGGCAGCCGACTTCCACACTCGCGGCTCCCCTGGGACACAAATGTGGCTTTGGGGGCCGGATCCGCCCCCAAAGCCACATTCGTGACATCGCGCCGGGGCCGGAGACCCCGACTGTGGAACTCGGCTGCCCGAACGTGGGTTCGGCTGCCCGAACGTGGGTTCGGCTGCCTGAATGTGGCGTTCAGGTGCCCGAGTGTGGGTTTCGGCTGCACGAGTGTGGGGTTCGGGTGCCTGAACGTGGGTTTCGGCTGCACGAGTGCGGGGTTCGGGTGCCTGAACGTGGGTTCGGCTGCCCGAGTGTGGGTTTCGGGCGCGCGAGTGTGGGGTTCGCCGAGGGCGGTGGGGGTTAGAGGCGGCGGTTGGGGAGGACGGCGGTGGCGGTTCGGGAGGCCTGGGAGAGCGCCGGGTCGATGTCGGTGATCAGGAGGTCGGCGGCTGCGCCCAGTTGGGCGTGGATCCGGCCGAACGGGTCGGCTACCAGCGAGTAGCCGATGCCGGTCGGGGCTTTCGGGTTCACCGGCACGCCGGTCACCGCGGGGTCGGCCTGGTCGCACGCGAGCACCCAGCTGCCCGAGTCCAGCGCCCGCGCCCGCACCAGCAGGTCCCACTGCTCCCGCTTGCCCTCCCCGGCACCCCACGAAGCGGGCAGCAGCACCGCGGCGGCGCCTTCCTCGGCCAGCTTCTGGAACAGCGAAGGGAACCGCACGTCGTAGCAGGTGGCGAGGCCGAGGACGGTGCCGTCCACGGTGACCGTGGCGGTCGACTCGCCCGGCGCGACCGTGTCCGACTCCTTGAAGCCGAAGGCGTCGTACAGGTGGATCTTGTCGTACCCCCGGTGCTCGCCGAGGCCGGTGATGAGCAGCGTGTTGCGCACGCGGTCGCCCGCCGGGGTGAACATGCCCGCGACGATCAGCACGTCGTGCTCGGCGGCGACCGCCGACACCGCGGTGGCCCACGGGCCGTCGACCGGTTCGGCGAGCGGGCCGAGCGGCACGC
Organism: Amycolatopsis magusensis; assembly: GCF_017875555.1. GTDB lineage: Bacteria > Actinomycetota > Actinomycetes > Mycobacteriales > Pseudonocardiaceae > Amycolatopsis > Amycolatopsis magusensis. The sequence goes on along the minus strand of NZ_JAGGMS010000001.1, from coordinate 8,542,416 downwards.
CGAACGCGGCCATCGCCGCCTCCGGGAAGACCACCACGCGGGCGCCGTCCGCGGCGGCACGCGCGGTCCACTCCCGGACGAGGTCCAGGTTCGCGGCCGGATCGGTACTGGAGGTCAGCTGGCAGAGCGCGATTCGGGGCACGGGCGTCTCCTCTCCGCTGCCAAGCTACCGACCCGGCTACCGATACGCTCATGGTCATGCTCAACCGCACGGACCTGCGAGGTCGTACTCCGTCCCCCGCCGAACTGCGTGCCGCCCTGCCGCGCGCCGGAACCGACGTGGACGCCGTACTGCATCTGGTCCGGCCCATCGTGGACGCGGTGCGCGAGCGGGGCGCCGAGGCCGCGCTGGAGTACGGCGAGCGCTTCGACGGCGTCCGCCCGTCCGCCATCCGCGTGCCCGCCGAGGAGCGCGTCCGCGCGCTGGCCGAGCTGGACCCGGCCGTCCGCGAGGCACTCGAAGAGGCGACCACGCGGGCCCGCAAGGTGCACGCCGACCAGCGCCGCGCCGACGTCACCACCCAGGTGGTCGAAGGCGGCACGGTCACCGAGCGCTGGGTGCCGGTCGAGCGCGTCGGGCTGTACGCGCCGGGCGGGCTGGCGGTCTACCCGTCGACCGTGGTGATGAACGTGGTCCCGGCGCAGACGGCTGGCGTCGGCTCGCTGGTGGTCTGCTCACCCCCGCAGGCCGAGTTCGGCGGCCTGCCGCACCCGACCGTGCTCGCCGCCGCCGAGCTGCTCGGCGTCGACGAGGTGTGGGCGGTCGGCGGGGCGCAGGCGGTGGCGCTGCTGGCTTACGGCGGCACCGACACCGACGGCGCCGAACTGGTCCCGGTGGACGTGGTGACCGGTCCCGGCAACATCTACCTGACCGCGGCCAAGCGCCTGCTGCGCGGCCTGATCGGCATCGACTCCGAGGCGGGCCCGACCGAGATCGCGGTGCTCGCCGACGACACCGCCGACCCGGCGCACGTGGCCGCCGACCTGATCAGCCAGGCCGAGCACGACCCGCTGGCCGCCAGCGTGCTGGTGACCACTTCCGAGCGGCTCGCCGACGCCGTCGACGCCGAGCTGGCCCGCCGCGTACCGGTCACCAAGCACACCGAGCGCGTCACCGAAGCCCTGTCCGGCAAGCAGTCCGGCATCGTCCTGGTGTCCACTGTGGACGACGGGCTGCGGGTGGTGGACGCCTACGCCGCCGAGCACCTGGAAATCCAGACCGCCGACTCGCGCGCGGTGGCCGCCCGGGTCCGCAACGCGGGCGCGGTCTTCGTCGGCGCCTACGCCCCGGTCTCGCTCGGCGACTACTGCGCCGGTTCGAACCACGTGCTGCCCACCGGCGGGTTCGCGCGGCACTCGTCCGGCCTGTCGGTGCAGAGCTTCCTGCGCGGCATCCACGTGGTCGACTACAGCGAGGAGGCGTTGCGCGAGGTGGCTGGCAAGGTGGTCGCGCTGGCCAACGCCGAGGACCTGCCCGCGCACGGCGAGGCGATCACCGCGAGGTTCGAGCGATGATCTTCCTGGACAGCGCCGGTTCCTCACTGCCGCCGTCCGAGGTGCTCGACGAGATGGTCGGGCACCTGCGCCGCGAAGCCGAGGTCGGTGGCTACCGCGCGGCCGCCGAGCGCGAGGACGACCTCGAACGCGCCTACCCGGTGTTCGCCGAGCTGCTCGGCTGCGCGCCGGAGGAGGTCGCGTTCACCGACAGCGCCACCCGGTCCTGGCTGACCCTGGTCGACTCGATCCCGCTGGAGCCGGGTGACCGCGTGCTGATCAGCGAGGCCGAGTACGGCGCGAACGCGGTCGCGTTGCTGCGGCTGGCCGAGCTGACCGGCGCGCGCGTGGAGCTGATCCCGTCCGACGAGATCGGCCAGCTGGACGTGGCCGCGCTGCGGGACCTCCTCGACGAGCGGGTCAAGCTGGTCTCGCTGGTGCACGTGCCGACCAACGGCGGCCTGGTGAACCCGGTCCGCGAGGTGACCGAGGCCGCGCACGAGGCGGGCGCGCTGGTGCTGCTGGACGCCTGCCAGTCGGCGGGCCAGCTGCCGGTGCACGCCGCCGACCTGGGCGTGGACCTGATCAGCGGCACCGGGCGCAAGTGGCTGCGCGGGCCGCGCGGCACCGGGTTCCTGGTGGTCCGGCGCGCGGTGGCCGACCGGCTGCGGCCCCGGCTGTTCGACCACAGCGGCGCCGACTGGGCCGGGCTGTGGGAGTACCGGATGCGTCAGGACGCGCGCCTGCACGAGCTGTGGGAGTTCGGCGTGGCCGAGCGCCTGGGCCTGCTCAAGGCCGCCGAATACGCGCTGGAGCTGGGCATGGACCAGATCGCCGCGCAGGTCGGCGAGCGGGCGGAGCACCTGCGGACCGGGCTGGCCGGGATCCCCGGCGTGACCGTGCACGACCTGGGGGAGCGCCCCAGCGGCATCGTCACCTTCACCGTCGACGGGCTGCCGCCCGAGCGCGTGAAGGACCTGTTGTGGGACAAGGACGTCGTGGTCAGCGTGACCTCCGAGGGGTCGACCAGGTTCGACATGGGACGGCGGGGCCTGAGCGCGATGGTCCGCGCGTCACCGCACTACTTCGTCACGCGGGCCCAGCTCGACGAGTTCCTCACCGTGGTGACCGGCCTGCGGTGAGGCCTCCGCCACGCCTTAGGCTGGGGCGGTGGACGAGGTGGACAGGACAGGCGCGGTGACGCTGGACGAGCTGCCGTTGCGGGAGGACCTGCGCGGACGCAGCCCGTACGGGGCGCCCCAGCTGGACGTGCCGGTCCGGCTGAACACCAACGAGAACCCGTACCCGCCGCCGGACGCACTGGTCGAGGACGTGACCGCGGCCGTGCGCGAGGTGGCCGCCGGGCTGCACCGCTACCCCGACCGGGACGCCGTCGCCCTGCGCCGCGACCTCGCCGCCTACCTGTCCGCGAGCACCGGCGTGCCGCTGACCGAGCGGCAGGTCTGGGCCGCGAACGGGTCCAACGAGGTGCTGCAGCAGATCCTGCAGGCGTTCGGCGGGCCGGGGCGCAGCGCGCTCGGCTTCGAGCCGTCCTACTCGATGCACCCGATCATCTCGGCGGGCACGCGTACCGAATGGGTACCCGCGCCGCGCCGGGACGACTTCAGCCTGGACACCGCCGCCGCGGCCCGCGTGGTCGCCGAGCGCGCACCCGACGTGGTGTTCCTGACCAGCCCGAACAACCCGACCGGCGGCTCCATCCCGACCGCCGAGCTGGCGGAGGTGCTGCGCGCCGCGCCGGGCATCGTGGTGGTGGACGAGGCGTACGTCGAGTTCTCCGACCAGCCGAGCGCGGTGACGCTGCTCGCGGAGTTCCCGGCGAAGCTGATCGTCTCGCGCACGATGAGCAAGGCGTTCGCGTTCGCCGGGGGACGGCTGGGGTACCTGGCCGCCGCACCGGCCATTGTGGACGCCCTGCAGCTGGTCCGGCTGCCGTACCACCTGTCGCTGCTGACCCAGGCCGCCGCACGCGCCGCGCTGCGGCACGCCGAAGCCACGCTCGCCTCGGTGGCCAAGCTCGCCGCCGAGCGCGACCGGGTGGCCGACGCGCTGCTGGGCCTGGGTGCCACGCCGGTGCCCAGCGACGCCAACTTCATCCTGTTCGGCCGCTTCGCCGACGCGCCGGCCGCCTGGCAGTCCTTTGTGGACCAAGGAGTGCTGATCCGCGACGTCGGCATCGCCGGGCACCTGCGGGTGACCGTCGGCACCCCGGAGGAGAACGACGCCTTCCTCGGCGTCGCCAAGGAAGTTTTCGCGAAGGAGGTGCCCCGGTGAGCCGTGTGGGCAAGGTGGAGAGGACGACCAAGGAGTCCTCGATCTCGGTCCAGCTGGACCTCGACGGCACCGGTGAGGTGGAGATCGCCACCGGCGTGCCGTTCTTCGACCACATGCTCACCGCGTTCGGCGCGCACGGGTCGCTGGACCTCAAGGTGGACGCCACCGGTGACGTGCACATCGACGCGCACCACACGGTGGAGGACACCGCGATCGTGCTGGGCCAGGCGATCCGCCAGGCACTGGGCGACAAGAAGGGCATCCGCCGCTTCGGCGACGCGTGGATCCCGATGGACGAGACGCTGGCGCACGCCGCCATCGACGTCTCGGGCCGGCCGTACTGCGTGCACCTCGGCGAGCCGGAGCAGTTCAACACCTTCACCATCGGCGGGAACTACCCGTTCGTCCTGACCCGCCACGTGTTCGACTCGCTGTCGTTCCACGCGCAGCTCGCGCTGCACGTACGGGTCCTGCACGGCCGCGACCCGCACCACATCGCCGAGGCGCAGTACAAGGCGGTGGCCCGCGCCCTGCGCGCGGCGACCGAAGCCGACCCGCGTGCGCACGGTGTCCCGTCGACCAAGGGTGTGCTGTAGGTGCCCAAGGAATTCGTCATCGTCGGCCTGCTGGCACTGGCCGGCTTCCTCATCGGCGGCGTGTACAGCACCTGGAAGACCGCCCGAGGCTTGGCGATGCTGCTCGGCGTCGGCGCGGTACTGGCCGTCGGCGGCGCCATCGCCTGGCTGGCCGGCTAGTCGTCGATGCCGTGAATGTGGCTTTCACGGCACATTCCGCCGTGAAAGCCACATTCACGGCACCTTGCCTGGCCTAGGTCAGGAACTCCGGTGGCACGGCGTCGGTGAGCCAGACCCCGACCGAGGCGGGGTCGTGGCGCAGGACCTTCGACAGCCGCTTGGACAGCTTGACCAGTTGCCGTTCCTCGATCACCGCAGCACCGGCAGGATGCCGTTGAGCCCGGTCACCGCGAGCAGCCGCGTCAGGAACTGCGGCACCCCGCGCAACCGCACGCGCCCCCCGAACGCGGCCGCGCGCTTCTGCGCGGCGAGGAACATGCTCAGCCCCGTCGAGTCCACATAGGTCAGTCCGGCGAGGTCGAGCACCAGGTCCTGGTGCACCTCGGCGAGTTCGGGCAGCGCCAGCCGGAAGTCGGCGCCGGTGTGCGCGTCCAGCTCCCCGGCGGTGGTGACCACCGCGCGCCCGGCGGAAACCGTCACGTCATAGCTGAACTCGTTCATCGCTCCGTCCCGACCAGTCCGCCGGCCCAGTGCGCCACGACCAACTCGCGCGCCAAGGGGAAGTCTCCCAAACCGGCGGCGAGGAGTTCACCCAGTTCCGCCACCAGGCGCACTTCGGCGCCGCGGGCGGCGAGCAGGTCGGCCAGCCAGGCCGCGGTTTCCGGGATGGGCCGCGGGTCGCCGGTGAGCAGGGCCGCCGAGACCGCGTGCAGCACCTGGTTGAGCACGTCCTTCGCGACCGCCTGCAGGCTGTCCACCACCACGGGCGCGTCGACCAGCACGTCGGCGGCGAGCGTCCACGTGGTGCGCAGCCCGGCCACCAGGCGCTGGTGCGCCTGTTCCAGCTCGGCCTGCTCGGCGGCGGGTGCGGCGGGCAGCGGGGATGCCGCCGGGACCACGGCGGGCAGCTTCGCGACCGCGTCGATGGCGCTGTAGGCACCCGGCGCCCACGCGGTCGCGCCCAGTGCCAGCGCCCGCGCCGGATCGGGCCCGAAGGCGGAACCACCGGCCAGCACCGGGATACCGGCCGCGGTGGCGGCTTCGATGAACCGGCGGCCGGCGGGCAGCGCGCCCAGCACCGAACAGCTGACCGCGGCCGCGTCCGGCCCCAGGTCGTGCAGGTACCGGTTCAGCCGCGCGGTGGTGGTCGAGGCACCGAGCAGGGTGACGTCCCAGCCGTTCGCCCGCAGCGCGTGGCCGATCAGCATGGCGGGCAGGGCGTGCCATTCGCGTTCGGCGCAGGCCACCACCACCCGCCCGCGGGTGACCGGCAGCCGGCGGACGTGCCGCGCGACCACCTCGACGGCCGCGGCCGAGACCCCGGTCGCCGCGTGTTCCCTGGCCACCGGCCACTCACCGCGTTGCCAGCGCAGGCCGACCGACCGCTGCGCGGCGGCGATCACCTCGACCAGCACGGCGACCGGATCCTCGCCCCGGTCGAGCAGTTCACCGATGACGGCGGTGGCGGCGGGGGTGTCCACCGCCGCCAGCGCGCGATCGAAGCGGTCCGCCGCTTCGGCGAGTCCCGGCACGGTCATCGGCCCCAGGACACCGCGAACAACGCCATGTCGTCGTGCGGACGGCCGCCGAGGTACTCGTGCACGTCCTGCTCGACCGCCTCGCACACCGGTTCCGGGCCCGCGCCCGCGTAGGCGGGCAGCAGTTCGACCAGGCGGCCCATGCCGTAGAAGTCGTCCGCCCCGCGTGCTTCGTAGATGCCGTCGGTGAACAACAGCATCGTGTCGCCGAGGTGCAGGCGCACGTCGACCTCCCGGTACGCCAGGTCCGGCAGCACCCCGGCGACCGTGCCGACGGCCTCGATCTGCTCGATCGAGCCGCCCGCGCGGATGATCACCGGCGGCGGGTGCCCGGCCACGGCCACGCTGGCCACCGCGGAGCTGCCGTCGCCGATCGGGCGCAGCCGCACGCACACCACGGCCACGAACCGGCTGGACTCGGCTTCGTAGAGCACGGTGTTCAACGCGGTCAGCACCTGGGACGGGCGCCGGTCGAAGTAGGCGGCGGTGCGGATGCTCTGCCGGGTGCGGCCGGTCAGCACGGCCGCCTCCACGCCCTTGCCGCAGACGTCGCCGAGCACGAGCAGCCAGTCGTCCCCGGCGCCGTGCACGTCGTAGAAGTCGCCGCTGAGGTCGAGGTGCTCGGCCGCGGACCGGATGCGGGCGGCGATCCGCGCGCCCGGCAGTTCGGGCAGCTCCGGCGGGCGCAACCCGGCCTGCAACACCGACGCGACGTGGGTGCGGTCCTCGTAGAGCTGGGCGGAGTCGATCGCCAGCGCGGCACGGGCGGCCAGCCGCTCGGCGGTTTCGACGTCCTCGGCGGGGAAGCCGCGGTTCGAGCCGCGGACCAGGACCAGCACGCCGATGGTGGTCCCGCGCGCGGTCAGTGCCACCCCGACGATGTCGGCCGGGCGCAGTTCCGCGGCTTCCTCCCGAAGCCGCGGGTGCGGGATCATCGCGTCGAGCGCGGTCCCGTCCTCCTCCGCGACGTGCAGCACCTCGGTGCGCCCGGAGGACAGCACGCGGCCGAGCCCGGTGTCCGGGTCGACACGGACCGTGACGGGCGTGGTCGCGGTCAGTTCGGCGCCACCGTGCAGGACCAGCCTGCCGGAGCGCAGTTCGGGCAGTGCCAGCACGGCCCAGTCGGCGAACGCCGGGCACAGCAGGTCCAGGAGGCGCAACGCGGTGCGGCGCAGGTTCAGCGAACCGGCCAGCTCACCGGTGACCCGCTCGGTGAGGCCGGTCCACGGCCCCGTCGTCGCGGGGGCGTCCGTCCCAGGTTGCATCAGGCTCCTTCTCGGCGGCTCCCTGTCGAGGGTACTTCCCGGAGCGGCTCGTCAAACCCCGCCTTCGGCCGCGGGTTTGAGCAATCGAGCACCGGGGCCGAAGCGGGCCATCTGGTCGTCGTGGTTGTAGAGGCCGCAGACCCGCAGCGAGAGGCAGCCGCAGCCGACGCAGCCGGTGAGCCGGTCGCGCAGGCGCTGCAGCGCGTCGATCCGCGCGTCGATCTCGGACTGCCAGTTGCGCGAGAGCCGGGTCCAGTCGGCCTTCGTCGGCGCGTGGTCCTTCGGCAGCGTGGACAGCGCCTCGCTGATCTGCTCCAGGCTCAGCCCGACCCGCTGGGCAGCCCGGATGAAGGCGATCCGGCGCAGCACCGAGCGCGCGTACCGGCGCTGGTTCCCGGCGGAGCGCTCGGAGTGGATCAAGCCCTTGTCCTCGTAGAAGCGCAGGGCGGTGTGCGGCACCCCGCTGCGCTCGGAGACCTGCCCGATGCTGAGGTGGTCGGCGAGTTTGGTCACCCGGCCACCATAGCCTTGACTTCGACTTAGGTCGAGGTTGCACGGTCGTGAACATGACCACCACCGCCACCGGCTACCACGAGCTGCCCCGGCTGATCGGCCTGATGACCGGCGACGAGAAGCACTCCGCCGCGGCTACGTCCACTGTAGACGTTCTGTGGGTGCTCTACGACCGGGTGCTGGACATCTCACCGCGGCAGCCGAACGACCCGCGCCGCGACCGGTTCCTGCTCTCCAAGGGGCACGGGCCGATGGCCTACTACGCGGTGCTCGCCGCGAAGGGCTTCCTGCCCGAGGGCGACCTCCTCGGCTGGGCGGGGGCGGAGTCGCGGCTCGGCATGCACCCGGACCGGTTGCGCGTGCCCGGCGTGGAGATCTCCAGCGGCTCGCTCGGGCACGGGCTCGGGATCGCCGTGGGGGAGGTCTACGGCCTGCGCGCCCAGCGGATCGACGCGCGGGTGGTGGTGCTCCTCGGGGACGCCGAACTGGACGAAGGCTCCAACCACGAGGCGATCGCGCTCGCCGGGCGGGAAGGCATGGAAGCGCTGACGGCGGTGGTGGTCGACAACCAGTCCGCCAGCCTCGGCTGGCCGGGCGGCATCGCGCGGCGCTTCGCGGTGGAGGGCTGGGAGACGCGCACGGTCGACGGCCGCGACCACGAAGCGCTCCACGAAGCCTTCACCGCCCCGCACCCGGGGCGACCGCTGGCCGTGATCGCCGAAGTGGAACGGAAGGGCTGAGCCGATGACGAGCATGCGCGACGAATTCACGTCCACAATGGACGAAGCGATGGCGGTGGACCCGCGGCTGGCGCTGGTGCTCGCCGACATCTCGGTGGACCGGGTGCGCGCGACCCGCCGCCGCCACCCGGACCGGGTGATCAACGTCGGCATCCGCGAACAGCTGCTGGTCGGCGTCGCGGGCGGGCTGGCGCTCTCCGGCATGCGCCCGGTGGTGCACACCTTCGCGTCGTTCCTGGTGGAGCGCCCGTTCGAGCAGGTGAAGCTGGATCTCGGGCATCAGGGCGTCGGCGCGGTACTGGTGTCCTCCGGGGCGTCCTACGACATGTCCTACGCCGGGCGCACGCACCAGTCACCGGGGGACGTCGCGCTGATCGACTCGCTGCCCGGCTGGGCCGTGCACGTGCCGGGACACCCGGCCGAGGCACGCAGGCTGCTCTGCGAGTCGCTGCCGGGGGACTCGAGTGTCTACTTGCGACTATCCGAAGCGGTCAACGCGGAACCGTTCATCGGCGCGGGTTTCCAGGTGCTGCGCCGCGGTGGCCGCGGGGTGGTGCTCGCCGTCGGCCCGATGCTGGACCGGGTGCTCGCGGCGACCGCCGGGCTGGACGTGACCGTGCTCTACACCGCGACCGTGCGCCCGTTCGACGCGGCCGGGCTGCGTGCCGCGGTGGACGGCGCGAGCCCTGACGTGGTGCTCGTCGAGCCGTACCTGGCGGGCACTTCGGCGCACCAGGTGGCCGAAGCGCTCACCGATCGCCCGCACCGCCTGCTTTCCCTGGGCGTCCGCCGCGATCGCGAGGTGCGCATCTACGGCGGCATGGCCGATCACGACGTGGCGCACGGACTCGACGAACAGGGCATCGCCGCGTCCGTGCGCGCGTTCCTAGGCTGACTCGCCGAGGTAGTCGGCCAGCAGGCAGGTGATGTTGTCCGGCCCGCCGCCGGCGTTGGCCAGGTCGATCAGCCGGCGCACCGCGGCGTCCGGGTCGGCGACGCTGTCCAGCACCTCGCGGATGGCTTCGTCGCTGACCACGTCGGTCAGCCCGTCCGAGCAGAGCAGGAACCGGTCTCCCGGCACCGCTTCGTGCTCCGAGAGGTCCGGCTCGTGCGTGCTCCCGCTCTGCAGCGCGCGCACCAGCATCGAGCGCCGCGGGTGGACCTCGGCCTCCTCCGGCGTGATGCGCCCTTCGTCGACCAGGGTCTGCACCAGCGTGTGGTCGCGGGTCATCTGGTAGAGCACGCTGTCGCGCAGCAGGTAACCCCGTGAGTCGCCGATGTGCGCCAGGCCGAACCTGGGACCGTTCCACAGCATCGCGGTGACCGTGGTGCCCGCGCCGGCCGGCGCGTGCTCGTCGAGCAGCCTGCCCGCTTCGGCGACCGCTCCGGCGAGCGCGCCGGTCAGGTCCTCGTGCGGTTCCTTGTCCAGTTCTCGCAGTGCGTCCACGGCCAGTGCGCTGGCGACCTCACCGCTGGTGTGCCCGCCCATGCCGTCGGCGAGCACGAGCACCCGGGAACCCGCGTAGGCGGCGTCCTCGTTGCCCTTGCGGTTGAGCCCTGGATCCGTGTCGACCACCACACGGAATTCTTGTGTCATGCTTCCAGTAGAGCATGTTGTGAACTCAATACACAAGTGATTGTGCCGTGGATTAGCATGTCGTTATGAATGAAGCGACCGTGACCGCCGGCGACATCGCCCGGCTGGTCGACGTGGGCCGGGCGGCGGTGAGCAACTGGCGCCGCCGTTACGACGATTTCCCGCGTCCGGTCGGCGGAACCGCATCCAGTCCGGTGTTCTCGCTGGCCGAGGTCGAAGACTGGTTGCGCCGCAACGGTAAGCGCTTCGAGGTTTCACTGGCCGAGCGGGTCTGGCAACGGCTGCGCGCGGCGGCCGACGACCTGGCGCTCGGCGAACTGGTCGCGGAAACCGGCATCGCCTTGGAGGACGGTGGTTTCCGGGCGGACGAACTGCTCAGCGGCGCG